>JAYTDA010000341.1:0-21212 GCA_043736155.1 Paracoccaceae bacterium | reverse complement strand
GCCGGACAATCCGATCTTCCTGGCCCTCGCCACTTTTGCGCTCGGCCATCGCGGTATGATGGCCTATCCGGCGATCGGCCGCGACGACAGGCAGGAATGCGCCGCGCTGGCGCGTCGCGGCCTTGAGCGGGCGGCGGGGGATGCGACCGTGATTGCGCATTGCAGTATGGTCTTGCTCCACAACACCAAGGACTATGATTGGGCGATGGCGGCCATCATGTCAGCGGTTGAAACCAACCCCAATGACCTGCTGGTGGTCAGCCGGGCGGGCATCGCGCATCTGCATTGCGGCAATATCGCGGACTCGCTGGCGTATTTTCACCGGGCGATCCGGCTCAGTCCCCGCGATCCGGGCGCCCATATCTCCCTGACCGGAATCGCGCATGGTCAGATGGTCCTCGGCGATTACCCTGAAGCACTGGTCTGGGCCGCCCGCTCGCTGGCGCTGAGCCCGAACTATCACTGCACCTACTGGATGCTGATCGCGGCCAATGCCCATCTTGGCCGGATGGACGAAGCGCGAAGGTTTCTCGCCGCGTTCCGCAAGCTCGGCCCGGAGGTCACCATCGCAAGCATCTGGGCCGGGCAGCCGCAACAGGACCCCTCGCGCTGCGCCGCCATTCTGGAAGGACTGCGGCTGGCGGGGATGGCCGAGACCTAAACCGGCCTTTGGAACATTTCACACCATTTAATCCGCCGCTTCAGGACATAAAGCACCGCCCGGGCGCAATCTGATCTCATCAAGCCAATCATGGCACCGTGAGAAGGACCCCGGATCATGCTCTCCACCCAGAACATCCTGTCGCTCGACCAAGGCAAACTGCTCGCCGATCTGAAAAACGAGGACGCCTATTACGCCCACTTTGCGCCGCCGCAAAAGGCCCCTTCGGAAGCCCGGAAATTCTGGCACTTCTTGGGCTTCGCGTTTCTGCCGTTTCAACGTCGGCATCAGACGAAACCGGAATGAGATTGGATTGGCGCACTCCGCTGGAACGGGGTGCCCCGACATTCCGGCCGTCAGACTGGCACATCACGCGCCCCCGGCCGGCTGACCTTGCCGCCGCCTACTGCCGCCGAAACCCCGGTCGTCCTCGGCCCCGAGGTCGGCAACCCGCGCAGCACCCGCACCGCCAGATAGCCAAAGGCCTGCGCCTCCAGCATATCGCCATTCAGCCCCACCGCCTCGACCGGTGCCACCGGGCAGGGTAACACAGCCGCCAGCCGCGCCATCAGGGTGGCGTTGTGCCGCCCGCCGCCGCAGACCAGTACCTGCGACGGTGGGGTGGGGAAATGCTCTGCCCCCCGCGCCACCGCCAAGGCCGCCGCTGCGGTCAGGGTCGCTGCGGCATCGGCATCGGGCAGATGCGCCACCGCCGCACCCAGCCAGCCGAAATCGCCGCGATCCAGCGACTTCGGCGGTATCCGCCAGAACCAGGGGTGGCGGTCAAACTCCGCCAACACCGCCGCATCGGCGACACCTTGCGCCGCCAAAGCACCAGCCTGATCCTGTGCCAGACCAAACCGCGCCAGCATCAGATCATTGATCGGGGCATTGGCGGGGCCGGTGTCAAACGCCAGACAGGCACCGGGGTCTTCGGCCCGGTCGCAGCGCGGATCAACCCAGGTCAGATTGCCGACACCGCCAAGGTTCAGGAACACCACCGGGGCGGTGGCTCCGATCCACTGCGCACAGGCAAAGTGGAAAAACGGCACCAGCGGAGCACCCTGCCCGCCCAGTGCCACATCAGCGGTGCGAAAATCCCACACCACCGGCAGCCCCAGCACCTCGGCCAGCACCCCGCCATCGCCGCATTGATGGGTGCCGCGCCCCTGCGGGTCATGCGCCAGGGTCTGACCGTGAAACCCTACAACTTCAGCCCCGGCAAATCCCGCCAACAGCTGCACATGCGCCATTTCCACCACGTCAGCCGCCGCCGCCACGCCCGTGTCCCCCGGCCAGCAGCCAAAGGCCGCCCGGATCACCGCGCGCTCTTCCGGCAGATAGGGCCGATAGCCACTGTCGCCAAACGCGTTGATCCGCTCACCATCGGTCTGCACCATCGCGGCATCGACGCCGTCCAGCGAGGTGCCCGACATCGAGCCCAAGGCCCAGACCGGCCCGGCTTTTGCCCCGCCCTTCGCTGCGGATTTCAACATGGTCTTTCCCTTGCCCCCCGCGCCTTCTATAGAGACGCTTCACCCGGCTGCCCGAAACCTGCCTAGAACATGGACCGATCCGCGATGACCTACCACCCGAAATCCGAATTCCTGCACACCATCATCGCCCGCGGGTTTCTGGCCGATTGCACCGATCTGCAAGCGCTGGATCAGGCTTTGGCCCGCGGCGTGGTGCCGGCCTATATCGGCTATGACGCCACGGCGTCCAGCCTGCATGTCGGCCACCTGCTGAACATCATGCTGCTGCGCTGGTTGCAGAAATCGGGGGGCAAACCGATCACCCTGATGGGCGGCGGCACCACCAAGGTGGGTGATCCCTCATTCCGTGCCGAAGAACGGCCGCTGCTGACCGCTGCGAAAATCGATGAGAACATTGCGGGCATGCAGCAGGTGTTTGGCCGCTACCTGCGCTATGGCGATGGCCCGACCGATGCGCTGATGCTCAACAATGCCGAATGGCTGGATCGGCTGAACTATCTCGATTTCCTGCGCGACATCGGGCGGCACTTTTCGGTCAACCGGATGCTGGCGTTTGAATCGGTGAAATCCCGGCTCGACCGTGAACAGTCGCTGTCATTTCTCGAATTCAACTACATGATCCTGCAGGCCTATGACTTTCTGGAACTGAACCGCCGCTATGGCTGCCGGTTGCAGATGGGCGGCTCGGATCAGTGGGGTAACATCATCAACGGCATCGATCTGACCCGCCGGGTACTGGACGATGAAATCTTCGGCCTGACCACGCCGCTGCTGACCACATCGGATGGCCGCAAGATGGGCAAATCACAGGGCGGTGCGGTCTGGCTGAATGCCGATATGCTGAGCCCCTACGAGTTCTGGCAATTCTGGCGCAACACCACCGATGCCGATGTCGGTCGGTTCCTCAAGCTTTACACCGAACTGCCGCTGGAGGAATGCGACCGGCTGGCGGCGCTGGAGGGGTCCGAGATCAACGGGGCCAAGATCGTGCTGGCCAACGAGGTGACCCGGCTGCTGCATGGCAATGCGGCGGCTGAAACCGCCGCAGCCACCGCCCGCGCCGTGTTCGAACAGGGCGGGGTGGGTGACGATCTGCCGACACTGGCGCTGACAATGGCCGAGGTCGGTGCGGGCATTTCAGTGGTGCAGCTGATCCTGCGGACCGGCCTGGCCAAGTCGGGCAAAGATGCCAGGCGTCTGATCGCCGAGGGTGGCGCACGGCTCGATGATGCGCCGCTCGACGATGCCGGTCTGGTGCTCGATGCCGCGCGCCTGCGCCAGACCATCAAACTCACTGCCGGGAAAAAACGCCATGCGCTGGTTACATTGGCGGACTGACCCTGCGCCCCGGGCTTGTTTTTCGCGAAAATACTCCGCAGGGGGTGCGGGGGGCGCGAAGCCCCCCGCCTTGCCTCACTCCCGCGCCCGCCCGTCGGTATGTTTGCGCAGCTTGGATGGCGCGGTCCGCTTGCGGTCCTTGAACGGGTTCTTGTCGGATTGGGAGCGGAAGGTCAGCCGGATCGGGGTGCCCGGCATGTCGAAGTTTTCCCGCAAGCCATGCACCAGATAGCGCGAATAGCTTTCCGGCAGCTTGTCGGCATGGGCACACATCACGATGAAACCCGGGGGCCGGGTTTTCACCTGAGTGATATAGCGCAGCTTGATGCGCCGCCCGCCCGGGGCCGGTGGCGGATGCGCCGTGGTCATCACTGCCAGCCACTGGTTCAGCCGCGCGGTGGGAACCCGGCGGTTCCAAACCTCATGCGCGCGCCGGATCGCCAGTTGCAGCCGGTCAAGGCCCCGCCCGGTCAAAGCCGAAACCGTCACCAAAGGTGCCCCGCGCAACTGCGGCAGCGACTTGTCAAACATCTCGCGCACAGCCTTCAGCTTGTCCTGCTTTTCATCTTCCATGTCCCACTTGTTCACCGCAATCACCACCGCCCGGCCTTCGGTTTCGGCGAAATCGGCGATGCGCAGGTCCTGGGTTTCAAATGGAATCGCGGCGTCCAGCAGCACCACCACCACTTCGGCGAATTTCACGGCGCGAATGCCATCCGACACCGACATCTTTTCCAGCTTGTCGTCGATCCGCGCCCGTTTGCGCATGCCTGCGGTATCAAAGATCCGGTAGGGGGTGCCGTCCCATTCGGTCTGCACCGAAATGGCGTCGCGGGTGGTGCCCGCCTCGGGCGAGGTCAACAACCGGTCCTCGCCGAGGATCTTGTTGATCAGCGTCGATTTCCCGGCGTTGGGGCGGCCGATCACCGCGATTTGCAGCGGTTTCGCGGTGGTGGGAATACGGGGGCCATCGGCTTCACCGTCGATCACATCGACATCCACCTCGGGCGCATCCATATCGGCCCGTGCCTCGAACGCTTCGGCCAGCGGGCGCAGCATGTAATAAAGCTCATCCATGCCTTCGCCATGTTCGGCCGACAGCCGCACCGGTTCGCCAAGGCCCAGGCTATAGGCATCGATCACCCCGGCGTCGGCGGCGCGGCCTTCGCTTTTGTTGGCGGCCAGGATCACATGGGCATTCTTGCGGCGCAGAATGTCGGCCAGCACCTCATCGGTGGTGGTGACCCCCTGGCGGGCATCGATCAGGAACAGGCAGACATCGGCCATTTCCACCGCGCGTTCGGTCAGCCGCCGCATCCGCCCCTGCAGCGAATCATCGGTGACCAGTTCCAGCCCGGCGCTATCAATCACGGTAAAGCGCAGATCGCCCAGGCGCGCTTCTCCTTCGCGCAGATCGCGGGTGACACCGGGTTGGTCGTCGACCAGCGCCAGTTTACGGCCAACCAACCGGTTGAACAGGGTGGATTTGCCCACATTGGGGCGGCCAACGATGGCAAGGGTAAAGGACATCAGACTCTCCGTCAGCCAACTGCTGACAGGGGGGACTCTCCGTCAGCCAACTGCTGACAAGGGGACCGTCCGTCAGCCAACTGCTGACAAAGGGTCTCTCCGTCAGCCAACTGCTGACAGAGGGGTTCTCCGGCAGCGCAAGCGCCTGCCTTACACGGATCGCCGGTCAGCGGAAAGCGCGGAGTTTGCCATCTGTGGTGACGATATAAAGCACCCCCCCGGCCACCACCGGATCACTGGCCGCAGCGCCGCCGATCCCGACGGTGCCGGTCAGGCTGCCCGAGGCCGGATCAAAGAACCGCACCAGCCCATCGCCCGAGGCCAGCAGCACCCGCCCCCCGGCCAGAAGCGGGCCATAATGCGGCGTCACCGCCTTCAGCTTCTTGAGCTTGTCGGTGGTAAACTCCGGCAACGGCACTGCCCAGATCGTGGCACCGGTGCCGGCATCCAGCCGCACCAGTTCCGAGGCGTCAGACACCAGAAACAGCGACCCGCCGACCGGCAGCGCCCCGCCATAGGTGCCTTCGCCCGCATCCCACAGCCGCTCGCCATTGCTGGCATCCAGTGCCGCCATATGGCCGCTTTGATTGCCGACATAAAGGCTGCCGCCGACCAGAACCGGGTCACCGACAATGTCGGAATTGCCGGTATAGGCCCGCCCCAGCCGCTTGCCGCCGATATTGGCCAGCCAGACCTGCAACCCGGTTGCCTTGATGACGCCACGCAATTCACCCGAGGGAAACGGCAGAATTGCCAGCCGGTCGGTGATCAGCGGCCCGGCACCGCCAAACATCCCCGACGCACTGGGGGTGCCCTGCAATTGCCAGACGATCTTGCCGCTGTCGGCATTGATCGCCATGGCGGTGCTGTTGGCGCCAACCACATAGACCATGCCGCCGCTGACGGTCGGTGCCGCTGTCACCGGGGCGTCAAAGCCCTGGGTCCACAGCGTGGCCCCGGTCGCGGCATCCAGCGCTGTCACCGCTCCAAACCCGCTGGTGACAAACAGCCTGCCGTCCTCCAGTGCCAACCCGCCACCGGAGGCTTCACCGGCACTGTCGCCGGGCGGCGTCAGATCGCGCGACCACAGGGCTGCGCCATTGGTGGCGGTGGCGGCGACGGTGGCGGCGGCATCCAGCGTAAAGATCCGGCCATCGGCCACAACCGGTTCGGCGCTGATCGCCTGTTTGCGCCCGGACCCTTCGCCGATGGCTGCGGCCCACAGCGGCACCGGTGCCGCAGCCAGCGCCGAATGGGGGACCGAACCACTCCGGCGCAGCCAATCGGCATTGGCCACGGCAGCCGGCAGGCTGATCGGTTGCGACAGATTGGCGGGGGCGGCGGCACCAGCGGTGCCATCCAGCGGCGCGCGCAGGTCCAGCCGCTCGCCGCTCAGGATCTCTTCGCGGTCAGCGCAGCCAGACAGGGCCAGTGCGCAGGCCACCGTGGCCAGAGCCGCTGTGAAAGGATGCATCTGCTTCACCGCTGTTGCTCCGCCCTGATTGCGCATGTGTCGCCCCGTCCGGCTGTCCTGTCCGGCTGTCCCGTCCGGCTGTCCTGTCCGGCCGCCTTATTCGGCAGCCGGGTCTGCACCCAGCGCCACAATCACCTGTGACACCCGGCTGCGCAAGGCCTGGCTGACCAGCGGTTCCTGCAACACATCGCGCAAATGGCTGATGCCGGTTTCGGTGTCGCCGGTTTCGATCTCGACCATGGCGATCTGTTCCAGCGCCAGCGGCCGGAACGGGCGGCCCGGGGTTGCCACTTCCTGCAACAGTGCGATCCGGTCGGCGGCGGCCATCCCGGCACCTGCCAGCAACACCCGTTTCAGGGTGGCCAGATCGCGGTAGCTTTGCGGCACCGTGCTGTCATCCGACAGGCCTTGCAGTGCCGCCAGTGCCGCTGCCTTGTCGCCTTGCTGTTCGGCATTGGCGGCAGCCAGCAACAAGTGCACAATCCGGCCATCGCCTTGCGCGGTCACGCCCGCCAGTGCCGCCTTGCGCCCGGCATCATCGGGGGTTTCCACTGCGGCCAGCAAGGCATCGCCATGGGCCTCGGCTGCAGCTTCGCTGCGGGCCTTGTCCCATTCGCGGTAGGCGGCCCCCCCCACAACCAACAGCGCCAGCACCACACCGATCCAGCCATAGCGGCGGAAAAACGCGAACAGCTTGTCGCGCCGGACCTCTTCGGTCACTTCGTTGATAAAACTTTCCGGGTTGCTCAAACGCCCACTCCACCCCTGATGCCCGCACCGCAGGTCGCCCCGCAATCCTCGGGCGGTCTTACCGCGAACCATGCCGCTTTGCCAACCCCTTCAGCCCTTCGGGCAGCGGCCGTTGGCCAACCGGGACCAGACCCTGACCCGGAACCGGGTACCGTTCCGCAAAGCGGAGACACAAACAAAACGGCGGCGCAGGGGAGAGGAGTACCACCTGCGCCGCCATCGCCTTGTTTCAGTCCGGGGGGCCACCTGAAATGACCTGGGTACGAAAAAACTTTATGCCCCCCGAACCTCCCACCAAGTAGGCACAACGCCGCGATTCCGGTCAATAAACCCAAGGTATAGAGCCCTCTGCTACAGGGCTGGTTCGGGGGATCCATGACCGGGTGCAGAATCGCGGCGGATTAGGTCAAATTCAGGCCAACCCATTGCCGATCCTCTGGTTTTTCACGAAGCGCGAAATGCAAGGATGCCGCCAACCTATGCGGCGGCAACCGACCCCTGCGTCACTTCTTCCTCAGTGCTTTGGCGCAGCCACATCGCCGAGTAACGCCCGCCCGCCTCGACCAGTTCCTCATGGCGGCCCTGTTCAACGATACGCCCCTCTTCCAGCACCACGATCATGTCGGCATCGACGATGGTTGACAGCCGGTGGGCGATGGTGATGACGGTGCGGCCCTGCCCCATGTCGCGCAGACTGTCCTGAATGTCGCGTTCGGTCTGGCTGTCAAGCGCACTTGTCGCCTCGTCCAGCAAAAGGATCGGCGGGTTTTTCAGCAGGGTGCGGGCAATGCCAACCCGCTGCTTTTCTCCGCCAGACAGTTTCAACCCGCGTTCTCCGACCTGGGTCTGATAGCCTTTGGGCATTTTCAGCACAAACTCATGAATGCGCGCCGCCTGCGCCGCTGCCTCGACCTCGGTGCGGCTGGCTTCGGGTCGGCCATAGGCGATGTTGTAATAGATCGTGTCGTTGAACAGCACGGTATCTTGTGGCACCACGCCGATCTGGGCATGCAGGCTGTCTTGCCGGACATCGCGGACATCCTGGCCATCGATCCGCAACGCCCCGCCGGTCACCTCGTAAAACCGGAACAGCAGCCGCCCGATGGTGGATTTGCCGGAACCCGAGGGGCCGACGATGGCGACGGTTTGCCCGGCCCCGACGGTCAGGCTGACATCCTTCAGGATCGGGCGCGCGGCATCATAGGCAAAGTTCACATGGTCCAGCCGCACTTCGCCGCCCCGGATCACCAGATCAACCGCCCCCGGCCTGTCGTTGATCTCGGCGGGCTGTTCCAGCAGGTCGAACATCTCGCCCATGTCGGTCAGGGCCTGCCGGATCTCGCGGTAGACGGTGCCCAGAAAGTTCAGCGGCATTGAGATCTGGATCATGTAGGCATTGACCATCACGAAATCGCCGACCGTCAAGGTGCCGCGATCCACTTCGACAGCCGCCATCACCATCACGATCACCAGCCCGACGGTGATCAGCAGCCCCTGACCGAAGTTCAGCAGAGCCAGCGAATTGTTGGTCTTGACCGCAGCTTCTTCATATTTCGCCATCGCCGCGTCATAGCGCCCGGCTTCGCGCGCCTCGGCGCCGAAATACTTCACGGTTTCAAAGTTCAGCAGACTGTCGATCGCCTTTTGGTTGGCGTCGGTATCCTGTTCGTTCATTATCCGGCGGATCTTGACCCGCATTTCGGTGATGGCAAAGGTGAACCAGACATACAGCCCGATGGTCAGTGCCACCACCAGCAGATAGCGCCAGTCGAAATAGAAAAACAGGATGGCCCCGACCAGCAGCAGTTCCAGGATCAGCGGGCCGATGGAAAAGATCAGGAAGCGCAGCAGGAAATCGACACCCTTCACCCCACGCTCGACAATCCGGCTGAGGCCGCCGGTCTTGCGGGTGATGTGATAGCGCATCGACAGCCGGTGGATGTGGTTAAAGGTTTCCAGCGCAATCTGGCGCAGCGCCCTTTGGCCAACCCGGGCAAAGATCACGTCGCGCAACTGCTGCAGGCCGGTGTTCAGCAGCCGCGCCATGCCATAGGCGATGGTCAGCCAGATCGCCCCCATCGCCAGCAGCCAGGCCGCCGACCCGGCATCGCCCGCCATCGCATCGACCGCCGCCTTGTAAAACAGCGGCGAGGCCACCGCGATCAGTTTGGAGGCAATCAGCGCCACCAGCGACCAGACCACCCGGCGTTTCACCCATGCCTGACCCTGCGGCCAGATATAGGGAGCCACCCGGCGCAGCACATTCATCGCACTGCGCTTTTCCGCCTGTGCCGCCGCATCAGCCATTGGTCGCTCCCGGTTCAGTCAAGAAGCGGACCCTAAAAGGCGGCGGCGGAAATGGCCAGAGGCTGCGGTTTGGTCCGGGGGTCAGTTGCCACCGGTCGTGGGCGGTTCCGGCACCAGAAACACCTGCCCCGGATAGATCAGATCGGGGTTGCGGATCTTGTCCTTGTTGGCATCCCAGACCTGCACATACATCACGCCTTCGCCGTAAGCCTCGGAGGCGATCTGCCACAGGGTAAAGCCGGGTTGCACCGTGACAATGGTCACCCGCGCGCCTTCGACAACGGTTTCAGGCGCGGGTTCGGCTGCCGGTTGCGCCACATCCGCGGCACCGGCGGTGACCAAGGGTTCAGTGGCGCCGGGTTCCGGCTCAGCAGCGGTTTCGGCGGTTGCCACCGGTTCCGGGGCAACCGGTGCCGCTGCCGCATCAGGGGCCGGGGCGGGTTCTGCGGCGTTGGCCACAGCAGTTTCGGTTGCGGCGGGTTCGGGTGCAACCGGTTCCGCTGCAGGTTCCGGCGCAGGTTCGATGGCGGCCGGTTCCGTTGCGGGCAATGGCGCAGCCGGTTCCGCTACGGGTTCTGTGACAGCCAGTTCCGCAGCCGGTTCCGCCACAGGTTCTGTGACAGCCGGTTCCGCAGCCGGTTCCGCAACTGGTTCTGTGACAGCCGGTTCCGCAGCCGGTTCTGAAGCAACCTCGTCCGCTGCGGGTTCTGCCGCAGGCTCAGCCACAGCTTCAGCGACCGGTTCCGCCACAGTCTCGGATGCGGGCTCGGGGGCCACCTCGGCAACCACGGTTTCCGCCGGGGCCGGTTCGGCACCAAGACCGGCCAGCGCCGCAGGGTCTTCGCGCTTGAACGGGGTTTCATAGCGCGACGTCACTTTGCCTGCGGCATCGATCTGGTCAACCCGCAGGGTATAGATGCCCGGTTGGATCGCGGGCAGCGGGGTTGACCAGCTGCCGTCAGCGGCGATGGCAATTGTCGCAAGGGCTTGATTGTCCAGATAGATCTGCAAGGCGCTGTCACCGGCACCCCGCCCCGCCAGCACGACACTGCCGTTCCGGTCATAGGAAATCGTGTCGATCACCACATTCTGCGCAATCGCGTCACCGGCGGGTTGCAGCACCTTCAGCCCGGTTTCATCCGCCAGCAAGACCGCCGGGGCCGCGGGCTCTGCCATGGCGACGGGGTCAGCAGTCTGGGTGGCAGTTTCGGTGGCTGCGGGTTCGGTGGCTGCGGGTTCGGTGGCTGCGAGTTCAGTAATTGCGGGTTCAGGGGTTGCGGGTTCAGGGGTTGCGGGTTCGACTGTTGCGGGTTCGACTGTTGCGGGTTCAACTGCCACAGGCTCTGCGGCCTCGGCAATAACGACCGGTTTGGCAGCAGTTGGTGCCAGGATCACGCTGTCGGCCCCGGCAATTTCGGTGCCACTTTCCATCCGCATCACCAGGGTGACGGTGCGCGGCACTTCGGCAGCGGGTACGGCAAACATCGCCACGAATTTGCCCTGGGCATCGGCAGCGGTGCTGAACACCTCGGCCTGATCGATCCGCACCGATACCGCACTGCCCGCCGCTGCCTGACCGGCAATCAGGACATTGCCATCAGGATCAACCCGAACCACGTCAAAACCCGGGGGCTTCATGGCCGCTGCCGCCGGGTCTGCAGCCACCGCCGCCGTTGCAGCAGGCTCGGTTGCGGCAGGCTCGGTTGTCGCAGGTTCGGTTGTGGCAGATTCGGTTGTCGCAGGCTCGGTTGTCGCAGGTTCGGTTGTCGCGGATTCGGTTGCGGCAGATTCGGTTGCGGCAGGTTCGGTTGCGGCAGGTTCGGTTGCGGCGGGTTCGGTTGTCGCAGGTTCGGTTGTGGCGGTTCCTGCCGGTTCGAGCACCGGCTCGGCTGCCGGTTCGGTCGCAGGGCCAGCCGCAGCCGCGATCTCATTCGCCGCCGGGGCGGCGACTTCGGCAGAGGTGGCGACATCGACAAGGGCATCGGGCCGCTGGGTCGACCACCAGACCCCGCCGCCCACAACGACTACCAATGCCGCCGCTGCCCCCGCCGCCAGCTGACCCAGCCCCAATGCCTTTGATTCCGCCATATCCATTCCCCGTTGCGTGGCCGATTGCAACGAAACGGCATCCCCCGCCCGTTCCGCCAGCCTGCGCTTGAGTGACCATAGCAACCCGGCTAACAGGGGTCAAAGCACAACGTAAAGAAAGAATCCCCATATGTTGCGTCAACAACAACCCGCCCTGCATTCGGTATGCGTTTTCTGTGGGTCGCGGATGGGAACCAACCCGCGCTATGCCGAAGATGCCACCACGGTTGGCCGGATGCTGGCGCAGGGCGGCTGGCGGCTGGTCTATGGCGCCGGCGATGTCGGGCTGATGGGGGTGGTGGCGCGGGCGGCGCAGGCGGCGGGCGGTGAAACCTTTGGGGTGATCCCGGTGCATCTGTTGCAACGCGAAGTGGGCAAACGCGATCTGAGCCATCTGGTGATCACCGAGGACATGCATGAACGCAAAAAGGTGATGTTCATGAATTCCGACATCATTCTGGTGCTGCCCGGCGGCGCCGGGTCGCTGGATGAGTTTTTCGAGGTGCTGACCTGGGCACAGCTTGGCCTGCATGCCAAACCGATCTTGCTGCTGGATACCGAAGGCTACTGGCAACCGCTGGTGGCGCTGGTCGATCACATGATCGCCAATGGCTTCATCGACCCCAGCCTGCGCGGGTTTTTCCGGCTGCTGGCAAGCCCCGCCGACCTGTCAACGGCCCTCGTGTCGCTTTCAGCCGCCTGACGCTGACTGACCTTCAGCGGTCTCTGCCGTTGCCGCTGCCTTGATCGGCCAATTTTGGCGCATCCTTGGCAGGTAAGGAATTCCCCACGCCGCATGCAGGGTGAGTCGTGCTATGATCGCTCTCGCAGCGGTTGAGCTGCAATTTTACGCAATTCCTTTTTTCAATGGAGATCTGTGATGGCAGACAATGACAAACATGTCGAACTGCGGCGCATTCACAAGCTGCACCTGATCCAGAACCCGAACTACTTCGGCAACCTGTCCGAACTGAAGATCGAAGGCCTGCCCAAGGCCGTGCTGAACATCACCGGCAATACCACGTTTGAAGAGCTGACCTGCCTTGGCCTGAATCCGGCGACCGACATTCTGACCGCGATTGTCGAGGTCAAGCTGGGGTCCGGCTATCTGGGCGACAGCTGCACCCCGGGATCGCGCGAATATGTGCGGTTTTACCTCGACTATGGCGACGGCAGCTGGGTCGACCATGGATCGGCCAGTTTCGAGGCGCATGATCTGAACATCGACAGCCACCTGTGCTACGCGGTGTCGATTGATCTGGGGCCAAAGAAACGCACCTGCTGCGACGGCAAACCGGTGCTGCCCCGGGTGCGTGCCATCCTGTCGTGGAACATCGAGCCACCGGCCAATATGCCGGGCTGGCTGCCGGTCTGGGGCAACCGGCTGGAACGCATGGTGCAGATAGCACCGCGCAATCCGCTGTTGTGCTGGATTTTCGATCAGTTCGAGGCAGGGGCGATCCAGAAGATCGATCCGGCGCTGATCCAGAAGGTCAAGGATCAGCTGGCGGCGATGGAACCGGTGACGCTGCCGACCACGACGCTGCACCATCTGCTGGAAAAATGCGACCACAAGGACCGGCTGGCCAGCCTGCGCGCGGTCTGGCCGATGGTGGCGCAACTGGCCGCCGATCAGACCGACCTCGCGGCCTATGACGCGCTGAAATCGCTCAAGCAGTTCGATATCGATCTGTCGTCGTTCAATGATTTCATCTTCAACCCCAAGTTCGATACGAGCTATGAGGAGTTGCACTGCGTCGGGCTGGACCGCGATCTGGAGCGGCTGCACGGCGTGCTGCAGATCAAACGCCCAACCGGCTATTCCGGCAACCTGTGCAGCAATGGCAGCCGCGAATATATCGCCTTTTACCTCGATTTCGGTGCCGGCTGGGAATATCAGGGGACTACCTGGGTGGATGTGCATGACATCACCACCATTCCAAGGGAAGGGCTGTGGTATCAGGCGTCACTGCCGGTAAGTCTCAGCAAGCACAAGAAAAAGTGGTGCGAGACCGGGCGGGCGCGGATCAGGGGCATCCTGTCCTGGGCGATACCTCCGGTGCCCAACCAACCCGAACATATCCCGCATTGGGGCGACCGCGAAGATTGCATGATCGAGGTCCGCCCGCTGCCCAAGGGTCATCCCGACACCGACGACACCCCGTTCCTCGAGTCAATCGGCGCGATGCCGGTGGATCAGATCAATGGTCTGGGCTTTGCCAGCGGTGCCAGCATCGGCGGCACCTTCAGCGCCAGCAGCAGCCCGTTTGGCGGCGTGATCCGGATTGCCGGGCTGGTCGCCTTCCCGTCCTCCAACAATCTGGAATATAGGGTGATGATCAAGGGGCCGTCGGACGCGATCCACAAACCCTGGACCAAGACCTTCGGTGTGACAGTGACCACGGTCTTTGGCGGCTTTGTCAGCGCCGCCAATGTGTCGCAGGTCGCCAACGGTGACTGGTTCGAATATATCCCGCAACCCGGGCCGGTGTTCAAATCGGTGGCGGGCAACCTGCTGGCACCGTTCTCGGCGACGGAAGAAGGCGCGCATTCGGTGTTTATCCAGGTGCGCGAGGCGGGCACCCTGCCGGTTCTGGCCTCCAGTGCCGTTGAAGCGTTCTTTGTCGATAATTCCGCGCCCATGGTCGATATCGAGATCACCAGCGGCGGCGGCAACTGTTCGAAGTTCGGCATTGGTGAAGTGCTGGTCGGCACCTATGCGATGGCCGATCCGCATTCCGGCAGCCTGTCAATCTCGGTCACGCCAACGGCCGAGGCGACGGGGGGACTGCTGGCGATCACCTCGGTGATACCGGCGGCGCTGAACCCGGCACCGCTGCCAGGGCCAAGCGCCTCCAACGGTCTGGCGGTTGCGGCCTTCACGATGAACGTCGGCGGCGCCAGTGGCAACTGGGAACTCGACACCAGCGCCATGGGCCCCTGCGGTTACAACATCACGCTGCAGGGGGTGGACCGGACCATCGTGAACAGTGGCGGCATCGGCTGGCATGCCTTTGATACCGAGGGGTTCTGCCTGCAATAAGCCGCTGTACCAAATCAGGAAAGGCACCCTTCCCGGGGTGCCTTTTCATGTAAAGCGCGGGTTCAGCCGCTGATTTCCACCAGCGTGATCTCCGGCGGCATCCCGAAGCGCAGCGGAAAGCCGGAACAGCCAAGCCCGCCCGACACCACCATCTGCCGCCCCTGTTCGCCGACAGGACCGTAGGCAAAGCGGCTGCCATAGCGCGACGGCACCACCGGGGCCCAGCCCAGCAGCCGGATCTGGCCGCCATGGGTATGGCCCGCCAGCGTCAGCGCCACCCGGTCCGGCACCCGGGTAAAGATGTCGGGCTCATGCGCGGCCAAAAGTACCGGGGCATCATCGGTGATCTGCGCCAGGGTGCCATCCAGATCATCGGCACCGGGCCGGTCCGGCACCATGGTCAGGCTGAAGGCGGCTTGGCTGTCGAGGCCCGCCAGCCAAAAGGCACCCCGGTCGGTTTCAATCCGGACCGCGCGGTTGGCCAGCACCGCAATACCGTGGCTTTCCAGTATGGTCTGGCTGTGGACCGGCCCATGACCCGCCGCATGTGCCGCCTTGTCATCGCGCCAGTCGTGGTTGCCCAGAATGGCGTAGACCCCCAGCGGTGCGCTGAGCCGCGCCAGGATCGGGGCGGCCTCGTCAATCGGCACCTTGCGGCTTTGGTAAGGATGGGTGGCGCGATAGTCGCCCATCAGCAGGATAAGATCGGGTGACAAACTGTTGGTTTCATCCACTATTCTGCCAACACGCCCCGGCCCCATGGTGGGCACACCGGCATGCAGGTCCGCCAGCATCGCAATGCGCAATGGCCGGTCCTTTGGCCAATCCGCAGGCCACCCCGGCAGCGCCAGCCGCCAGCGCTGCACCCGCAGCCACCAGCCCGCCTCGATGAAAAAGCTGTAAAGCCCGGCAAAAAGGCCTACCAGGGTGATCCCCAGCAGGCCCTTTGCTACCGTGCGGCGTGAAACCACCTCAGAGTCGCGAGGCGACGTTGTCCCAGTTCACCAGCTTGTCAAGGAAGTTGGTCAGGTACGCCGGACGCTTGTTTCGAAAGTCGATATAGTAGGAATGTTCCCACACATCGCAACCCAGCAGCGCGGTTTGGCCAAAACACAACGGGTTGACGCCGTTTTCGGTCTTGGTGACTTTCAGCGCACCGCTGGCATCCTTGACCAGCCAGGCCCAGCCCGCGCCAAATTGCCCGGCGCCCGCAGCGGCAAAATCATCCTTGAACTTCTGCACCGAGCCGAAACTGTCGGTGATCGCCTTTTCCAAAGCCCCCGGCATCGCCTTGCCGCCCGGCCCCATCATTTGCCAGAACTGCGCATGGTTCCAGTGCTGGCTGGCATTGTTGAAAATGCCCGACTGCGCCACGGCGGTGGCATTATAGGTGCCAACCACGATCTGTTCGACCGATTTCGCTTCCCACTCGGTCCCGGCAATCAGCTTGTTGCCGTTGTCCACATAGGCTTTGTGGTGGATATCGTGATGATATTCAAAGGTTTCTTTTGACATGCCCAACGATGCCAGCGCGTCGTGGGCATAGGGAAGATCGGCAAGGGTGAAGGCCATCGGGTGATCCTTTTTCAAGCGGTGAGTGGTCTGTCGTCCCTATGGAATAAGGGCTTTCGGGTGGTCAAGGTCAAGGGGGCGCGTACAGGTTTCGGTTTCGGGGCGGGATTGTCGCCGACTCACGGTCAATTTGTCTAAGCCATTGACATTGTTTGAATTACTCATGGTCATGGAACAACCCGGCAGTGCCAAACCCAAAGCGCTGGTCAGTAAAGCCCAACTTCGCCGCCGGGTGCCGCCGACATCTGCAACAGTCCAAACATGTAATCCGCCACCGACCGGAAACAGACCAGGGTGAATTCGTCGCTGCCGCTGATCCAGAACGCCGCCGCCACCTGGGCGGCACGGCTGCGGCGCAGCATGCCGGGTTGAAACGCCGCAGGCGACAGGTCGGTGGGGGTCAGCTTGGCCAGCACATCGCGCGCCGCAGCCCCGCGAATGCGGAACACAGCCCGGCTGTCGGACATATCTACCGCCATAAAGTGTATTCCCTTCAATGCTTTGTCTATCGAAGTTACAGTATCCTGCACCTCACCATAGGGCACGATCAACAGCAGTTCATCGGGCGACATCCAGCCCACCGACCGGTCTGCGCCGCTTGTCATCCCCCGGATACCCGGCAGGGCCAGACCCATTGCAGCCTTCACCGCCGTGGCGATTGCAGGGTCAGCCAGATCACCGCGCAGGGCAATCATCCCGAGGGGTGCCAGTTCGGCCACTTCGGCAAAGCCAGTTGCAAGCCTGCGGGTTGCGCTGTCAGACATTCTGCTTTTCCCCGTCCTTGTCATAGACCACCGGATCAACGATCCGCGCCTTTACATTTGTGCCGTCAAGACGGGCAAACTCCACGGTTTCCCCGATCCGCTCCGGGCCATGCGCCACCAGCCCCATCGCAATCCCACGCTTGAGCGTCGGGCTGTAATAGGTTGATGTCACACGCCCTTCGGTGTTGCGCTGACCATTGGCGTTGCTGCCCGGTGCCACCGCATAGGCACCGTCCGGAATCACCGAGCCATCCAGGGTTTCCAGACCAACCAGTTTCCAGCGATCCGGGCTCGACAAAAACACCCGCTCCTGCCCGCGTTTGCCCAGATAGTCGGGCTTTTTCTTCGAAATCGCCCAACCGAGCCCCAGATCCTGCGGCACCACGGTGCCGTCGGTTTCATCGCCGATCATGATGAAGCCCTTTTCGGCCCGCATCACATGCAAAGCCTCGGTGCCATAGGGCATGGCACCAAACTCCGCACCTTCGCGGTGCAGCAGTTTCCAGAACGCCAGACCATCGGTGGCAGGCACCGCAATCTCAAAGCTCAACTCACCGGAAAAGCTGATGCGGAACAGACGGGCGCGAAAGCCGCCAAGCGTCCCTTCGGTCCAGGCCATAAAGGGTAGCGCCTCGCGCGACACATCGATGCCGCCGATCTTTTCCAGCAATTTCCGTGCATTGGGGCCAACAACTGCCACTTGCGCAAACTGTTCGGTCAGATTGGCGGTATAGACCTGCCAATCCCACCATTCGCATTGCAGCCAGTCTTCCATCCAGCCGTGAATGCGATCTGCGCCACCCGAGGTGGTGTGGCACAGGTAGGTGTCGTCAGCCAGCCGCGCCACCACGCCATCGTCGGACAAAAAGCCGTTTTCGCTGCACATCAGGCCATAGCGGCATTTGCCGACCGGCAAGGTGGACATGACGCCGGTATAGAGCATATCGAGGAACCGCCCGGCATCCGGGCCTTTGACCACAATCTTGCCCAACGTCGAAGCATCCAGTAAACCAAGGGCTTGGCGGGTGTTGTTCACCTCTCGCACCACCGCATCGGCATGCGATTCCGCGCCGCGCGGAAAGCAGTAGGGCCGCCGCCACAGGCCGACCGGTTCGAAGTAAGCCCCCTGCGCCTCGTGCCACTCATGCATCGGGGTACGCCGCAGCGGCTGAAACAGGTCGCCGCGCGCCTCGCCAGCCAGCGCGCCAAACGGCACCGGGCTGTAGGGCGGGCGGAAGGTGGTGGTCCCGACCTGCGGGATCGGCTGGTTCAGGCTGCCCGCAAGCACCGCCAGACCGTTGATGTTGCTCAGCTTTCCCTGATCGGTCGCCATACCCAGCGTGGTATAGCGCTTGGTATGTTCAACCGAACTGTAACCTTCACGCGCCGCCAGCTGCACATCCGACACTTTGACATCATTCTGGTAATCCAGCCACATTTTCGCGCGTTTTTCGACGCTTGCCCCCTGCGGCATCAGCCATATGGGTTCCATGCAGCTTTCATGCAGATTTGATGCATGTTCCTGTCGCGGATCGCCGCTCTGGCCCAGGACCTGTAGAGCCGCGACCCGACCGGCTTCGCCACCATCAGCCAGTGCCTCGGCCAGGGTCAGAACCCCGTTGGCCGCACCGGCGGCCAACACCATTCCCATGCCATCGGCTCCGGTTGGAGGGCGGGCGGGGTCGGGGCGGAACATGGCCAGTGCTTCATCCCACAGCAGTTTGCCGCCGCAATGGCTCCACAAATGCACCACCGGCGACCAGCCGCCCGACATCGCCACCGCATCGCAGTCGATCTGTTCCAGCGTGGCGCCTTCGCCCGCCTGCGCGCACAAGCTCACGCCCGTCACACGCTTGCCCCCCAGCACCCTGGCAACCGCCTTGCCGCATTCCACCCGGATCCCCAACGCGCGGACCTGTTGTGGGAGCGGTCCATCTGCCACAGCGCGGCCATCGACCACGGCGCTGACGATCAGCCCCGCCTGTTTCAGCGCAATCGCGGTGCGGTAGGCATCGTCATTGTTGGTGACAACCACGGTGCGGTCGCCGGGGCTGACGGCATGGTTCACCACATAGTCGCGCACCGCCGCCGCCAGCATCACCCCCGGAATATCATTGCCGGCAAAGGCCAGCGGCCGTTCAATCGCGCCGGTGGCGGTGATCACCCGACGCGCCCGGATGCGCCACAGCCGGTGCCTTGGCCGCCCGTCGCCCGGACTGTGGTCGGCAACCCGCTCATCCGCCAGTACATACCCATGGTCATAGACCCCCGCCGCCATGGTGCGCAGGCGCAGCGTGACGTTCGGCAGCCGTTCCAGCGCCGCAACGGTGGCATCCACCCAATCCTGCGCCGCCCCGCCCTCAACCAGATCGCCATCGACCGGGGCGCGCCCCCCCCACTGGGCGGTCTGTTCCAGCAGCATCACCCGCAGTCCGGCAGCAGCGGCTACCTTGGCGGCCTGCAACCCGGCAATGCCACCACCAACCACCAGCAGATCGGCAAAGGCGTAGATTTGTTCATAGCGGTCGCCGTCGCGGTCTTTTGGCGCCCGGCCAAGGCCGGCGGATTGGCGGATGATCGGCTCAAACACATGTTTCCAGAAGGCGCGCGGGAACATGAAGGTCTTGTAGTAGAACCCCCCCGGCAGAAAGCGGGCAAACAGGCTGTTCAGCGCGCCGATATCCCATTCCAGACTGGGCCAGTGGTTCTGGCTGGCCAGAGTTGCGCCGTCAAACAGCTCGGTGGTGGTGGCGCGCTGGTTCGGCTCAAACCTGGTGCCTTCGCCCATGTGCAGCAGGGCATTCGGCTCTTCCGGCCCAGAGGTCACGATGCCACGCGGGCGGTGGTATTTGAACGAACGCCCGACCAGCATCTGGTCATTGGCCAGCAGCGCAGAGGCGAGGGTATCACCGCTGAACCCGGTCAGGCGCTTGCCGTTGAAGCTGAATTCCATGCCTGTGCTGCGGTCGATCAACCGGCCGCCATGCGAAAGCCGGGTGCTCATCGGGTAGCCTTTCCCTGGGTGGAGTGGGCCTCTCCCCTCTCCCCTCTCCGCAGCAGAGAGGGGAAGCACTTTTCGCCCGGCGCTTGCGCAGGCTGCGGCGTCGCGCGCCCCCCTCTCCGCTCGGAGAGGGGCCGGGGGAGAGGCCCGGTCATGCCGGCGTCCAATCGGGCCGGCGCGCCTTGATGGCGGCGATGATTTCGGGCGGCGGCTCGGGCACCTGCGCCTTGTAGGTGCCGAACACTTCCAGCGTCAGGGTGCAGCGGGCGACGAGGAACCACTTGCCGCAGCCATAGGCGTGCCGCCAGCGTTCAAAATGCACGCCGCGCGGGTTGGACCGCGCGAACATGTAGGCCTCGAAATCGGTGTCGGAGGCACCGGGGCCGTGACGTTTCAGGTGCGCCTGGCCACCGGGGGCGAGTTCGGTTTCCTCGGCACGGATGTGGCAGTAGGGGCATTCAAGGGTCAGCATGGGATAACTTTCAACGCAAAAAGGGCGGGCACCAGTTGGCGCCCGCCCTTGGGTTTGGTCAGCGAAAGGCTGGTAGCGTCAGTTGACGGGTGCCGGGGCAACCGGAGCAGGCGCGACCGGTGCCGGAGCGACGGGAGCTGTTGCAGCCGGAGCTGTTGCAGCCGGAGCCGTCGCGGCCGGAGCTGTCGCGGCCGGTGCCGTGGTGTCGGTCGCCGGGGCTGGGGTGCTGGCCGCAGGCTCGATGGTGACATTGGTGGTGGTATCGCCGGGCGTGGTGGTGGTGGTGACATCGGAAGCGCCGCCGGTGACGAACCAGGCAATGAGCGCCACGGCCACCACAAGCGCGCCGAGAATGAAGAACATGCTCCCCGACCCGGTAGAGGTCGTGGTGGTGTCGCGGACAAAGGTTGAACGGTTGGTGGTGTCGTTGTCGGCCATGATGAGGGCTCCTTGAACGGATCTGATACAAGGTCAACGCCGCACTGGCCCAAACGGTTCCCCGTCAGGTCGCCATAATCACCCGGAACCGGCTGCAACCCGCTCAATGCGCCACCCCCGCCGCCACCGATTCATCAATGAACCGCCCCTCGCGGAACCGCTCCATCCCGAACTCGCAAGCCATGGATAATTGCGTAGGTCGGGGTTCACCCCGACTCGGGTGGGTAGGTCGGGGTATACCCCGACTCGGGTGGGTAGGTCGGGGTATACCCCGACTC
>JAYTDA010000340.1:0-9356 GCA_043736155.1 Paracoccaceae bacterium | reverse complement strand
AAGCTGCCAGGCCAAGTCCGAGTGCTATGTGGCTCTTGCCCGTCCCGCTATTGCCGACGGCAATGATGTTCTTGCGCCGTGCGATGCAGTCCGAGCGCGGCTTTGTTGCACAAATCCTGTGAGGGATTCACCTTGTGAATCCAGCGTGGTAGCTGGACGGCATGAACAGACCGACACCCCCGACCTACAAGACCCTGAATTGGCCGAGCTATAACAAGGCGATCAAGCGCCGTGGCTCGCTGACGATCTGGTTTGATCCCGCCATGACGTGGGAGGCCGATCCGACCGGCAAGCGTGGGCGACAGCCTGTCTATAGGGATGCCGCGGTTCAGACCTGCCTGACGATGACGGTGCTGTTTGGCATGGCACTGCGCCAAACGACAGGGTGCGTCGAGAGCCGGCTTTGCCTGATTGGCCTGGACCGGGATGTGTCTGATTTCAGCACGCTGAGCCGCCGCCAGAAGACCCTGAAGGTCAACATCCCCTATCGCGGATCAGGGGGTCCGCTACACCTGCTGATCGACACCGAGCCGGTGAGCGCCACCGGTTCGAGCGAACCGGCGAGGGGCATCAAGGTCGAGGGTGAAGGGGAGTGGAATGCGCGCAAGCACGGTGGCACGAAGCGCCCTGTATGGCGCAAGATCCACATCGCGATCGACGAGAAAACCCTGGAAATTCGGGCGGCGGAGCTCACCACCAGCGACGTCGGCGATGTCGAGCCGGTGAACGCCACCGGTTCGAGTGAACCGGCGAGGGATGCTGCCGGAACTTCTGGACCAGATCCCGCCCGATCAGGCGATCGCCAGTGTCACCGCCGACGGTGCCCTTGACACCCGCAAGTGCCATGATGCCATTGCCGCCCGTGGTGCTGCTGCGATCATCCCGCCCCGCAAGAACGCCAAACCTTGGAAACCCGACACCGCTGGGGCGATCGCGCGCAACGAGGCCTTGCGCGCATCGAGACGCTTCGGCCGGACGATCTGGCGACGATGGAGCGGCTAGCACCGCCGGAGCCGCGTCGAAACGAAGATGCGCTGTGTCAAACTGCTCGGCCAGCGTCTGGCTGCGCGGGACTTCGACCGTCAGGTCGCCGAGTTCCAAGTCGGTGTGGCCGTCCTGAACGGCTTCACTGCGCTCGGCACGCCCATCACAGATGGTCGTGGGATAAGTCTGTCCGGGGAAAGGGGAACCCCGGCCATCTGCACATTCGTGCAACAGAGCCCATGCGCCCCATCGGCAGGTCACGACCCCGGGATTTCGCGGTAATGTGGTCTTGGACTGTTGGCTGATGACTGTTGACTGATGACCGGCAACCGGGACTATCTGTTGCGCGTGTCCACCGGCAGCCTGTCTGAATTCGAGACCTTTCTCGTCGGGCGGCTGACAAAAGGTCCGGGCGTTGCCGCGATTGAACGCTCGATTTCGCTTCTCCGGGTGAAATCAGAAATGGTGCGCGCCATCTGATCTTGCAGACAACCATGTAGCCCGAGATCAATTCTGAAACCGATGATCGCACTGGCGCATTGCGCTGTTGGGTGCGTCACTTGCGCCGCATAATCATCACAGGCACACGACAGTATTGGGCGACTTTCTGGGCAACGCTGCCGAACCGGAAAGGGCCGATGGAAAGGCCGCCCCGGCTGCCCATGACAACCAGATCGATCTGGGCCGCCTCTGCCTCACGGGTGATCAGGCTGTGGACCGGCTGGCCTTCGGCCAACCGCATCACCCCATCGACGCGCAGCCCTTTGTGGCGGACCAAATCCACCGCAGTCAGCAGCAGCTTTTTAACATGCGACCCATCAGCCCGCTCGATCCGCTGTGTGTGCAGGGAAAGGTGAAAGTCCCAAGGGTGAACATCTTCGACCACAAACAGCAAGCGCAGACGCGCATCGGCGTCCGTTGCAATTCTGATCGCTTTGCCAAGCGCGCGCCGCGAATGGTCAGTGTCGTCCAGCGGTACCAGACTGCGGTGATACACCGAAAATAATCCCTCGCCACGCGGTGTGGCGAGAAAGAGTGGTGCCGCACGCCGGACGGATTGTCCGGCGCGCCTCGGTCAGACCGACCGCGTCAGTCCACCACGATCAGTCCGCCTGCGCCAGTTGCGCGGCATCGGGGCCAGACGTTTCCATAACGATACGGCTGGCCTGCAACCGGTCAGACAGCGCAGTGACCGATCCTGACGTGATGTTGATCAGCGGCATCGGGAACAGACCAATGGCCAGAACCAAGGCCAGTACCACGCCCATCGCAAGCGTCTCCCGCCCGTTCAGATCGCGCAGCGCCGCGACCCGTGGCGAGGATGGCGGGCCAAAGAAGGCACGCTCGTAATACCACAGAAAGTAGCCCGCACTCAGCACCACGCCGATCACCGCCACCGCCGCCAGCACCCAATGCGCCTGAAATGCGCCCAGCATGACGGAAAATTCCCCATAAAACCCACTGGTGCCCGGGGTGCCGATGGTGGCCAGACCGATGGCAAAGAAAAAGAACGCAAGGCGCGGCACATAACGGGCCAGTCCGCCAAAGGCCGAAAGCTCGGTCGATCCGGTGCGCCGATAGAGCGCGCCGGTCAGAAACATCAGCGCGGTCGAAGTCAGGCCGATGTTCAGCATCATCATCAGGCTGCCCTGCAGCCCTTGGGTGTTCAGCGCGAACAGACCCAGCAGCACCAGCCCGACATGACTGACGCTGGCAAACGCCAACAGACGGCGCAGGTTCAATTGCGACAGCGCGATCAGGCCGCCGTAAAGAATGGCGAACACGCCAAGCCAGGTCATGATCGGTGCCCAGGCGATGCTGGCCTCGGGCAGCAGCGGCAGCACGAAGCGCAGCATCCCGTAGGTGCCCAGCTTCAGTCCGACGATCAGGATCGCCATGCCAACCGGACCCTCGGTCAGCACCGAGGGCATCCAGGTATGAAACGGCGGCACCGGAGCCTTGACGGCAAAGGCGGTGATCATCAGGATGAAGATCAGGCCTTGGGTCTCGAACGGCACCGGCACTTTCAGCAGTTCGACAAAGTTGAAATTGCCACCCGCCGGGGCCAGACCAGCCGCCACAGCGGCAGCATAGTTGCTGCCCAGAATGGCGATCGAAATCAACAGCGGGGCGGAACCGACCAGCATGTAGGTCACATATTTGATCGCCGCATACTGGCGTTGTGGTCCGACGCCCCACAATTTTATCAAGAAGTAGGAGGGGATCAGGATCAGCTCCCAGAACACAAAGAACAACACCAGATCGAGGGCGCAGAAAATGCCCATGGTCAGGGCCATGAAGATCAGGATGTTGGTCCAGTAGAACCGGCCCTGCCCGGTGCCGCCCGCTGGCGAGAACAGCAGGGCAAGCAGGATAACCATGGCTGTAAGCGGCAGGAACAACACGGAAATGCCGTCTACCCCAAGATGATAGGCCGCACCGATCAGCGGCATCCAGAGCCCGGTTTCGGCAAACTGGATATCGGCCGTGCCGGTCACAAAGCGCAGCGCAACCAGCAGCGCCAGCACCAGTTCGATGCCGCAAACCGCCAGCACCATGCTTCGCTGGTCCCGTTCGCTGCGCACGAATTGCAGCAGCAGCGCGGCGAGGACCGGCAGGCCGATCAGCGTGCTCAGGATCGGAAAGCCGATCTGGTCAGTGGCGAGGATCTCATTCATGGGGTGGTACCTTCCTGAGCCAGAGTGAGAATCGGCGCGGTAGTATCCCCCGCCGCGACGGCATCTGCAGCAGCAGCGGCGACCCGCGCCTCGATCGCCGCGATTGACCCGTTCATCGTCTGCAAAAACGGCGTGGTATAGAGGCCGATCCAGAAGATCACCGCGACCAGCGTGGCTGCGATCAGTTTTTCATTGCGCCCCAGATCAACGAACCGGGCGCGGTCCTGCCCTGTCGCCTGCGCCGCGTCGCCCAGAAAGGCGCGTTGGTAGTACCACAGGAAATAGGCTGCGGTTAACAGCGTGCCCATGCCCACCGCCACCGCCATCAGCCAATGCTGCTTGAACGCGCCCAGCATCACCAGATGCTCGCCGTTAAAGCCGCTGGTGCCGGGCATGCCGACCCCGGCCAGCCCGATGATCAGAAAGCTGAGCCCCATCACCGGGGCTGCCGCCTGCAGCCCGCCCATCCGCGTGACCTCGGGCGCACCCATCCGGGTGAACAGGAACCCCGCGATAAAGAACAGCCCCGCCCCGGTGATGCCAAGGTTCAGCATCTGCAGCAAACCGCCCTGCAAGCCTTGGAAGTTCAGCGAAAACAGCCCCAGCATGACGACGCCCATATGGCTGAGGCTGGCAAAGGCCAGAACCCGGCGCAGGTTGGTCTGCACCAGCGCAATCAGGGCACCATAGACCATGCTGATCACGCCAAGGGTGGCCAGCAGCCAGTAATATTCCTGCGACGCTTCGGGCAGCAACGGAATGACAAAGCGCAGGAACCCGTAGGTGCCCAGCTTGATACCCACCAAAAACACGCCGATACCGACGACCGGCCCCTGTTCCAGCACGCGCGGCATCCAGGTGTGGAACGGAAACAGCGGCGCCTTGATTGCAAAACCTAGGCACAGGATGAAAAAGATCACTGTCTGGCTTTGATTGGGCGAGTTTGCGCTGAGCAGGTCGACATAGCTGAACGACACCGTGCCGTTGACCGCGCTGGCATGGTTGGTTGCCATCAGCACAATGGCCACCAGCACCGCTGCCGACGCCAGCGCCATGTGGATCAGATAGCTGTTGGCGGCCGCCCGCCGTTGGCCGCCGGTGCCCCAGCGGGTGATCAGGAAATAACTCGGCACGATTTCGATGGCGAAAAACAGCCAGAACAGCATCAGATCGACCGCCATGAAGGCACCCATCATCGCCGCCTCAAACGCCAGCAGTGCCGCCAGATAGCCGCGGATGTTCACCTTGACCGAAGTGTCGGCATAGATCATCGCCAACAGCGACAGCACCGCCGTTGCCGGGATGAACAGCATCGAAATGCCGTCCACCCCCAGATGGTAGCTGATGCCAAGGCCGGGCAGCGGCCCGATCTGTTCGACGAATTGCAGATCGGAGCTTCCCGGCACAAAGTTGAACCAGGCGAACCCGGCCAGCGCCAGTTCGGCGGCACTGGCCCAGATCGCCACCTTGGTGGCTAACGCATCGTCCTTCATCAACAACAGCGCCGCCGAGGCGATCAGGGGCAGCAGCAACAGCAGGCTCAGAATCGGAAAGCCGATCTGATCGCTGGCAAAAACCTGTTCAAGGATCACGAGACAATTCCCCACAAGAGACCAGAAATGGCGAGCAGGACCAAAGTTCCCACCACCAACGGATGACCGAGCAGCTCCTCGATTTCATAAAGCATCGCCCCCAGGGCACCGCCGGTCTGCGATACGCCCTTGTTGATGCCGATCTCGAACACGTTGTGTTCGACCCAACCTGACACCACTGCAGCCCCGTCGGTGGCGATGCCGATCAGGCCCTGCCCCTGCGCGATCACATCCTTTTCGAACAGCGCCGAAGACCGAGAGGCAAAGGTCGTGGCGATGCCGATCAGCCCCTGCCCTTGCGCGATCACATCCTTTTCGAACAGCGCCGAGGATTGTGAGGCATAGGCGGTCAGCGTCCCCGCAACCCCGATGCCTGCGGCCAGGTGGGCAGGTTCCTTGTAGCCGGAACTTTGCGCCGAGGCGGCAGACAGCCAGGGCAACAGGCCGCTGCCGGTGCCGGCAATGGTTGAGCTGCCAAGCGCACCGCGGATGCCTGCGGCGCGGGCGGCCAGAAAGCGCATCTCCCAGGTGGCGCCGGCGCTGCCGATGCGGCTGGCGGTAACTGGGGCACCGACCACGCGGTCGATGACACGGGTATCAAACCGGTCCAGCAACTGGCCCAGCCGTACAGCCCCGCCCACGATGACCAGATGGTAGAAGTCATCCAGCCAGAACCGGCGCATCGCCGCCGCATA
Source organism: Paracoccaceae bacterium (assembly GCA_043736155.1). GTDB lineage: Bacteria > Pseudomonadota > Alphaproteobacteria > Rhodobacterales > Rhodobacteraceae > JANNRR01. Next base: position 3,407 of record JAYTDA010000340.1, on the reverse strand, counting down.
GATGCCGCGTGCCCGGATCAAGCCAAGCCCCGGCACTTCGGCGCGGAAACGGTCCAAGAACAGCGCCGCCACCCAGGCCGAGATCATCAAGAGGCCGATTGCCGCAACCACCAGAAAGCTGAGCACCGACTGGCTGGCGGCGGTTTCCGACAGGCTGACCACCGGTGCCAGAAAGCCCGCGAACCAGGAATTCATCAAGCCGCCGGGCAGGATGCCGAAGAACAGCCCTGCGGCCAGCGCGCCACCCAGCGCGATCACCGGAATGGCCACCGGCACACCGCCAAAAGGTTTCAACGTCGCGTCGTCTTGATGGTCGTGATGTTCACCTGCATCGTGACCGTGACCGTGACCGTGAACCGGGCCGACAACTGCAGTGTGGCTGACCGGATGGGCGTGCGCATGCGCCTCTCCGCCAAAAATGCGCCGTGTCGCGCTGACAGCGTAGTAAGCCGTGGTAAAGACGGCCATCAGTCCCGCTGCAGCCAGCACATAGACCGAGGCTGACAGACCGGTGGCCCCGCCCAGGCCAAGCACACCCGCGCTGAACGGCCAGGCAATCAGCCCGATGCTGCCGACAAGGATCAACCAGAACACCACCGGCACCGGGGTCGGACGCCGCTCGACTGCCGTGGCATCGGGGAAAGTGTGGAAATAGTGCAGGATCGACGGCGCGGTCAGGAACAGGAAGGTTTTGAGGAAGGCATGCGCCACCAGATGAAAGATCGCCACCGGATAGGCCCCCAGCCCGCAAGCCACGAACATCAGCCCCAACTGGGTGGTGGTCGAGGCCGCAAGGATGCCCTTGATGTCAGAGATGGTCTTGCCCACGGTCGCACCATAAGCCGCCGTCAGCGCGCCGACGATGGTCACCACGGCCAGGGCAATCGGCGCCATGTCATAGATGCCATGGCTGCGCACGATCATATAGACCCCTGCCGTGACCATGGTGGCCGCATGGATCAGCGCCGAGGATGGCGTTGGCCCTTCCATCGCCTTGGCAAGCCAGGTTCCCAGCGGCAGTTGCGCCGATTTCCCGATCGCACCGGTCAGCAGGCACAAGCCGATCAGCGTGGCAGTAAAGCTGTCGATCTTGTCCAGATTGGCAAAAACTTCGGTGTAGGCGACAGAGTTGAAATTGGTGGCAATCAGAAAGATGCCGACCAGAAACCCCGCATCCCCGACCCGGTTCATCACAAAGGCCTTGGTCCCGGCGCGAGCGGCGGATTTGCGTTCGTAGTAATGCCCGATCAGCAGGTAGGAACATAAGCCGACCGATTCCCAGCCAAGGAACAACATGATGTAATTGTTGCCCAGAACCAGCACCAGCATGGCAAAGACAAACAGCGCCAAGGCGCTGAAATAGCGCGAAAAGCTGCGGTCATTGTGCATGTAGTTGATCGAGAACATGGCAATCAGGAAACTGAACCCGGTGACCACCAGCATCATGATGCCCGACAGCGCGTCGATCAAAAAGCCCATGTCCACCGTCATCGTCCCAGCCGACAGCCATTGGTAGACGATCACCTCACGCGGGGTCGGATCGGACAGGATCTGGGCAAACACCCAGATCGAACCCAGAAACGAGGCCAGAAGTGGCATCCAGGTCAGGCGCTGTACCGCGCGCCAGCCCCAGAAGCGGTCTCCCGCAACCAGGTTCAGCCCGTTGGCCACTGCCGCAAACAACGGCAGGGCGACAATCAGAATGACGACCGTATCAAAATTCAACATGCGACCGTCTCCTTCAATGTGTCCACGGGCGGGTGGGTTCAGCGATCCGCGCGGGGGGGAGGAATTTTTCGTATTTGCCTTTGAACCAGGCATAGGAATCCGGCACATCCGGGATCGGGGTCAGGGCGCTGTCGTCCCATTTCTCGAATCCTACGCCGGGCACGAACTGGTTCAATTCGCCGGTTTCGGGGTCATGCGCGATCAGGATCACCCATTCGCCGTTCAACAGCTCCTGAATGCCGGGCTGGCGGCCGTAGATCTCGCCCAGGATGGCCATCGGCGCATCGACGATCAGATTAAGCCGCATCGCCTCGTGCACTTCGGTCATTTGCTTGGGCAGGCCGGTGCGCAGATCGGAATGCGCGCCTTCCATCACCCCGATCAGCCCGGTCACGTTGTGCGGCACCTTGGTATCGCTGCCGTAAACCTTGGTATCCACCGTCGAGAAGTAATATTCCAGATTGATCCCGGCCCCCACCGGCCCGACGGCGAGCAGAATGCGTTCAAGGATCTTGCCGGTCGGGTCGGTGTTCGGATCGTAGGAAATGATGAACGGGCGGCGATCAAAGAACACGCCTTGGGTAATACCCCGCCGACCAACCACTGCAAACGCATTGGTGGCATGGCCCCATTCCGGCCGCACCTGGCTGAAATCAAAGGCACGGTGATGGGCGTGGTGATAGGATACCTCCAGCGAGGCATCCTTGGGGGCGCTGGCAAAGCGGCGGCAGCGTTCGCGGGCGGCGCGCATGCTGGCCTGAAACAGATCGGCCTTGACCGCCGTATAGCGGTCACGCAGATGCGCCGGCACATCTTCCTCGTCAAAATAGGTGACCAGATCAGACGCGGTATTATGCGACGCACCGATGAACCAGGTATCGTCGGGAATGATGATGCCGCGTTGCAGCAACAACTCGCGCACTGCCGCAGTGTTGGCCATCGCCGCAACCGCGCGCGAATTCGGTGCGCCGTGCTTGCCGCCGCAGGCACCGCAATCATGCGCGTTTTCATGCGGGTTGTTCTGGCTGTTCGAGCCATGCGCACAGAACACGACAATCGGTGCAAAATAACTGATCATGCCGGTATTGCGCAGCAGTCCCTCGACCCGGTCGGCCTGTTCGACAAGGGTAAAGCCTTCGCCCGCCGCACCGCCCTCGGCCTTGGTCAATGCCAGATGTGTTTTGACCCCCGGCACAAAGGCCGCATGGACCGCCTTTACGCCCGCAAAATATTTGACCGGGAAGAACATCCGCCCGATCAGCGGCAGCGCAGTCAGAAAGCCCACCAGATCAATCAGGAAATAGCTGCCCAGCGCGTTGCGTTTGGTTTCCCAGAACGAGTCGTGGAATACCTCCAGCCATTTTGAGCGGCGCTGGTGGCCCGGCAGATGCAGCTTTTCATCAATCGGGCGCGCCACTTCCAACACCTTGTGGGCCGGGGTGACGACGGCGGGGCACAGCGGCGTGACATGATGCTCGTCCAGGCCGGAATAGTTCATCGCCACGCCAAAGAACCCTGCCGCGCCAAGGGTTTCGTGATCGGGGTCAAGTTCCTCGTAATGCCGGTGGATCGATTCCTCGCGCTCGTCGATACAGAACACCACCTGCGATTTCGGCCGCCGGGTGCGGGTCATCCAGCGCCCGTTGCCACGATTGAGCGCGATGGCATTGCAGATCTCG
>JAYTDA010000339.1:0-1708 GCA_043736155.1 Paracoccaceae bacterium | reverse complement strand
CCCTGACCGCACCGGTCTTTGCCCAGGATATTGACACCGACGGCGACGGTGTGCCTGACGCGGCCGAGGTGCTGCTGGGAACCGACCCGCTGGCCGCCGATACCGATGGCGACGGCCAGAACGATCTGGCCGATGCCGAGCCGACCTTCATGCCCAACCCGATCACGATGACGGGTGCAGCCGCCCCGTTTGCCTTCGGGGAAGCGCTGGTCGAAAACAATTACGACCCGGTGGCCAAGGCCGATGCGACCGACCATCTGGAATTGCTGGTGACAAATCCGGGCACCACAGCACTGACCGGGTTCCAGATTTATTATGCGATCACGGACAACGACTCTGGCAAGGTCGAAGGCACTTTGCGTGCGCTTGACGGGTTCGAAGTGCCCGCCGGTGGCGAGGCGCGCATCCATCTGGACGATGCGGCCATCGCGGGGCATTTCCGGACCAATCCGAACGGGATCTATGTCAGCAGTCAGGCCGCCAAGACCTTTTCGGTAACACTGGCCACGGACGGCTTTGCGCCGGTGACGGTCGATATCGCCAAAGATGCAGGCGGTGCTGAAGCGGCGGACTGATACATGATGATTTGCTTGTCGCGGCAGGCTGGATGACCTGAGAAGGGTCTTTCACCCCGGACCTCACTTGGTGCCGAACGTAGAAACGGGCCCGCCGGAGATCGGCGGGCCCGCATTGGTTCAGGCTGACACGGCGAATTCCGTCATCATGCCCGTTGCCAGGTGCGGCATGTGGTGGCAATGCAGCGTGCGGCCTCGCCCGCGTCCACCGCGACCGCAACCGTGACCATGCTCATCGGCGGCACATGCACGATGTCGCGAACCGCCCTGGCGATGCGCGCGCCGCTGGTGCTGACCACCTGAAAGGCGTGCAGGTGCATCAGGTGGGCCATCATCGACATGTTATGGAACGCGATCTCGACCCGCTCGCCGGTTTTGGCCATAGGCTCGAACAGCTCGCCGGTGCAGTCAGGATGGAAACCACAGCGCAAAGTAAACTCGTCGCACCCCGGCAAGATTAACCGCAACTTCCTTTTCGTTCCGGGTCTGAGCGCTTGAGGCGGGCTGAACGTTTCGAGCCGCGCCAGTGTTCGCGCTTTGCCCGGCTTCGGCTCTACCAGCCCCCTACCCGCATTCAGCAAACTTGCGCACACAACGTACAGGCGGCGTTCCGGACAAGCCACACTTGGCGACCTCAATTGGCCGCAGGATTTAATATCTATACATTAGCTTTTCCCCTGCTAAACTTCCTGAAAATCATCTACTTGGAAATACCTAATGCTCAAACTCGACCGCCGCTATTTCCTCGCCACAACGGCGGGACTGTCCTTCCTTTCCGTCCTTCCGCGCGTCGCCTTTGCCGATGGTCACGCCGACACACTGCGCGTTGCCATCGCAGGCGAGACGGGGGATCTGGACCTGCTGCAGAACGTTTCGACCCTGTCGTCCTACTCAGCGGTATTTGACGCGCTGATCCATTATGGCCCCGGCGGCACGCTGGAGCCGGGTCTGGCGACTGCCTGGACGGTGGCCGAGGACGGCCTGTCGATCAGCTTTGATCTGCGCGAAGGGGTCAGCTTTTCGGACGGCACGCCGTTTGATGCGACCGCCGCCGAATGGAACCTGAAGCGCTGGATGGGCGTAGCCGATTTCTCGTGGATCGGAATTGCCGATGCCTATGACAGCATCACTAT
>JAYTDA010000338.1:0-3031 GCA_043736155.1 Paracoccaceae bacterium | reverse complement strand
ATGTCGCGGGAGTTGATCGGCTCAATCAGCACATCTAGGCCCGCCTGACCGGCGCGATCACAGAAATAGGCGAGCGATTCACGATAACTCGCGCACGCGCCGGCATCGTCGCGGCGGGCAATACCGCTCATCATATGAAGCCGCCCCACCCCAGTGGCTGCTGCATAGCGCAGCGCGGTAGTGACGGATTGACGAAACTCTTTCTGCCTGCCCGGCAGCGCTGCCAAACCGCGATCTCCGGTCTGCCAAGCCCCCGGCGGCAGGTTGAACAAGGCTTGTGTCAAGTGGTTATCCTGCAAAGTCCGGGCAATTTGCGACATATCGAAGTCATATGGGAACAGATACTCCACCGCTCTAAAACCAGTTGCGGCAGCCGCTTCAAAGCGGTCCATGAAGGCGTGTTCCTGAAACATCATAGTCAGGTTTGCGGCAAAACGCGGCATGATCAGCCCTCCATTCCCGGCAGATCAAGCCCTGCCAGACCCGCAATCATCCGCGCGACCGAGGCGTCATCGTCGCGGCCCATTCCGGCGGCGGCCGTCATCACGAACATCTGCAGCGCCATGGAGGCGATCGGCGTCGGAAACTTCATCCCACGGCCAATGTCGGATACGATGCCCAGATCCTTGGTGAAAATATCAACCGCGCTGCGGGGCGAATAGTCGCCTTCCAGAATATGCGGAACGCGGTTTTCGAACATCCAGGAATTGCCGGCCGAGGCGGTGATCACCTCATAAACCTTTGCAATATCTAGATTCATTGCTTTGGCAAAAGTAATCGCTTCACAAGCCGCGGCGATATGCACCCCTGCCAGCAATTGGTTCACGATCTTGAACGCAGCCCCAGTGCCCGCGTCCTCGCCCAGCTCGTAGACCTTGGCCGCGATGCTTTCAAATACAGGGCGAACTCGCGCGAAAGCGGCGGCGGCACCCGAGGCCATAATCGTTAACTCGCCCGCTGCCGCCCGTATGGCACCGCCGCTGATCGGGGCGTCGAGGTAGCCCACCCCACTTGCTTCGGCACGCGCGGCAAACTCACGCGCCGCATTGGGTGACATGGTGGCACAAGACAGGATCACCCCACCCGGTGCCATAGCTGCGACTGCCCCGGCCGGTCCGAACAGCACCGATTCGGTCTGCGCTGCATTTACCACCACGCATAAAACGACATTTGCACCCAAAGCCGCCTCGCCAGGGCTTTGGGCGGGTTTGCCGCCCAGATTGACCAGTTGTGCCACAGCTTCGGAATTCAGATCGTAGCCGGTCACCGAATACCCATCCCGCAACAACGAAGACGCCATTCCAAAACCCATAGACCCCAATCCGATGACACAAACCTTCAAATCGGCCTTGCTGTGCATGATTATCCTCGATTTCTTTAGCTTTTCAGCAGGTTGCCAGAGTTCTTGGCAGCGGGGTTGCCTTACATTCGCGCGAATGATAGCGTTGCCATAAATATCGTTAGCGCAGGACAGAAACCAAAAGCAAGGCCTTAGTTTGCGGCAGATCATCTGATCCGGTCACCATAGCCAAACTGACCGCGCGAAAACCCTTCTGAACACTGCTTTTCGGGGGCCTCCCCGTCGAAAGGACCGGCCATGCTGATTGGGGCAATTGCAGATGACATTACTGGCGCAACTGATCTGTGCCTGACGCTGGCGCGCGAAGGTCTGCGCACGGTGCAGATCATGGGCTTGCCGGGACCGCTCGGCCTACCCGACGCCGATGCCATCGTGATTGCGCTCAAGTCCCGTTCCGTTCCGGCAGCACAGGCTGTGGAAATGTCAGTTGCTGCCGCCAATCTGCTGCGGGCAGGCGGGGCGGAACAACTGCTGTTCAAATACTGTTCCACCTTCGATTCCACCAATGCCGGAAATATCGGCCCGGTGACCGAAGCGCTGCTGGCACTGACCGGCAGCGATCTGACCATCGCTTGCCCTTCGTTTCCGGCAGCGGGGCGCACCACTTATCGTGGCCATCTGTTCGTCGGTGATGCGTTGTTGTCAGACAGCCCTTTGAAGGATCACCCGCTGAACCCGATGCACGACGCCAATCTGGTCCGCGTGCTTACGCGGCAGACCGCGCTGCCGGTCGGCCTGGTGACGATCGACACCATCGCGCAGGGCGAGGCCGCTGTGCGGCAGGCTTTTGCTGTGCAGCATGCGGCAGGCAAACGCATTTTGATCGTCGATACTTTGCAAGACGCCGACCTGCGCATCATTGGCGCTGCCTGTTCCGATATGCCGCTGGTCACCGGTGGATCGGGCATCGCGTTGGGGCTGGCTGCGAATTTTGTGCGGGCGGGCAGGGTTGCGTCGCATCCGGCGCGGGCGCGGATGGCAGCGCCGACGGGGCGAGCGGTAGTGCTGGCGGGGTCTTGCTCGGTGGCAACGCGCGGGCAGATTGCGGCGGCACAGGCGGCGGGCCTGCCGACGCAGGCTTTGGATTTGGATACGCTGCTTTCCGGCCAACAAACTGCCGCCAGTCTGGCCGATTGGGCGATAATTCAGCCGCAAGACAGCGTTCCTGTGATCTATTCCAGCGCCGATCCTGCGGCGTTGCAAACAATTCACGCGCGGTTGGGTCAGCACGCTTCGGGAGCGCTTGTGGAGGCAACACTTGCCGAGGTGGCGCGCCTTTTGCAAGCTGCCGGGTTCAGCCGCTATCTGATTGCAGGCGGCGAAACAGCAGGCGCGGTGGTGGCGGCGCTTGGCGTAACCACGCTGGAGATTGGTCCAGAAATCGCACCCGGCGTGCCGTGGACGCGCAGTATTTCCGGCCCGGATCTGGTATTGGCTCTGAAATCCGGCAATTTCGGATCTGATGATTTCTTCCTGAAAGCCTGGACCTTGCTGGAAACGGAGCCTGCCGATGACTGAAGAAAATCGCTTCCGAGATGAAATTTGCCGGGTGGGCGCGTCGCTGTTTGATCGCGGGCTGACGGCGGGATCCAGCGGCAATATCTCGGTGCGGCTGGAGGGAGGCGGCTGGCTGATGACGCCAACCAATGCGTCATTGGGCGCGCTTGATCC
>JAYTDA010000337.1:0-6245 GCA_043736155.1 Paracoccaceae bacterium | reverse complement strand
CGGCATGCCCCGGGTGCCATAGAGCGCCAGATTATGCATATAGACCCGGTTCATGTTGATCTCCATCCGCGCCGAAGCGCCGGTCGGCATCCCGACCTGGACATGCCGCCCGAGCGGGCGCAAACATTCCAGCGAGGCGTTGGTGGTCGCTTGGATCCCCAGCGCCTCGACCGAGACATCGGCACCGCCGCCGGTGATGTCGATGATCCGCGCCGCCACCTCGCCGTCCCGGGCGTCGACAGCAGCTTCGGCCCCCAACCCGATGGCGTGGCTCAGCTTTTCCGCCACCACATCCACCACCACCACCCGCGCCCCGATGGCCCGGCCCAACAGCAGTGTGGCCAGACCGACGCCGCCGGTGCCATGCACCGCCAGCCATTCCCCGGCCTGCAGCGCCGCGCGCCCGGTCAGGGCATGCCAGGCGGTGGTGACCCGGCAGCCCAGCCCCGCCGCCAAAGCCGGGGTCAGGCTGTCCGGCAACCGCACCAGATTATGGCCAAACGGCACCGCGATGCGTTCGGCAAAAGCCCCGCTTTGGGTAAAACCCGGCAACCTTTGATCCGGGCAGGTGTTTGAATGGCCCGACTGACACGCGGGGCAAGAGCCACAGGCCAGGATAAACGGCGCCAGCACCCGGTCCCCGGCCTTCCAGCCCGACCGCGCCCCCGCTTCGACCACTTCGCCGCAATATTCATGGCCCAGGACCTGGCCCGGTTTTACCCGCGCATGTTCGCCAACCCAGCCATGATAATCCGACCGGCAAACGCCACAGGCCAGCACCTGCAACACCACGCCATCGACCGGGCACTCCGGCTCCGCCACCTGTTCCAGTGCCAGATCGGCCCGATAGGCGCGCAGAACGGCGGCGCGCATGGTCACAGAATCTCGACGGTATATTTCTCGATCACCACATTGGCCAACAGCCGGTCGCACATGGCGCGCACCTCGGCCTCAGCCCCGGCGCGGTCGCCTGCCGCCAGCACCAGATCAATCACCTTGCCCTGGCGCACCTGCTCCACGCCACCGAACCCGAGCGTCCCCAGTGCTGCCTTGACCGCTTCGCCCTGCGGGTCAAGAACGCCGTCTTTCAGCATGACATGAATGCGTGCTTTCACTGCCCCGGCCCCTTGCGTTTGTTTTTCGCTCAAATACTCACCTTCTTTCCCCGACAGCGGGGTCAGTTGATCAGCGTCGGCTTGGTGGCATGGGTGACATTGGTCGGCAAGACCCCCAGCCGCCGCGCCACTTCGGTATAGGCGTCGGTGAGTGAGCCCAGATCGCGGCGGAACACGTCCTTGTCGAGCTTTTGCCCAGTCTTGGCATCCCACAGCCGCATCGAATCAGGGCTGATCTCATCGGCGACGATCAGGCGCGGATAGTCGCCTTCCCAGACCCGGCCGATCTCGATCTTGAAATCCACCAGTTTGATCCCGACCCCCAGCATGATGCCGGACAGGAAATCATTGACCCGCAGCGCCAGCGCCACGATGTCATCCAGATCCTGTTGCCCGGCCCAGCCAAAGGCGATGATATGTTCCTCGGACACCAGCGGATCACCCAGTTTGTCATCCTTGAAATAAAACTCGACGATCGGGCGCGGCAGGGCGGTGCCTTCGGGGATGCCAAGGCGGGTGCTGATCGAGCCGGCGGCGATGTTGCGCACCACCACTTCCAGCGGCACAATCTCCACCCGACGGATCAATTGCTCGCGCATGTTCAGGCGTTTGATGAAATGGGTCGGGATTCCGATCGAATTCAGCCCGGTCATGAAGAATTCCGACAGGCGGTTGTTCAACACGCCCTTGCCTTCGATCACATCGCGTTTCGCGCCGTTGCCGGCAGTGGCATCGTCCTTGAAATACTGGATCAAGGTTTCCGGCTCCGGGCCTTCGTACAATATCTTGGCCTTGCCCTCGTAGACCTTCTTGCGACGTGGTGCCATGGGAACTCCGATCGGCGGACAGCCTCGTGGGCGGACCATTGCCCGCGCTTCAAGGCTGGCTATAAGCCAAGGCCCATCGACCCGCAAGGTTCCTGCCGGTACTTTGGCTGCTGTCAGCCGGCGCTCATTTGACACCGGCGGGCAACGCAGGACTTGCAGCGCGCGGCGCGCACCGGCATATGAAGGAAATGCAATCTTTCCCAGAGGCCCGGACATGACCACATTCGACGACCGCGAGACCGCCTTCGAGGCCAAATTCGCCCATGACGCCGATATGCAGTTCAAGGCAGAGGCGCGGCGCAACAAGTTGCTGGGCCTGTGGGCTGCCGGGCTGATGGGCAAACAGGGCGACGAGGCCAGCGCCTATGCGATGGCGGTAATCGAAAGCGATTTTGCCGAAGCCGGGGATGAGGATGTGTTCCGCAAACTGTCCGGCGATCTGGGCACCCTGTCGGACGGTGCCACCATCCGCGCCAAGATGGCGGAACTGGCGGTTGAGGCCAAACGGCAACTGATGACCGGCAACTGATGTCCGGCAGCTGATTTCTGGCGGCTGACCGCCGCAGATCAAGCGGCCTTTTGAACCCGCAAACCATGTTTGCTGAAAATCCCGCCTGTTAAGCGGCTGTGAAGCCTGCTGCCCTAACGCTTGCCCGGGGGAACCGACAAGGGGACCGGGATGGACAAGCGGCGGGCAGCGGCTCAGGCGGCATTGGCGCAGTTCGGCGCTGCGGGGATCGTGCGGCAATTGCTGCCGTTTGCCCTGGCATTCGGGCTGATCTGGTATCTGTCCGGCCATTTGGGCCGGGTCGATCCCGGTCTGGTCGGCCGTGAACTGGCCACCATTGCACCGCTGCAATGGCTGTTGGCCCTGCTGGCCACCATGCTCAGCTTCTGGGCCGTGGGCCGTTATGACGGGGTGCTGCACCGGCAGTTTGGCAGCACGATTGCCCCGGCACAGGCGCACCGCGCCGGGATTGTGGCGATTGCGCTCAGCCAGACCGTCGGCATGGGGCTGTTTACCGGGGCCCTGGTGCGCTGGCGGATGCTGCCGGGGCTGTCGCTGTGGCACTGTACCCAATTGTCGATTGCGGTGGCGCTGTCGTTTCTGGCCGGTTGGGCGGTGGTGGCATCGGTGGCCGTGCTGATCCTGCCGGTACCGGTGCCGGGTCTGGCAGCGGTGGCTTTACTGGTGCTGGGTCTTGCCATCCTGGTGCTGGCGACGGCGCTGCTGCGCCCTGCGTTGTTGTCGCGCCTGCCGTTGCCGCCGTTTCGCAGCCTGATCCGCATCGTGGCGCTGGCTGCAGTGGATACCGGGGCTGCGGCACTGGCCTTTGCCGTGCTGGTGCCCGAAGCCGCCAGCCTGTCGCCTGCGCTGGTGATCCCCGCCTTTCTGGTGGCTTTGGGGGTTGGCCTTGCCACCGGCACCCCCGGCGGCGTCGGGCCGTTTGAAACCATGTTGCTGACCCTGCTGCCGCTGTCTGAACCGGAACCTTTGCTGGCCGGCATTCTGGCGTTTCGGCTGGTCTATTATGCGCTGCCGGCGCTGTTGGCGGCGGTTCTGGTGATTCTCGGGCCACGCAGAACCCAACCGCCCCAGCCGGCACCACTGCTGCTGCGCAGCGGGGTTCTGGCGCAGCCGCTGCTGGCCCGGGCCCGCGCCGAGGCGCAACTGGTGCATCAGGGGCCGTTTCAGCTGTGGTCCGACCGGTCGGGCCAATCGGGCTGGCTGGTGGCGCAAACCGCGCTGTCGCTGGTGACTTTGGGCGACCCGGTCGGGCCCGTGACCCCTTGCAGCCTTGCCGCGCCGCGAAAACTGGCGGTGGCGCGCGACCGCGGCCTCGTCCATTACAAATGCTCTGCCCGGACCGCGGTGCAGTTGCGCCGGGCCGGGTACCGGGTGGTGCAAACCGGGGCCGAAGCCCGGATCGACCCTGCCCGCTTCACCCTTGATGGGCCAGAGCGCGCCAGCCTGCGCCGCCATCTGCGCAAGGCAGACCAAGCCGGGGTCACCTGTGAAGCGCACCGGGGCAAGCTTCTGCCCCTGGCCGCTCTTGGCGCCATTTCCGATGCCTGGGTGGCGCGCCACGGCACCGAACGCGGCTTTTCGATGGGGCGGTTCCACCCCGACCATCTGGCGGGACAACAGCTGTTTCTGGCCTGGCACGGCGGCGCCATCGTCGGATTTGTCAGCTTTCACACCACGGCGCAGGACTGGTCGCTGGATCTGATGCGGGCTGCCGGTGATGCCCCGTCCGGGACCATGCAGGCGCTGCTGGTGGCGGCGATCCGGGCTGCGGCGGCTGGTGGTGTCCAGCTGTCGCTCGCCGCTGTGCCAGCCGAGCATCCGGGGTGGCTCAGCCGCCTGATCGACCGCGCCACCGGTGCCGCCGGTCTGCGTCAATTCAAATCAGCCTTTGCCCCCGATTGGCACCCGCTGTATCTGGCAGCCCCGGGCCGGCTGGCGCTGGCACTGGCGGCGCTGGATATCGCTGTGGCCATAGCCCGCCCCGGCCCGGTGAAACGCCGCCCTGCCCGCCCCGGACCAGAGAGCGGTCTGTTTTCGGCCTGGACCCAGGGTTAACCAAGGCCAACCTTGAATCAGACGGCGAAAACCGGCACAGGTTGCGCCAGATGCGCCGTCCGGCGCTGCCATAAGCCAGATGCGCCGTCCGGCGCAGCCATAAGGATGACACGCGATGACAGACCGCCTGAGCCAGCTGCTGACCACCCGCGACTGGTTGATGGCCGATGGGGCCACCGGTACCAACCTGTTCAACATGGGGCTGTCGTCCGGCGATGCGCCGGAAATGTGGAACCTGGAGCATGCCGACCGGATCCGGGCCCTGTACCTCTCGTCGGTCACCGCAGGGTCTGACATTTTCCTGACCAACAGCTTTGGCGGCAATGCGTCGCGGTTGAAGCTGCATGGCATGGACAACAGGGTGCGTGAAATCAACAAGGTCGCCGCCGCCATTGGCCGCGAGGTCGCCGATGCCTCTGGCCGCACGGTGATCGTGGCGGGTTCGGTTGGCCCGACCGGTGAAATCTTCGAACCGATGGGGTCGCTGACCCATGCCCGCGCCGTCGCGATGTTCCATGAACAGGCCGAGGGGCTGAAAGACGGCGGCGCGGATGTGCTGTGGGTCGAAACCATTTCGGCGATCGAGGAATACAAGGCTGCCGCCGAAGGCGCGCGTTTGGCCGGGATGCCGTGGTGCGGCACCATGAGCTTTGACACCGCTGGCCGCACCATGATGGGCATCACCTCGGCGGCAATGGTGGACATGGTCGAGAAACTGGCCTATCCGCCCTTGGCGTTTGGGGCGAACTGCGGCGTCGGCGCATCCGACCTTTTGCGCACCGTTCTGGGCTTTGCCGCCCACGGCACCGAGCGCCCGATCATCGCCAAGGGCAATGCCGGGATCCCGAAATACCATGATGGCCATATCCATTACGACGGCACCCCCGCCCTGATGGCCGACTATGCCGTGCTGGCGCGGGATTCCGGGGCCCGCATCATCGGCGGCTGCTGCGGCACCATGCCGGAACATCTGGTGGCGATGCGTGCGGCGCTTGAGCAGCGCCCGGTTGGACCGCGACCGACTTTGGAGGCGATCACCGGGGCACTGGGCGGATTCTCCTCGGCCTCCGACGGCACCGGCGACAATGCCGGCGGAGGTCGAGAACGGCGCAGCGGCGGACGGCGGCGGGGCTAAGGGCTGCGTTGCACGGGTTCGAATGGGGAAAAGGGGTCACGCTCCTCCCGCACAAGGCACCTGCGATTCCGTCAAAACTCATCTCGCTCTGATCGTCGATATCGTCGGTCGTGGTCGCAACCTTTGCCCTGCTTTCCCGCTTTTTGGCGCTGTATGCCGCGTTGTCGATGCAGGGGGCGCGTGCAGCATTGGTCTTGCCATGTGGTTGCTGATTTTTCTTTCCGGCGGTAGTGTAGGGCGAATTTGAGGGGTGCTTGGTGAGTAACGCCTCAAACTATAAGGACAACAGTGCGTATCACTTGCGCTTGCCCGCAATAATAACGCTGTAAAAACAAGGGCTTGACGGGAAAAATGCGCATTCTGATCACCAATGACGATGGCATCAATGCCCCCGGGCTGGAGGTGCTGCAGGCCATCGCTGCAACCATCGCCGGGCCGCGTGGCGAGGTTTGGACCGTGGCACCGGCGTTCGAGCAATCCGGGGTTGGCCATTGCATCAGCTATACCCATCCGATGATGATGGCGGAACTGTCGCCGCGCCGCTTTGCCGCCGAAGGCTCGCCAGCGGATTGCGTGCTGGCAGC
>JAYTDA010000336.1:0-2717 GCA_043736155.1 Paracoccaceae bacterium | reverse complement strand
GGCGCTGGCGCATGGCGTGGCGATGGTGTTTCAGGAAACCTCGCTGGTGCCATCTATGACCGTGGCGCAGAACCTGTATCTGGGCAATGAGCGGTTCTTCAATCGTCTGCGCGGCCTGACCATTGCTGCACAACAATTCCTGCAATCGCTGAACTTCAACGTCGATCCGCTGGCGACGGTCGCCAATCTGGGTGCGGCGCAAAAGCAGATGGTGGAAATTGCCCGCGCCGTCCTGCAAAAAGCCCGGCTCATCATCTTTGACGAACCAACTGCCACGCTGACCCCCGAGGAAAAGCGCTATTTCTTTGCCCTCGTGCAGCGGCTCAAGGCAAACGGCGTGGCAATCGTCTTTATCAGCCACGCAATCGAAGAGGCGCTGCTGCTCGCCGACCGGATCACCATTCTGCGGGATGGCGAACTGGTGGTCACCGATGCGGCGCAGGCTTTTGACCGCGACAAGATCATTCAGGCGATGGTCGGGCGCACGCTGTCGGGTGCGCTCTATTCGCGTCACGATGACAAGATCCGCCCCGCCGGGACCAAGGTGTTGTCGGTGCAGAACCTGTCGATGGGCGCAATGGTGCGCAACACCTCGTTCACCGTCTATGCGGGGCAGGTGACGGGGGTTTTTGGCCTGATCGGATCGGGCCGGACCGAGGCTGCCAAAATCGTGGCGGGCGTGCTGAAACGCAACTTTTTCCATGGCGGCGAGGTGCTGCTGCAGGACCGCCCGGTGCGCTACCGCCTGCCGCGCCATGCTGTGCGCGATGGCATTGTCTATGTGACCGAGGACCGCAAGCTGGAAGGGTTCTTTGACCAGATGTCGGTTGCCGAAAACCTGCATCTGGGGCGGCTGGCCGCGCATGGCCGCGCGCTGGTCAGTCACCGCGAGATGGCGGCACTGGCGGCGGAGTGGCGGCAAAAGCTGAACATCCGCACGATCAACGCGGATGCCAGGGTGATCGAGTTGTCGGGTGGCAACCAGCAAAAGGTGGTGATTGCAAAATCATTGGTCCAGAAACCGCGTCTGGTGATCTTTGACGAGCCGACGCGCGGCGTTGATGTGGGGGCAATTGCCGAGATTCATCAGCTTATTCAGGGTCTTGCCGATGATGGCCTCGCCGTCATGGTGATCTCGTCCTATCTGCCTGAAATCCTGAACCTGTCAGACCGCATCCTTGTGGCCCGCCAAGGCCGGATCGTGGAGGAGTTTTCGCCCGGTGAGGCGACCGAGCAAAAGATCATGTATGCGGCGGTGCATTGATGGCCGATCCGTTTGACCTGCGTGGCAAGACCGCGATTGTCACCGGGGCGTCGTCCGGTCTTGGCCTGCATTTTGCCCATGTGCTGGCCGGGCGCGGTGCTGCGGTGACACTGGCCGCGCGCCGGGTTGCGGCGCTGGCCGAAGGCTGCCGCAGTATCGTGGCCGCAGGCGGACTGGCCACGGCCATGTCGCTGGATGTCACCGATCAGGCATCGGTTGATGCGGCCTTTGCAGGTGCAGCCTTTGACATCGTGATCAACAATGCAGGCGTCAGCCATGATGGCCCCGCCCTGACCACGCCGCCTGCCGATTGGGCCCGCGTGATCGACACCGATCTGACCGGTGTGTTCCGCGTGGCACAGGCAGCGGCGGCGCGGATGGTGGCTGAAAAGCGCGGCGGCGCAATCGTCAATGTCGCCTCGATCCTGGGGCTGCGGGTGGCGGGCAACCTGGCGGCCTATGCCACGGCCAAGGCGGGGGTGGTGCAACTGACCCGCAGCCTGGCGCTTGAATGGGCGCGTTATGGCATCCGCGTCAATGCGCTCTGCTCCGGCTATATCGAGACTGACCTCAACCGGCAGTTCTTTGCGACCGACGCTGGTCGCGCGCTGATCAAGCGGGTGCCGCAACGCCGGCTTGGTCAACTTGCCGACCTTGACGGACCGTTATTGCTTCTGGCCTCGGATGCCGGGGCTTTCATGACCGGGACCGAGATTGTGGCCGATGGCGGCCATCTGGTTTCCTCGCTGTAAGGACTGACCATGGACTTTACCATTTCCCCCCGGACCGAGGATTTCCGCGCCCGTATTGCGCGCTTTGTGGCCGATGAGATTCTGCCGGTCGAGGCTGACCCCGCCGCCCATGACACCCATGGCAATATCCGCCATGAGTGCCTTGACCCGTTGCGCGTCAAAGCCCGGGCCGCAGGGCTGTGGTGCCTGCAACTGAACCCTGCGGATGGTGGTCAGGGTCTGAGCCGTGTCGGCATGGCGGTGTGTTACGAGGAAATGAACCGCTCGATCTTTGGCCCGGTGGTGTTCAATTCGGCCGCCCCCGACGATGGCAACATGATGGTGCTCGGCATGGCTGGCAGCCCCGCGCAGAAAGAACGCTGGATGAAGCCGATTGTCGAGGGGCGGGTGCGATCCGCCTTTGCGATGACAGAGCCGCATCCGGGGTCAGGGTCGGACCCGTCGATGATGCTGACCACCGCCACGCGGGCTGGCGAGCATTACCGCATTCAGGGCCGCAAATGGTTTATCACCGGGGCTGCCGAAGCGCAGCATTTCATCCTGATCGCCCGCACCTCGGATGATGCGCGCAAGGGGCTGACCGCGTTCCTGTTTGACGCCGATCAGCCCGGCTGGCGGATCGAACGGCGCATCCCGATCATGGGGCCGGAGGAACACGGCGGGCATTGCGAACTGAGCTTTGACGGGCTGGAAATCCCCCG
>JAYTDA010000335.1:0-4261 GCA_043736155.1 Paracoccaceae bacterium | reverse complement strand
AGGCAGCACAGGGCCAGCCAGA
Organism: Paracoccaceae bacterium; assembly: GCA_043736155.1. Classification (GTDB taxonomy): domain Bacteria; phylum Pseudomonadota; class Alphaproteobacteria; order Rhodobacterales; family Rhodobacteraceae; genus JANNRR01. Next base: position 4,239 of record JAYTDA010000335.1, on the reverse strand, counting down.
CGACCAGAAGGCGATTGCGCTGTATCCAGAACGGGCTTGGCTCATCATGCGCCGGCAGACGCAGCGCCCAGGCTTTGGACAGTCGGTCCAAGGTGACAGCAAGCAAGACAATGGTCACGCCAATCTCGAAGGACAAGCCGATCTTGAGTGACTGCAGAAGCTGTAGCAGCTTTTGGCCCAGGCCCGGCATGCCGATGAAACTTGCCAGTACCACCATGGCCAGACATTGCATGATGACCTGATTGACGCCGATCAATATCTCGGACCGGGCGGTTGGGATACGCACCCGCGTCAGCAACTGCCAGCGCGTTGCCCCAGACATCTTGCCAGCCTCAATCACCTCTTCGGGCACTTTCTTCAGCCCCAGAAGCGTCATGCGGATCATCGGCGGCACCGAAAAGATGATCGTCACAATCGCCCCCGCCTTGGGGCCGACGCCGATGAACACCACCACCGGGATCATATAGGCGAAATGCGGCAGCGATTGCGCGATGTTCAGCACTGGATTGAGAACACTTTCAAACCGTGCCGACCGCCATGCCAGCACCCCCATCCCCAGACCCAGCGCCACGGAAAACGGCGCTGCGACCACAATCACCGACAGGGTTTCCATCGCCCATTGCCATTGGCCCATCAGCGCGATCCAGACAAAGGTGCCGCCGCCCAGCAACCCCAGGCGCCAGCCTTTCAAGGCGTAGCCTGCGATGAACGCCGTCACGGCAATGACGCCCCACGGGATCGGGCCGATGTTGGGCCAGCGGCTCTTGCCATAAAGCAGATTGGCGGTGACGTTCAAAAGCCATTCCACCAGATCGGAAAAGGCCCGCGTCAGGCCCATCAGACCCAGATCATTTTGCAGGAAATAGAACGCCGCATTGATCCAGTCGGCAAAGGGTTGCAGCAGCCATTCCGGCGGCCGGATCAGCGCTTGCGGCAGCAGGACCTTGCCAAGCATCAGGCCAACCGCCAGCGCCAAAAGCAGTCTGGCGGTGCTGGCATGCCAGGGGGTCGCGGCCTTCACTTCCCGTTCCCCAGCAAGACATCCAGAGCGTCTTGCCGCAAGACCATGCCGATGATCGCGCCACCGGCATCGGCCACCGGAATCTCGCTTCGACCGTCAGACACCAGCAACCGGGCCAGATCGCGGATGGTGCGGTGTGCGGCGACGGGTTCACCGCTGACAGGCACGGCAAGCGGGCGCACAAGGCTGCCAATATGCACCACACGGGCACGGTCAATCTCGGCGGTGAACCTGGCCACATAGTCGGTGGCGGGGTGCAGCACGATCTGATCTGGCGTGTCACACTGCTCGATCCTGCCGTCTTTCATGATGGCAATGCGGTCGGCCAGACGCAAAGCCTCGTCGAAATCATGGGTGATGAAAATGATCGTCTTGTTCATCATGCCCTTCAGTCGCAGGAACTCGTCCTGCATCTCGCGGCGGATCAGGGGATCAAGCGCGGAAAACGGTTCGTCCAGAAACCAGATGTCCGGTTCCACCGCCAGCGAACGCGCAATGCCGACGCGCTGTTGCTGGCCACCGGACAATTCGCGCGGGAAGTAGTCTTCGCGCCCCTTCAGACCCACCAGTTCCAGCATTTCCTGCGCGCGGGCATAGCGGGTGGCGCGATTCTGACCGCGCATTTCCAGCGGGAACGCCACGTTTTCCAGCACCGAACGGTGCGGCAGCAGGCCAAAGCTTTGAAACACCATGCCCATCTTGCGACGGCGCAGGTCGATCAGTTCCGCCTCTGACAGGGTGGAAATATCGCGGCCTTCAACGCTAACCACGCCGCCGGTAATCTCGATCAGCCGCGACAGGCAGCGCACCAGCGTGGATTTGCCCGACCCCGACAGCCCCATCACCACCAGCATCTCGCCGCGCTGCACATCCAGATCGACTGCGCGCACCGCATGGACATAGCCCGCCGATGACAGCGCAGGGTTGGACTGCAGGTCGGCCAGATGTCTGACCGGGTCAGGCCCGAAGATCTTGCTGACATTGCGGCAGGTGATAAGGCTTTCAGGCAATCTCTGACCCCGATCCTGCGATAGCGAAAGGCCCACCCGGCGAACGGCCGGATGGGCCAGGAAAGCCTATCAGGCGAACCTACTTTACCCAAGCGCCCCAGACATCGGGGTTGGCATCCATCCAGGCCTTGGCGGCATCTTCCGGCTCCATGCCGTCAATATCGACCAGCTTGGCCATTTCGGCGATCTGGGCGTTGGTCAGGCTGACCTTGGTCAGGGCCGCATAGGCGGCTGGCCATTTGTCCTTCATGCCATCCCAGGCGGCGATTTTCAGATAGCCATTGGCCGGGTTGCCGCAATCATAGGTCTTGTCGGGGAACATGCCCTTTGCCGGGTCTTCGTTGCAGCCCGCCTCCCAGGTCGGAAAGTTGACGAATTCGCCGGGCCAGACCGCTTCGGCAAAGTTCGGCGTCCAGTTGAACACCACGATGGGTGTCTTGGTTTTTTCCGCTGCACCGATTTCGGCCCAGATTGCGGCGGCAGAGCCCGCATTGACCACGGCAAAGTTCATGCCAAGGGCTTCGACCTTTTCCGCGTCATGCTTCAGCCAGTCCACTGGTCCGCCAAGGAAACGGCCCTTGTCGCCGGTTTCGGGGGTCACGAACAGGGCGGCGCAGTCGTTCAGCGCCTTCCAGTCCGGCAGGCCGGGACAGGCGTCCTTGGTCCACATCGGATACCACCAGTCCTCGCGGGTGACGGCGGTATGCGCGCCCGCCTCATGGATACCACCCTTGGCCACGGCCGCGTCAAACGAAGCCCCAAACGCGCCCTCCCAAACCTCAACCTCCAGCGAGACATCGCCCAGACGCACGGATTCGTAGACCGCCTGGCTGTCCGTGGTGACATATTCAACCGTGCTGCCGATCGAAGTCAGGGCGTCGCCCACAACATGGCTCATCACGATCTGGCTGGACCAGTTGTGCAGCGGGATCATGATCGGGTCGGAGGAATCTGCGGCCCGGACAGCGGGCGCAAACAGTGCCAGCGCAGTGGCACCGGCAAGCAGCATCTTTACAGATTTCATGGTGCAGTCCCTGTTGTTGATCCGCGCTTTCGCGCGGTGTTTCGCGGGAAATCGACAGCTTCCCTGCGACTCAAGGCTAGGCATCGGTTGTGAATGCGTCAGACCCGCGCGATGAATGGACTCGCATTATTTGTAAAGAATTGTTAACAGCAGGAAACACTCCAACCCGAGGTGCCTGTGTCAACAAGGCCAGCCCATATCGTGATCGTCGAAGACGAACCGGTGACGCGCAGCGCCCTGGTGGCTTATCTGGCGTCTTTTGGTTACCGCGTTTCGGAATGCGACACCGCCGAGAAGGCCGAAAAGATCCTGTCACAAGGCACTGCCGACCTGCTGATCGCCGACATCAATCTGCAGGGCAAAGACGGGCTGGAAATCACCCGCGAACAGCGCGCGCGGTCCGAGATCGGCATCATCCTGCTGTCAGGGCGCACCGATGACATTGATCGCATCGTCGGGCTGGAGCTTGGAGCCGACGATTATGTCTGCAAGCCCTTTAACCGGCGCGAGTTGCTGGCGCGGGTCAAGAACCTGTTGCGCCGCACTGCCGCGATGCGCGCCCTGACGCGCAGGGTATTTCACTTTGACGGCTTCGCTTTCGATGTCGCCTCTCGGCAGGTCACCGACGCTGCCGGGGCACAAATCGTGCTGACGCGGGCGGAATACGAATTGCTGCGGGTTTTCGTCACCAATCCGGGCACGGTGATGGACCGGGATCGTTTGATCACCGCGATCACCCACCGCCAGGACGGCACCAATACCCGCACGATAGATGTTCTGGTGCAACGCCTGCGCGCCAAGCTGGGCGATGACCCCAAAAGGCCAAGGATATTCACCACCTCACACGGGGAAGGCTATGTGTTCACTGCGCAGCTTGATTGATCTGCGGGTCAAGCAAGGCCAGCGCATTGGCGAGCGCCAAACGGCCTTGCTCAAGGGCAAAGGGCAGGTGTCGCAGACACAGATCAAGCTCGGCTGATGGCCCGATCCCGGCAAGAGCTTCAATCCGGTCCAGACGGGTGGCAAGGTCGGGCATTTCGAAATTCCCCACCGCGCCCTTCATCTGATGGGCAGCCCGGGACAGGGATTTGAGATCTTTGGCACCGGCAAAAGCGTCGATCGCGGCAAGGCCTTTGGGCAGGCTTTCCAGGAACAGCCGCGCCAGTCTGACGGCAGGTTCAGCG
>JAYTDA010000334.1:0-7144 GCA_043736155.1 Paracoccaceae bacterium | reverse complement strand
CATCCACCGCCAGCATCTGGCGCGGCTGCCCGGGGTGGCGCAGATGCATTCCAGCTTTGCCCTGCGCACGGTGTTCAAGACCACGGCGATCCCGGTGTAAAAGGGTCGTCGTCCCCCTGTCCACGCCGCCCCGGGCTGGACCCGGGACCTCGCCGCGCTTGCAGTCGCGCAGGCCCGCCGCGCCAACTTTCCCGAGGAAACCATGCACCCGATCCTGACCGCAGCCCCGTTCAACCGGATCGCCGATGAGATCGCCTGGGTTGAAGCCACCCTTGCGGCGCTGACCCCGGCGCAAAGGGTCGGCCAATTGTTCAACCTTGGCGCCTGGGGCAACGACCCTGCTGGCCTGAGGCGATTGGCCACTTTGCAGCCCGGTGGTGTCACAAGGTTTTTCGGCCCCGATGCCGACCAGGACCTGGGGTGTCTGGATGGGGTGCGCCAAGGCTCACCGGTGCCGCCATTGCTGTCTGCCGATCTGGAAGGCAGCCGGATGAGCCTGGCTTTTGGTACCGAAGTGCCCAACCCGCGGGTGCTGGCGGCGGTGGATGATGAACAGGCGCCGCGCCCGGTCGCCCGAATCATGGCGGAGGAAGCGGTGGTACTGGGGATCAACTGGTTGCTGACCCCGGTGTTGGACCTCAACGCCGCCATTCGCAGCCCGATCTTCGCCCCCCGCGGCTTCGGTTCCGACCTTGCCATCATTGCCCGCCACGCGCTGGCCCAAACTGCGATGTTTCAGGCCCATGGCATCGCCGCCACTGTGAAGCATTTCCCGGGTGAAGGGCAGGATGACCGGGATCAGCATCTGGTCACCACCATGATGCCGCTAAGCATCGAGGCGTGGGAGGCGAGCCACGGTGCCCTGTACCGTGCCGCGATCAAGGCCGGGGTGCTGGCCGTGATGTCGGCCCACATCGCCTTTCCCGCCTTTGTCCGCGCGCCGGACCCCGATGCGGGGCTGGAGGCGTTTCGCCCGGCATCGCTCAGCGCCGTGCTGAACAACGATCTGTTGCGCGGGCGGCTGGGGTTTAACGGCGTCATCGTGTCGGATGCCTCGGAAATGGCGGGGCTGACCGGCTGGTGCCGGGCCAATCCCGACCAATGAAAATAATCCCGAAAAATCAGATCGTTGGGTTATTGGATCCTGAAAGGCCGGATCACCTTTCCAAAGCATGGCAACGGTGCAATGCGCAACGGCTTGTCACATGGTCACGGCCGCTTTCCAATCTGCCCTGCGCGCCAAAGACCCGCATCCGCACTTCGACAGGTGCGCGCACCAGCGCCGAGGGTGTTCCGCCGATCTGCCCGCGTTGGTCAAGCCCGCGCTTCAAGACTTCAACCGTGATTGTACCAGACCCACAACGGCAGCCACCGCCTCATCCACCGTCATCCCGGATGTATCCACCACCACCGCATCCGCCGCCGCCGCCAGCGGTGCCACCGCCCGGTCGCGGTCCCGCGCGTCGCGGGCCTGCAGGTCAGCCAGCACATCCGCCACCGTCATCTCACCGCCCTTTTGCGCCAGTTCGGTGTGGCGGCGGGTGGCGCGGACCTGATCGGATGCGGTGATGAACAGCTTTACCTCGGCATCCGGGCAGATCACCGTGCCGATGTCGCGGCCATCCAGCACTGCGCCACCGTCGGTCGCGGCAAACTTCTGCTGAAATGCGATCAGCGCCGCCCGCACCTTTGGCAGCGCCGCGATTTTCGACGCCATCTGCCCGACCTTGGCGGTGCGCAAGCCGTCCCGCTGGAAATCATGCGGGGACAGCGCCCTGGCCGCTGCCACCGGGTCCATGCCGTCGATCACCTTGCGGGCGGTGGCGCGGTACAACAGCCCGGTGTCAAGGTATTCAAACCCGAACTGAGCCGCCACCGCCTTGGCGATGGTGCCTTTGCCCGCCGCTGCCGGGCCGTCAATGGCGACGCAAAACCGCATGGTTGATCCTTTTCGGGTGGTTCACAGCCCTTTATCGCGTGTCCGACAAAAGTGGAATCCGGTTTTGGCGCAAGACGCGCGAAAAACAACGGGCTGGAGTTTGTCTGGCGCTTCTATCAGCGTCGGACAGACTCTAGCGCCAAAAGCCGGGTGCTGCCACGGATAAAACCGGTTTGCCTTGCGCTTTTGCGCAAGGGCCGCCAGCCTTGCCGCAGGTTTGGCAGGAGACACAGATGGGCAACGGATCACCCCCGGCACCATGGGCACCGCTGATGGCGGAACTGATGGTGGCGGATTTCACCCGCAGCCTGGCATTCTGGACCGGGCCAATGGGGTTTGCGGTGGCGTTTGACCGGCCCGCGCAAAACTTCGCCTGTCTGGCACGGCCCGAAGGCGCACAGATCATGGTCTATCAGCGCGACGGCGACTGGGAAACCGGGGTGATGGAGCCACCGTTTGGCCGGGGTGCGGTGATCCAGGTCTATGTCGCCGATGTGTCGGCGCTGCATGGCGCGTTTTTGGCGCTGGATTACCCGTTCTATGTGCCGCTGCGCGACAAGTGGCGCGACTGGGGCGACCGGCTGGGCGGCCAACGCGAGTTTCTGGTGCAGGACCCGGATGGCTATCTGGTGATGGTGGCAGAACGGATCGGGGAACGGGCGGCTGGGTAGGGCCAAAGCCAGTGTGCCGCATGGCTGAGTGGGAATAGTCGATCTTCCGGTGGAAGATCGGCCCCGCTCACGGCGACCAAGGTGCCGCTGGACTGGCTCCGCAAGAGACCATCGAGGGCACTGCCTGCCCCGGCAAAGCGAAGCGCCCGCCCGTCGTGCCGCAGGCACGCCTCCGGCGTGACGGGGGCAGGCGCTGCCTGGTCCTTTGGGAACCGGGCGGTTTCGCGGCACTGTTGCTTTGCGGCAGGCCCGATAGGGCCTGCCGGGGTGAAGTTGCCTTCTGGCCAGCGGCGGTAAAGCCGCAGTTGCCCCCCCCACTGGACTTGCCCCGCCACAATCCTTATCTCCCCCCTATCATGGCCGAAAAATCCGACCCGAATTACCGCATCATCGCCGAAAACCGCCGGGCGCGGTTTGACTATTTCATCGAAAGCGACCTGGAAGCCGGGATCATCCTGCATGGGTCAGAGGTCAAGGCGATGCGGGCCGGTGGCACCGGCATCGGCGAAAGCTATGCCTCGGTGGAAAAGGGCGAGTTGTGGCTGATCAATTCCTATGTTGCCCCCTACACCAAAGCCAAGATGTTCGGCCATGACGAACGGCGTCGGCGCAAACTGCTGGTCAAGGGCAAGGAACTGGCCAAACTGTGGTCGGCAACCGCCCGTGAAGGCATGACGCTGGTGCCGCTGGTGATCTATTTCAACGACCGTGGCATCGTGAAGCTGAAGATCGGCGTCGCCAAAGGCAAGAACAAGGCCGACAAGCGCGCCACCGAGGCGAAACGCGACTGGGACCGGCAAAAGGGCCGGTTGCTGCGCGAAAACAGTTAAAGAACGAAATCCGCGGCACTCAAGGTAAATACGCCGTCCAGCCTGAGGACCTCCGCCGGTGCCGCCGTGTTAAAGCCGATCGAGATATATGTTGCAGTGGCCGTGGTGCGGTAGCTGAGTTCGCCGAACCCGGTAACAACATTTCTGCCAATAAAGGTAAACGCTTCGTTACCGGCAATGGACTGGTTGGCATCAAAGGCGTAGAGGTCGATCCGATCGCTGCCCTGTTCAAAGTCGGTGATCCGTTCGAGGCCCCCGAAACCCAGGAACTCGTCGAAGTCGCCGCGCCACACAAACCGGTCGGCCCCTGCACCGCCGGTCAGCACGTCGATTCCGTAACTGCCCGTCAGCACATCATCGCCGTTGCCGCCTTTCAGGATATCGATCTCGTCACCGCCTTCCAGCAGGTCGTCCCCGTCGCCGCCATCAAACAGATTGCGCCCCGCAACGTCCTGAAGGCGATCATTGCCGAGCCCGCCGGTCAGCGTGTCGTTGCCAAAACCGCCCCGCAGCAGATTGTCGGCATCGTTTCCGGTGAGGTGGTTGGGGCCGGAACCGCCGAATACCCGCTCGATCCCGAGCAAAGTGTCGGTATCCCCCGCAGTGCGGGCAAGGCCGGTCAGCAGGTTGACCGTCAGCGCTGTGGTGACTTGCCGTGCATCGAACGTATCAAGCCCGGTACCGCCGTCGATCAGGTCATTGCCATCCGCGTCCAGTGCAACAAACCGATCCGACCCGCCGCCGCCATCCATCGTGTCGCGGCCGAGATCGCCGGTGACGATATCGGCGCGAAGACTGCCCAGATAGATGTCATCCCCGGTGCCGAGGCCGACCTTGCCGTCAACCCGCCCGTCAGATGTATCAAACACGTCGTCTCCGCCGTTCATCAGGATATCGCCGGAGATGGTGCCGGTGTTCAGCACCGTGTCGACAAAGCCGGACAGCGTGATCCCGATCGACGGCGAACTCGCCAGCGAGATGATCGTGCCGTGGTTGGTCAGCTGCAGGGCGGCGTTCGAGAGGATCGCGGTACTCCCGGAAATATCGCCGGTGTTGACCACGGAACCGCCGGCCCGAAGCTCCAGCGCAAGGCCGGTGCTTGAAATCGTTCCGTGATTGACCGTCGTCAGGCTGCCGAGCGCCCGGACACCGTCCGCCCCCCTGATTTCGCCCTGATTGAGCAGATACCCGTTGCTTTCAAAAAAAAACCCGAGAAAAGAGCTGATCAGCCGCCCCCCCTCCAGCACGTTCAGTTGCGCTGAACCGGCGGAGAAGCCGACCGGTATCTGGCCGATGACGGTGCCCGCAATGTCGACCGTCTGATTGGCCCCGAGTGCCGAAACTGTGGAAATGGTGCCAAAAATGAAGATGCCGGTCGATGCGAGCGTGGCATTTTCCCCGACATAGGCGCTGTCGAAACTTCCCGTAAGCACAACGATGTTCGGCTGGTTGCGAACGACGTCGCTGAGGTAGACGAAAAGGGTCATTGAAAAACTCCTGAAATCTTTGGTCTGGTGTACCACGGTCTGCCATTGCAGCCTAAGGCTAACTGTCGCCCGCGCCGCCCGCGCCGCTCGCGCCGCCCGCATTGGACGTGAACCCCCTTGCTCCACCCGGTGACAGCGGAGTAGCAAGGAAGGGTTCCGGGCCAGGGGTGTGATGATGCAGGACGATCCGAAAACGCTGGTCTCTACCGCGTGGCTTGCCCGGCATCTGAACGACCCCGATCTGCGCATTCTGGATGCCAGCTGGTACCTGCCCGACGCCGGGCGCGACCCCCGCGCCGACTATGCGGCGAACCACATCCCCGGTGCGCGGTTTTTCGACATCGACGAGATTGCCGACCAGCGCTCGGCGCTGCCCCACACCGCACCGCCACCGGAAAAGTTCATCAGCCGCCTGCGCGCCATGGGCATCGGCGACGGCCATCAGGTGGTGATCTATGACAGCGCCGGGCTGTTTTCGGCGGCGCGGGTCTGGTGGACATTCCGGCTGATGGGCAAGCTGGATGTGGCGGTGCTGGATGGCGGGTTGCCAAAATGGCGCGCCGAAGGCCTGCCGCTGGAAGACATGCCGCCGCTGATCCGCGACCGCCACCTGACGGTGCAGCGGCAGGCGCATCTGATCAAGGATGTGACGCAAGTCGCCGCTGCGTCAAAGCTGGGAAGCCATGAAATCCTCGATGCCCGAGGCCCCGCCCGGTTCCGGGGTGAAGCCGCAGAACCGCGCCCCGGTTTGCGGTCCGGCCATATTCCGGGGTCGAGAAACATCCATTATGCCACCCTGCTGACCGAGAACGGCACGATGCGGTCCCCCGATGGTTTGCGTGCCGTGATGGCGGCAGCCGGGGTTGATCTGGAAAAGCCGGTCATCACCTCCTGCGGCTCCGGTGTCACCGCTGCCATCCTCAATCTGGCGCTGGAACGGATCGGCCACCGCAACCATGCCCTGTATGACGGGTCATGGGCCGAATGGGGCATGTATGGCGATCTGAAAGTGGCAAAAGGCTAGGCGATGCTGTCAACACTGAAACCACAGCCGCAAGACAAGATCCTGCAGCTGATCGCGCTGTTCCAGGGTGATCCACGGCCGGAAAAGATCGATCTGGGGGTCGGGGTCTACAAGGATGCGACCGGTCGTACCCCGGTGATGGCGGCGGTGAAGGCGGCGGAAAAGCTGCTGTGGGACCGCGAAGTCACCAAGACCTATACCGGTCTGGCCGGTGAACCCGGGTTTCACGCCGCGATGGCCGCGATGATCCTCGGCCCCGGCTTTGCGATGGAGCGGGTCGCCGCCGCCGCCACCCCCGGCGGCACCGGTGCGCTGCGCCAGGCGATGGAACTGGTGCGGCTGGCGAGCCCCGGGGCAAAGGTCTGGCTGTCAAACCCGACCTGGCCGAACCATCCGGCGATCCTGCGCTATCTGGGGATGCCGACCGCCGACTACCGCTATTTCGACCCTGACAGCTGCGCCGTCGATTTCGGTGGCATGATGGTGGATCTGGAACAGGTGGCTGCGGGCGATGTCGTGCTGCTGCATGGCTGCTGCCACAACCCCACCGGTGCCAATCTGACCCTGCCGGAATGGCAGGCGGTGGCGGACCTGCTGGCGCGCAAGCGGGCGGTGCCGCTGATTGATCTGGCCTATCAGGGCTTTGGTGACGGGCTGGAGGCGGATGCCGCCGCCACCCGGCTGTTGGCGGCGCAGTTGCCAGAGGTGCTGATCGCCGCCTCCTGCTCCAAGAACTTCGGGATCTACCGCGAACGCACCGGGATCCTGATCGGCATCGCCGCCGATGGTCCGGCGCAGGCGCTGACCCAGGGCACTTTGGCGATGCTGAACCGGATGAACTATTCGTTTCCGCCCGACCATGGCGCGCGGCTGGTCACGATGATCCTGACCGATCCGGCGCTGCGGGCCGAATGGTGCAGCGAGTTGGAAGCGGTGCGGCTGGGGATGCTGCAGCTGCGGGTGGCTTTGGCCGATGCGCTGCGCAGCGCCACCGGATCGGACCGCTACCGCTTTCTGGCCCAGCACCGCGGCATGTTTTCCCGGCTGGGGCTGAGCGAAGCACAGGTCGGGCTGTTACGGACCGATCACGGGATTTACATGGTCGGCGACAGCCGGATGAATGTCGCCGGGCTGAACCACCGCACCATTCCGGTGGTGGCTGCGGCAGTGGCACAGGTTTTGCGGTACTGAAC
>JAYTDA010000333.1:0-2195 GCA_043736155.1 Paracoccaceae bacterium | reverse complement strand
ACGCCACCACCGCGCGCCGCCCGTCGGTTTCGACATCGCGGCGAAAGGTGGTGACTTCATGGGCCCGGCCCCCCGCGACGACGGTCAACGTGCCATGGTCGATCCCGGTCGGAATAGCCCGAAAACCAGCGCTTTCCGCCATGTCAGAGACGTTTTTCGGCAGTGCATCGGTGGCAATGTCAATGTCGCCCACCGTTTCGCCCAACACGGCATTGCGCACACAGCCACCGACCAGAAGCGCTTGAAACCCCTTGCTCTCCAGCGCTGCGCACAAAGCCTGCGTTCCGTCGTGCTGCAGCCAGGCGCCGGAAACCATCATCCGCGCACCCGCTCCGCCAATCCCCTCAGGATTCTCGCGGTGGCACCCCAGATGTAATAGGGCCCATAGGGCACAGCGTAATAGCGCCGCATTGTCCCGCGCCAGACCCGCCCCTCGACCCGATAGCGACCTGTGTCGAGCACATGCGCCAACGGAACAGTGAACATTTCCTCCACCTCTTCGCGGTCAACACGGGCAAGAAATGTGTCTCTGACAAGGCCCAGAACCGGGGTCATGGCAAAGCCGGTGACCGTTTCATGCGGGGCGAGCCGGCTTAGAACCTCGACCTGACCCGGTGGCAGACCGACCTCCTCCCACGCCTCGCGCAATGCTGTCGCCTCCAGATCGGCGTCGCCGTCGTCCTGCTTGCCGCCGGGAAAGGCGATCTGGCCCGGGTGATGTTTCAGATGCGATGCGCGCTTGGTCAGAATCAGCCGCGCGCCACCCGGCCCCGGCTGGATGGCCACCAACACAGCCGCCGGACGCAAGCTGCCCCCCGGCGGCGGCGCCAGCGTCGGATTCAGATCAAAGTCCGACGACCGCTGCGCCGGGCGGGCGAGGGCGGCCAGCAGATCATCCACCTCATGCGCCATCACCCGCGCCCTTTTCCGCCTCGAACCCCAGCGTTTTCGGGTCAAAAATATAGTGGGCTGCGCAAAACTGGCAGTCTGCGGTGACAGTGCCTTCCGGCGTGGTCATGTGGCGGATGTCCTTGGCCGAATAGATCGACATCGCCGAGCGCACCTTGTCGGGCGAACAGGAACAGCCGAAATGCACCGGTTGCGCATCGAACACCCGCGGCCCTTCTTCGTGAAACAGCCGCACCAGCAGATCAGTCGGCGCGACGGAAGGGCCGATCAGTTCCATTTCCTCGACGGTATCAAGCAAAAGATTGGCCCGCGTCCAGTTCTCGGCCTCGTCCCCCGCCAGAATATCGACATGCGACAACAGCCCGCCCTCACCCGAGCCGGATTCAGCGGCAACCGTCCCGGCCACTTTCGGCATGTGCTGCAACATCACGCCGCCGCCCCGCCACTGTTCGGCCTCGCCCGGCATCTGGCTTTTGCCAAAGGTCACCGCGAACCGTGTCGGCAGTTGTTCGGACTGCGCAAAATACGTCTCTGCACAGTCGGACAGGGACTTTCCGGCGATCGGCGTAAAGCCCTGATAGGGCACGTTGCCCTCGCCCTGATCCAGCATGACCGCAAAATATCCCTCGCCGATCTGGCTGAAGGGATCGGCATCCAGATCCAGCCTTTCGGCGTCATAGCTGGCATAAGCGCGAATCCGGGCAGGTGCGCCTTCAGATTCCGGCCCATAGTAATCGGTGGCAATCAGCCGGGCCGGACCTTTGCCACGGATCTGCAACGACAACTTCCAGCGCAGCTTGATCGACTGGCCAATCAGCGCCGTCAGCACCGCCGCCTCGGCAACCAGTGCCTCGATCACCGCCGGATAGTGGTGCTGGCTCAACACCTGTTGCAATGCGCCGTCCAGTCGCGCCACGCGGCCCCGAATGTCCGATGCGTCAAGCTGAAAGGGCAGGACGGTATCGTCCCAGGCGATGTGCGTTCCGATGGTCATGGGAAATCCTTGAGGGTATCCTTGCGGGAAAGACGAGGTGGGGCAAGGCTGGCATACCGCGCCTATATAGGCAGGGCAACCGGCGCAGAAAGGGGTTGCGGATGATCAGGCGCTATGGCGAGGCGGTGAAACGCAATCAGAGCTACCGGTTGCGGGCCGGGGTCTATGCGGTGCTGCTGGACGGCGGCGCGTTGTTGGCCACCCATCAAGCTGCGCCGGTGCCGGAATACCAGCTGCCCGGGGGTGGCATTGATCCCGGTGAGAACCCCATCGCCGCCCTGCACCGCGAGGT
>JAYTDA010000332.1:0-13997 GCA_043736155.1 Paracoccaceae bacterium | reverse complement strand
GCCGCCCTCCATTCAAGGTAGGACAACCGAATCATGCAACATTCAACCCGTCAAGCGCACCGGGAAAACCAAACCTGACGATGTGTGCATCCCTTAGCGGCCTCTGCTGGGTCACACCTGTCGCTGCTGCGCCCCGATAGTCGCATCAGAACATGACTGGGCCGCAACTTGCCCTAGTCTGACCTCACCACTGCCCCGGAGGACCGATGTTTCTCAGCGTGTTCGACATGTTCAAGATCGGCGTCGGCCCGTCGTCGTCGCATACCATGGGGCCGATGGTGGCGGCGGGCAGGTTTCTTGACCTGCTCCGGGCCTCGCCGTTTCATCCCCATGGGGTCAAGGCGTCGCTGCATGGCAGCCTCGCCTTTACCGGCATCGGCCACGCCACCGACCGCGCCGTGATCCTGGGCCTCGCCGGGTTCCTGCCCGAGACCTATGATGCGGCCAAGGCCGAAGCGGCGTTGGCCGCGATCCGCGAAACCCACCGGCTGATCAACCCCGGCCTGCCCGATCTGCTGTTTGATCCGGCGCAGGATCTGCATTTCGACTATGGCCCGCCGCTCAAGGGCCACGCCAATGGCATGGTGCTGAGCGCCACCGATGCCCAGGGTGACGTGATTGCCGCAGAAACCTATTTCTCCATCGGCGGCGGTTTTGTGGTGACGGCGGCGGAACAGGCGGCGGGCAAGACCGGGGCGACCGGTCCGGCGATTCCCTATCCCTTTGAAACGGCCGATGAGATGCTGGCGATGGCGAAAGCCAGCGGCAACAGCATTGCGGCGATGAAACGCGCCAATGAACTGGTGCACCATACCCCCAAGGTGCTGGAGGAAGGGGTTGCCCGGGTCTGGGGGGTGATGAACGACTGCATCAACCGGGGTCTGCAAGGCGACGGCATTCTGCCCGGAGGCCTGAGGGTGCGCCGGCGCGCAGGCCATATCCACAAGGCGCTGCTGGCCGAACGCGGGATGAACCAGCAGGCACCCCATACGATCAATGACTGGATGTCGACCTATGCCATGGCGGTGAACGAGGAAAACGCCGCCGGTGGCCAGGTGGTGACGGCACCGACCAATGGCGCTGCCGGTGTGGTGCCGGCGGTGCTGCGCTATTACCTCGATCATGTGCCGGGGGCATCGGGGACGCAAATCGCGGATTTCCTGCTGACGGCGGCGGCAATCGGCGGGTTGGTCAAGCACAATGCCTCGATCTCGGGGGCCGAGTGCGGCTGTCAGGCCGAGGTCGGATCAGCGGCGGCAATGGCGGCGGCGGGGCTGGCGGCGGTGCTGGGCGGCACCCCGGAACAGGTGGAGAATGCCGCCGAGATTGCGCTGGAACACCACCTTGGCATGACCTGCGACCCGGTGCGCGGGCTGGTGCAGGTGCCCTGCATCGAAAGGAACGGCCTTGGCGCGATCAAGGCGGTGTCAGCCGCCAGCCTCGCAATGCGCGGCGACGGGGTGCATCTGGTCAGTCTGGATGTCTGTATCGAAACCATGCGCCAAACCGGGGCCGACATGGGCGAGAAGTACAAGGAAACCTCGCTGGGTGGGCTGGCGGTCAATGTGCCGAACTGTTGACGCCGCAGAATGGTACCACCTTGTCCGCCGCTGTCGCTTTCAGGCCAGACGCCCTGCCCCGCCACTGGCCACCTGCCGCCATGACCACCGTTGCCCCCTCCAATGACCGCATCCTGCGCGGTGTGCTGATGATGATCGCCTTTTGCCTGATCGCACCCGTGATCGACATCGCCTCGAAACTGGCGGTGCAGACGGTGCCGGTGTCAGCGGTGACACTGGCGCGGTTTGTGGTGCAGGGGGTGCTGATGGCCCCGGTGATGATCATCCTGCGGGTGTCGCTGCGGCTGACGGGTCCTGCGGCGTGGCTGCTGGTCTGGCGGGCGCTGGTGTCGATTCTGTCGACCTGGTGCTTTGTCGCGGCGGTGCAGGTGATGCCGGTGGCCGATGCACTGGCAATTGCCTTTGTCGAACCCTTCATCATCCTGTTGATCGGCAAGCTGGTGATGGGCGAACAGGTCGGTCCCCGGCGGCTTGGCGCATCTGTGGTGGGGTTTGCCGGGTCATTGCTGGTGATCCAGCCCGGTTTTTCGCAGTTTGGCTGGGTGGTGCTGTTCCCCCTGGGGACTGCCCTGGCCTTTGCCCTCTATATCCTGATTACCCGCCATCTCAGCCACCGGATGGCACCCGAACCGATGCAGTTTCACACCGCATGGATTGCTGCACTGATGCTGGTGCCGGTGCTGTGGCTGGCAGACGGCAGCGGGATAGCGGGGCTGGATCCGGCTTGGCCCGCGGGGATCGCCTGGCTTTGGACCTTTGGTGTCGGCATTGCCGCCACGGTGTCGCACATGTTCATCAGCTACGGCCTGCGCTATGCGCCGTCATCAACGCTGGCACCGCTGCATTATCTGGAAATCGTCATGGCGGTGACCCTGGGCTATCTGGTGTTTGGCACCTTTCCCAATCTGCTGACCTGGGCGGGGATCGGCATCATCACCGCCTCGGGTCTCTATGTCATTCACCGCGAACGGCTGGCGCAGCGGTCCCTGGCGTCACTGCTGCAATGACCGCGGTCAGACAGTCAAGCGGCAGGATCACCAGCATCACCGGCGCATCGACCGTCAGATGAACATCTGGCGCTGACGTCTCGTTGGAGGTGCCGATCTGGCGGTCAGGGGCAAAGGCCAGACCATCAAGCGGCCACCTCAGGCCCTGCGATGCCGCCCGAACCGGTGCCATCGGGAACAGCGAAAACCGGGTGCCGACCGGCAGGTGCAGGTGTAGGCGGGCGGGGGCGACAAAGCACAAGTCTGTGGGGCCAAGGATCAGGCAGCGCCGGTCGGCATGGCGCACCAGCGCGTGAAACGCCGCCAGCGCATGGTCGATCCTTGCCCCGGTAAAGCCCAGCGCCAGGATGAAGGGGGCATCGATATTGCGCAGGCATTTGTCGAAATCGGTGGTGACCTGTTCGGCCAGCAGATGCAGCACGGCAGGCGCCAGAACCTGCCGCGCCGCGTCTGACAGCGAATCAAGGTCACCGATCACCGCCTGCGGCGCCAGCCCAAGCGCCAGAACCGCGTCTGCCCCGCCATCAGCGGCGACCAGACAGGGGGCGATTGTCAACGCAAACGTAACAAATGCTGGGATAAGCTCACCGCCACCGACCAGGGTGACGCCACACATTGATTGGACAATAGCTGCTGACATGGCGATATTGATGCCAATTGCGGCGGTGGAACACAATGTCGGCCTGAATAAATCCTCTAATTTACCTGGTTCTGTTCACGGAAACGCACCGATAGCAGGTACATTAGGTCCACTGGGTTTGACAGAAAGCGAGCGTCCGATGATCGGTGCGAGTAAGATACTCACGGTTTCCTACGGGACCTTCTCCTGCACGCTGGAGGGGTTCGAGGAACCATTCTCGACGATGAAGGCGATTGCGGAATATTTCCGCGACCTCGCTGCGGATGACCGCTACTTTGGCGCAGAGCCGCCAACCCCGGATGCAGAGATGCTGCACCGCATCGCCGAGCGCGAGATAAAGCGCCGGGTCGAAGCCAAAATCAATGAAAACGGCGTGGTGCTGCGGGCAGAGGTGCTGGCACCCCCGGATCCGGCACCTGTGCCCATTGTTGTGGTGGCAGAACCGGTGGCTGCGGTCGCACCGGTTGCCGAGGTCGAACCCGCTGAACCCCGCGCAGAACCCCGCGCAGAACCCCGCGCTGAACCGGTTGCCAAAACGGTTGAGCCCCTTGCCGAAGCGCTGGCCCCTGCAGAGGCCGAACCGGCTTTCGTTGCAGCCGCTGAACCGAAAGCCGACGGCTTTGCCGCCGAAGACAGCGTGGTTGCCAAACTGTCCCGCTTGCGGGCAGCCGCCGCTCTGGCCCGAACGGAAAGCAGCACGGAGAGCAGCACGGATAGCCGCACCGATACCGCTGTCGAGGCTGCGCCGGCCCCCGTTGCTGCTGCGCCATTTTCGGCAGGGATCTATGCCGAAGACCTGTATGTCGATGATCTTTACGCGGCGTCCGAACCGGCCGATATCCGGCCGCAAGCGGCGCTTGACAGCCCAAATGATGACGCCGTCGAACCAACGGTCGGGGCTACTATCGCCGCCGCCGACCCTGCAACAATAGCAATCGCTGACCTCGCCCTGATGGCCGAGGCACAGAATGAACCTGTCGCCAGTGCGGTTCCCGATGCTGTAGCCGATGCCTGGGCCGCCTATGACCACCCAGCAGGCGACAGCCAGCAGGCGGTCAGCGATTTCCTGTCGCAGGGCGCGGACGATTATGCCGACGACTATCTGGATCTGGCACAGCTTGGTGCCGGGGCCGATACGATCGGTGAACCGGAGACCACGGCCGCAGAGCAGATCAGGGCGGACGCCGTGGCAGAGGCTTTGCCCGAAGCAAGTGAAGCGCTGGCTGGTTCTGCCGATCTCAGCGCGGAATTCAACCTATCGGCCCTGTTGGATCAACTCGACATGACGGGGATCGTGGCCGATGCCGGCAGCGCCGACCCTGCGCCGGAAACCGGCGAACCTACCGCCGCAGCCGACCCTGGATCAGACAGTTTGCCACTGGCGGATGGTCCGGACTTGGCAGCTGCCGGGGCGTTCAGCCCCGAACTGTCGCGCCGCCCCCGGGCACGGGTCATCAAGGTCCGCCGCGCCGATTATGTGCTGGCTGCGGATGCCACAGATCCAGTGACCGAGACCGCAGCCGACGAGACCGCAGCCGACGGGGACGCTGCTGCAGCGCTGGCCGAAGCTGCCGCACAAGACCCGATCCTTGCCAATCTTGCGGCAACCATGGGCGACAGCGGTCTGTCCAAGGCCGATCAGGCCGATCTGCTGATGGAACTGGCCGATGTGACCCGCGAATTCGCAGCACCGGCTGAAGCCGATGCCGCCGCCGCGACTGGTGATCAGGCAGATGCCTGGAGCGTGGCCGAGGCGGCGGACGCACACCAAATGGCCGCAGTTGCCGACCAGGAGCCGGAAGATCTGATCGCCACGGCAGTTGCGGATCAGCTGTCGGAGGATGTGTCGGGCGCGGCGCAGCTGGCTGACGCGCCAGAGTCTGAGATAACGGCTGAGACTGCGGCTGAGACTGCGGCACAGGCTGCGGCACAGGCTGCGGCACAGGCTTCGGCACAGGCTGCGGCAATGCCGGATATGGCCGCCGATACTGCACCAGCACCAGCGCAAACTGCGGATGACGCGGGTGCCGAAGCCATTTCCGAACCGCGCTTCAGCGACGGCCGCGTCCTTCTGGAAACCGAAACCGAGCCGCGCGAGGATGCGATTTCGCGCCTGTTCGAACAGACCGACAGCGAATTGCAAGGCACCGAAAACCGCCGCCGCCTGTCTGCGATTGCCCATCTGAAAGCCGCGGTGGCAGCAACGGAAGCCGACAAGGACGCCCGCAGCGAAGGCAATGAGCCACCGGCAGGCCGGTCTGAACTGGATCGCTACCGCGATGATCTGGCGCAAGCGGTTCGCCCGCGCCGCCCGGGTGCCAATGTGCAGCCAACCCGCCGCCCGGTGCTGTCACCGGACCGCCCGGCACCGCTGGTGCTGGTGTCGGAACAGCGGATCGACCGCCCGGCCAATGCCGAGCCGTCGCTGATCCGGCCGCGCCGGGTGATGTCGGGCGCGCTGGCGATCAGTGACGAGGATTTCGACGACGAGGACTGGGATGACGACAGCGAAGAGGCGATCCTGTC
Source organism: Paracoccaceae bacterium (assembly GCA_043736155.1). Taxonomy (GTDB): domain Bacteria; phylum Pseudomonadota; class Alphaproteobacteria; order Rhodobacterales; family Rhodobacteraceae; genus JANNRR01. Next base: position 8,244 of record JAYTDA010000332.1, on the reverse strand, counting down.
GGACAGCCGCAGCTTTGCCGAGTTTGCCGAGCGGATCGGCGCAACCGGTCTGTCGGACCTGCTGGAGGCTGCCGCTGCCTATGCGGCCTTTGTCGAAGGACGGCCGTCGTTTTCACGGCCGCAGATCATGAAGAAAATCGCCGGTTTCAGCCCCGATGACGCTTTCAGCCGTGAAGACGGGCTGCGGTCATTCGGCATGCTGCTGCGGCAAGGCAAGATTCAAAAGGTGCGGCGCGGGCAGTTCGCCATTGCGAAAACCTCGCGCTTCATCCCCGAAGCGCGGCGGATGGCACCCTGAACCGATTGTATGTGCGAGTGGCAGACGGGGCGGTCGAAAGGCCGCCCCTTTTCATGGCAATGCCATCGGACCAGGTCCTTGTCGCATCAGGCACGAATGGCACGAATTTTCTGCGAAAATTCAAACACCGCCGCCTCGTCTCAAACCGCTGAATTTTCGTAGAAAATTCGTGTCGTTCGCCATGGTCTCTGTTCAGTCCTGGCCGGTTTCCTTGCCGTCCCGGACCGCAGGATCAGCCTGCCCGACACCGCGAAACAAAGTCTTGAACGGCAAAGCCCACAACAGACCCAGACCGAGATAGATCGCCAGTTCCAACAGGAACGGCGGCCGGTCCAGCCACCCGACCACGGTCACCGCCACCACGATCCAGACCGGCAGGCCAACCAGCAGCACCACCAGCGCCCAGCGCCGCCGCGCTTTGTACCCGATCGCCATCAGTCGGCAAACGGGTCGGTGACAAGGATGGTGTCGTCACGTTCCGGCGAGGTGGACAGCAAGGCCACCGGGCACTGGATCAACTCTTCGATCCGCCGCACATATTTGATCGCCGCCGCCGGCAGGTCAGCCCAGGACCGCGCCCCGGCCGTCACCTGCGCCCAGCCCTGCATCTCCTCGTAAATCGGTGTGCAACGGGCCTGCTGGTCGGCGGCGGTCGGCAGGTAATCCAGTTGCACCCCGTCAAGCTCATAGCCGGTGCAGATCTTCAGCACCTCGAACCCGTCCAGCACGTCCAGTTTGGTCAGGGCAATGCCCGAAACCCCCGACGTGGCGCAGGTTTGCCGCACCAGCACGGCATCAAACCAGCCACAGCGGCGTTTTCGCCCGGTGACGGTGCCAAATTCCTTGCCACGTTCGCCCATCCGCGCCCCGTCGGCATCGAACAGTTCCGCCGGAAACGGGCCTTCGCCGACCCGGGTCGTATAGGCCTTGACGATCCCCAGCACGAACCCGATCGCCCCCGGCCCGAGGCCGGTGCCAGTGGCCGCCTGCCCGGCGATGACGTTGGAAGAGGTGACAAACGGATAGGTGCCGAAATCGATGTCCAGCAGCGCCCCCTGTGCCCCCTCGAACAGAATGCGTTTCCCGGCCCGCCGCGCTTCGTTCAGCACTTTCCACACCGGTTTGGCGTAAGGCAGCACCTGCGGCGCTATTTCGCGCAAGGCGGACAGCAACCCGGCGCGGTCCACCGGGTCAATCCCCAGCCCCCGGCGCAGCGCATCATGGTGACCGATCAGCCGGTCCACCCGCGCCTCCAGCGTCGTCTGGTCCGCCAGATCGGCAACCCGGATCGCCCGCCGCCCGACCTTGTCTTCATAGGCCGGGCCGATGCCGCGCCCGGTGGTGCCGATCTTGGCCACCGTGTTCTGATTTTCGCGCGCCCGGTCCAGTTCGCCATGCACCGGCAGGATCAGCGACGCGTTCTCGGCAACCATCAGGTTGTCAGGCGAAATCTCCACCCCCTGGCCGCGCAGCTTTTCGATCTCGGCCACCAGATGCCAGGGATCAACCACCACGCCATTGCCGATCACGCTGAGCTTGCCGCCGCGCACGATGCCAGACGGCAGCAGGCTCAGCTTGTAGACCTTGCCATCAATGACAAGAGTATGGCCTGCGTTGTGGCCGCCCTGAAAACGGGCAATGACATCAGCGCGTTCGCTGAGCCAATCGACGATCTTGCCTTTTCCCTCGTCGCCCCACTGGGCACCGACGACAACAACATTGGCCATGAAAGGTCCTTGCGATTATGGAAAAACCGTGCGTGCTATAGCGGTCAACGCGGCGCGGCGAAACCGCAAAACGACCGGGAGAGGCAGATGTTTCACTATATCACGCTTGGCACCAACGACCTTGCGGCGGCCAAGCGGTTCTATGATGCGGTGATGCCGACCCTTGGCCTGGTGTTGCGCGCCATTGAGGCGGAGGAGGTGGGCTACGGCGCACCGGCGCCGGAACGCATCCGGTTCTGGGTGACACAGCCCTATGACGGCAAGCCTGCCACGGTTGGCAATGGTTCGATGCCTGCCTTCGCGGCAAAAACCCGCTCCGCTGTGGATGAATTTCACGCCGCCGGACTTGCCGCAGGCGGGGCAGATGAAGGTGCACCGGGGCTGCGGCCCTTTGGCGCGAGCTTTTATGCCTGTTACCTGCGCGACCCGGACGGCAACAAACTATCGGCGGTTTGCGAAACCCCCGAATAGCCGGACGTCGGGCAAACTGACCCAAAACGGCGGGGGCCAAAACGGCGGGGGCTTGCACCCCGGCCTGCATCGGCCTAGATAGGCCCGTCATTTGCGGGAAGCCCATGGAAAACGTCGTTCTTGTCATTCACCTGATCCTGGCGATGTGCCTGATTGGCGTCGTGTTGCTGCAACGCTCCGAAGGCGGTGGCCTGGGGATGGGGGGTGGCGGCGGTGGTGTGATGACCGGGCGGCAAGCTGCAACGGCGCTCAGCAAGCTGACCTGGCTGTTTGCCGTTGGTTTTCTGATCACCTCGCTCAGCCTGACAATCATCGCCGCGAAAAATGCCGCCGGCACCTCGGTGGTTGACGGCGTTACCACCACGGCACCGGCCGCCACCGAAACCGCCCCCTTGCCCACAGCCGATGACCTGCTGAACCCGCCTGCCGCTGCGGAACAGCCTGCAACGCCGCCCAAGGCCGACTGAACCCTACCAAGCGTTGAGGCACCGGGAAAGATCGCAACATCATGTTGCGGTCGGGTTGCGGCGCTTGGGAAAATCCGCTATGTATCAAATCCCGTGATGCCGTGATTCTGATCCACGCGGCGCGTTGAAATTCCGGCTGTTTGCCGCATCCACACGGGGGCTCCACCAATGGCACGCTACGTCTTTATCACCGGCGGCGTGGTGTCATCCTTGGGCAAGGGGTTGGCGTCGGCAGCGCTCGGGGCGCTGTTGCAGGCGCGCGGCTATACGGTGCGGCTGCGCAAGCTTGACCCCTATCTGAACGTCGATCCCGGCACGATGTCGCCGTTTGAACATGGCGAGGTGTTCGTCACCGACGATGGTGCCGAGACCGACCTCGACCTTGGCCACTACGAACGCTTCACCGGGGTTCATGCCCGGCAAACCGACAGCATCTCGTCGGGGCGGATCTATTCCAACGTGCTGGAAAAGGAACGGCGCGGCGACTACCTCGGCAAAACCATTCAGGTGATCCCGCATGTGACCAATGAAATCAAGGACTTCCTGCGGATCGGTCAAGATGAGGTTGATTTCATGCTGTGCGAAATCGGCGGCACTGTCGGCGATATCGAGGGCCTGCCGTTCTTCGAGTCGATCCGCCAGTTCATCCATGAACGCCCGCGCGGCCAGTCGATCCTGATGCATCTGACCCTGCTGCCCTACCTCGCCGCCAGTGGAGAGTTGAAAACCAAACCGACCCAGCATTCGGTCAAGGAACTGCAATCGATCGGTCTGGCTCCCGATGTGCTGGTCTGCCGCTCGGAACATCCGATCCCTGACCGCGAACTGGAAAAGATCGCGCTGTTCTGCAATGTCGCCAAGGAACACGTGATCCCCGCCTATGACCTGAAAACCATCTACGAGGCCCCCCTTGCCTATCACCGCGCCGGTCTGGATCAGGCGGTGCTGGACGCCTTTGGCATTTCGCCCGCGCCGCGCCCGAACCTTTCCCGCTGGGAAGATGTGATGGACCGCCTGACCCATGCCGAAGGCGAAGTGCGGGTGGCGGTGGTCGGCAAATATACCCAGCTGGAAGATGCCTACAAATCCATCGCCGAGGCGCTGACCCATGGCGGCATGGCCAACCGCACCCGGGTTGTCGCCAATTGGGTCGACAGCGAAATCTTTGAACGCGAAGACCCCGCCGCCTATCTGGAGGATTTCCACGCCATTCTGGTCCCCGGCGGCTTTGGCGAGCGCGGGACGGAAGGCATGATCAAGGCGGCGCAGTTCGCGCGCGAGAAAAAGGTGCCCTATCTGGGGATCTGCCTTGGCATGCAGATGGCGGTGATCGAGGCGTCACGCAATCTGGTCGGGGTGAATGATGCAGGGTCCGAGGAGTTCGACCATGAGGCCGGTGGCAAACGCTTTACCCCGGTGGTCTATCACCTGAAGGAATGGGTGCAGGGCAACCACATGGTGACCCGCAAGGCGTCCGACGCCAAGGGCGGCACGATGCGGCTGGGGGCCTATAGTGCTGTGCTGGCGGCCGGGTCGCATGTGGCGCAGGTCTATGGCGCGCTGAACATCGAAGAGCGGCACCGCCACCGGTACGAGGTCGATCTGCGGTACCGCGCGCAACTGGAAGCCAAGGGCTTGGTGTTTTCCGGGATGAGTCCAGATGGGAAATTGCCCGAGATTGTCGAAGTGAAGGATCACCCGTGGTTCATCGGCGTTCAGTTCCACCCGGAGTTGAAGTCAAAGCCGTTCGCGCCGCACCCGCTGTTTGCGGATTTCGTGCGGGCGGCGAAGGAGGGGGAGCGGTTGGTGTGAGGGGGAGTGTCTCAAATTGCTGTTCTAAGAATGAAGTCACCGTCAATGTCGAAATCGAATGCTGTTGGCGGGCCTCCCTTTGAAATTGCGGCGTCAAAGTTGGAATTGTGCCGAGGAAGTGCAATTTTCCAACCGACGCGCATGAGGACGCGATGTTGATTTCTTGAACTTGGTCTGGTACCACAAGCGTTGATAGGCACCGGTGCGGAAATTTATTGCTGTCCCGGACGGTGAGCGACAGGCAGATGCAGATTTTTGGCGTGAGCGGAAAATAACCCTTCCCTACGACGATTTCCATTAACTTTCCCCCTTGATCGAAATATTTCATTTCAATATTGTTCGCTATCCCATCTCCGAACATAAAATTTTCGTAAGGCGAAAACAGAATTGTCAGATCAATTCCTTGGAACCTCCCATCCAAGGCGGCTGCTTTCGCCTTCCAGTCACGCACCACGTTGCTTGCCACGATTGGCTTGACTTGGTTTTGTTCAAGACCATTGTTCCAAAATCTGTTGATTGTCCTTTCGAACTTTGCGCGATTTCCGGGACAGCGTTCCACAATCGAAAGCACCAGCAACGCAACTTTGCTTGCCAAAGCTGGGTCGATCTCCACAACCTTCGCCACAGTTTGGTCCCTATGGAATGCCTTTTTTGCGCGAATCAGGAATTTTAGAATTTCGCGCCACCTCCAACTTGGAAAGCTTGATAGTTTACAGAAAGTCACTATCTCAGGAATGGAGTTGTCGACATCGCCAAAGATTGGCTCATAGTTGATCTTGTCTTCAGTGCGCACCCCTTCAGGCGAAAGCTGATCTATTCGAACCGTATGCCCATGATGAATATAGCCGATTTTATCATTTTTTACACTCATTGAACCAAGATCACTATTTGGTTCAATCCAAGATATTTTCCCGGCTTGCTCCCAATACTTATGCAGCGCCCTAGGCCACCAATGGTGAACCTTGGAATTTTGATTTCCGAGTTCAGTTCTTTCTCTCTCGGAAACCGCTGCCCATCCGCTTTTTGACAATTCGTCACCCGACATTATCCCCTCACCCCAACACCCGCCTCACAATCCCCGGCTCCTTGGCGATCAGCGCCAGCAGCACCCGGGCCGGACCGTCGGGCCGCCGCCGCCCCTGTTCCCAATTCACCAGTGTCGCCTTCTTCACCCCGATCGACCGGGCAAACTCCGCCTGCGACAGCCCGGTCCGCGCCCGGATCGCCGGCACTTCGGGGTCGGGCACTTCGACCTCATGGACGATGTAGCCCTCCCGCGCGCCATTGGCATAGTCCAGCGCCTCATTCAGGCCCTGCAAGATACGATCAAAGGCAGCTTTGGTCATTGTCGTTTCCCATAAGTTGCGGCGAGCATTTCGCCGACCTTCACCAGATAGTCGGTTTCCCTGACACTCAGGTTCGATTTTTCGTTCTTGGCAAACAGGGTCAGCAGAAACACCGGCCCGTTGCCCCGCTTGTAGTAATGGACCGTTCGAAAACCACCGCTCTTCCCGCCGCCCGTTCTCGCAACCCGCACTTTGAACAGTCCGCCACCCAATGATATTCCCGCTGTCGGGTTCAAGGAAAGCAAGTCGATCAGCGCCTCCCGCTCGGCTTCATCCATCGCCGCCTTGGCCCGGTGCTGAAAGTCCGGCATTTCGACAACGGTTTCGCGCTTCATCCCCACCACCTACCCGCCACTGACATATATGTCAATGGCGCAGTCACACCATCTCCACCTTCAACCTTTTCCCGACCGCCTTGGCATACTTCCGCAACGTTTCCACCGTCGGCGACACCGCGCCGCCTTCCAGCCGGGCAATTGCCGACTGGGTGGTCCCGGCCCGCGCGGCCACCTCGGCTTGCGTCAACCCTGCCGCGATCCGCGCTCCCAGCATCGCTTCGATCACCGAATGCTCCGCTTCCGCCTCGGCATAGGCGGCAGCGAATTCGGGGTCTTTCATCATGTCGGCCTTCATTTCAGCCAGTGAAATCAGCTTGGTCATCACTCCAACTCCTTCAGTCGTTCCAAGGCCAGCGCGATAGCCCGCTGAGGTGTTCTTTGCGTTTTCTTTGCAAACACATGCAGCACAACAACGCGTCGCCCCTCCATTGTCACATAAAGCCCCCGTGCAATTCCCTCTTGCGCAGAAACCCGCAATTCCCACAGTTTGCCATCGAGGTGCTTGACATGCGGCTCCCGCATTTGATCCAGGCCATGGTCCACGACAAGGTCCAACAGGCGGACCATTCTCGCGCTCAAACCCGGTGGAAGAGCGTAGATCTCCTTTTGCGCAGCGGGAAGAATCTCAACCGTCTATCGCATATCTGCTATATACCTGATCCGCTATGCCAAGGCAACCCCTCACACCGCCACCGCCACCTCCCTACCATACTGACATTGGCCGCAACTGTTCAATTCCCCCCTAAGATAGTTAACCGAGTCTTATCACCAATCTCCAACCCCTTGATTTCAAACGTTCCCCGACCTGTCCCGCGCCGGGACATCCCCTCAGACCTCCACCGCCACCAGCACCTCCGGTTCCACCACCGTCACCCCCGGCAACCCTTCGGCCAGAACCGCCGCCGATTGCTCCAGCAAGGGAAAGGTCCGGTAGTGGCACGGGATCACCATCCTGAACCGGAAATAGCGGCGGGCAGCATAGGCGGCGCGGGTCATATCCATGGTGAAGTGGCCCCCTGCCGACAGGATGCCGATATCAGGCCGGTGCAGATCCCCCATCCAGTCCATGTCAGCCATGATGTCGGTATCGCCCGAGACATAGATGCAGTGCCCCTCGGCCTCCAGCATGTAGCCCACCGGCGATCCGGCATAGATCGGGCCGGCATGTCCCGAACCGGCGTCGCCGCTGATCGAGGAGGAGTGGCTGGCGGCAACCATCGTTGCCTTGACCCCGCCCAGATCGACACACCCGCCCTTGTTGAAACCAATGCCGGTCACGCCATCGCGGGACTGGAAAAACTGGATCATGTCATAGATCCCCGCCACCGGCACCCCACGGTCGCGCGCAATGGCAAGGGCGTCGCCGCTGTGGTCGCCGTGGCCGTGGGTCAAGAGGATATGGGTGACGCCATCAACCGCCTCATTGCGGCGGTCAGCCGGGAACATCGGGTTGCCGGTCAGCCAGGGGTCGATCAGCAGCACCGCACCGCCACTTTCGATGCGAAAGCCGGAATGGCCAAGCCAGATGATTTTCATGCGGTCCTCCCAGGGTGTTTTCGCCATAGTTGGGTCAATGCACCGCAAGGGAACCATGATGTTGCAATCCGTTGATGGCTATCGCGAATGGCTTGGCCCCGGTCTTTTGGCCGAACCGCTGAATGCCTTGACCAATCTGGCGTTTCTGCTGGCGGCCCTTGTCATGGCGCGCCGCGCCCGGGGTCTGGCACTGCCGACCCTGTTGGCCGTTGAACTGGGGCTGATCGGAATCGGATCCAGCCTGCTGCA
>JAYTDA010000331.1:0-3478 GCA_043736155.1 Paracoccaceae bacterium | reverse complement strand
CCCCGAGGATATTTCTGAACAGAAAATGAGACTGAAGACGTGCAACGGGTTTCCCCCGCTCTACGTCGCGGCTGCGAGATAGGCTACCAGTGCCCGGGTCGAGCCGTCCTTGGCCTCCGCCGAAGTGCTGCCTTCGAGGATCGGTTGCAGCGCCGTCGCCAGTTCCTTGCCGAGTTCCACCCCCCATTGGTCATAGGAATTGATCCCGAGGATCACGCCTTCGACAAACACCCGGTGTTCATACAGGGCGATGATCTGGCCAAAGATTTCCGGCGTCAGTTTCGGATAGAGCAGCGTGGTCGACGGTCGGTTGCCGGGAAAGGCGCGGTGGCGGGCCTGGCGGTCCAGGTCCGCGCCGGTCAGGCCCTTTTTGGCCATGATGGCAGTGGCTTCGGCAAGGCTGCGGCCGCGCATCAGCGCCTCGGATTGCGCCAGGCAGTTGGCGGCCAGCAGCAGGTGCTGATGCGCCAGATCAGGCTCATGGCCGTGGCGCGCCAGCAGGAATTCGCAGGGAATGACCCGGGTACCCTGATGGATCAGCTGATAAAACGCGTGCTGGCCATTGGTGCCGGGTTCGCCCCAGACCACCGGGCCGGTGTGGCGCGGGCTGTTTGACCCATCCATCGCCACTGACTTGCCGTTGCTTTCCATTTCCAGCTGCTGAAGATAGGCGGGCAACCGGCTGAGGCGCTGGTCATAGGGGAGTACCGCGCGGGTGGCGTAGCCGGCGATCTGGTTGTGCCAGATGCCGATCAGCGCCAGCAGCACCGGCAGGTTCTGCGCAAAAGGCGCGGTGCGGAAATGCCGGTCCATCGCAGCACCGCCGGCCAGAAAGCCGCGAAAATGGGCGGGGCCGACCGCCAGCATGATCGACAGGCCGATCGGCCCCCACATCGAATAGCGCCCGCCGACCCAATCCTCGAACCCGAACACCCGCGACGCCGGGATGCCAAAGGCGGCGGTTTTGTCAGCGGCGGTTGACACAGCGGCGAATTGGGCTGCGGGGTCGGTGACCTGTGCTGCCATCCAGGCCCGGGCGGTTTCGGCGTTGGTCATGGTTTCGATGGTGGTGAAGGTCTTGGAGGCGACGATCACCAGCGTTGTGGCCGGGCTCAGCCGGGCCAGAATGTCATGGGCATGGGCGCCATCGACGTTGGAGATGAAATGGCAGCGCGGGCCGTCATGATAGGGGGCAAGGGCGAGGCACGCCATGGCAGGGCCAAGGTCTGAGCCGCCGATGCCGATATTGACCACATCGGTGATCGCGCCGCCCTGCCCGCTGAAGCGGCCGGTGCGGACATCATCGGCAAAGGCTTCCATCCGGGCGAGCGTTGCCCGCACCGCTGGCATCACATCGCGGCCATCGACCATCACCGGGGCATCGAGATTGCGCAGCGCGGTATGCAGCACGGCGCGGCCTTCGGTCTCATTGATCTTGGCCCCGGCAAACATCGCGTCGCGCTTGGCGGCAACGCCGGACTGGTCGGCCAGATCAAGCAGCAGACCCAGAGCACTTTCATCCAGATTGGTCTTGGAATAGTCAAACAGCATTTCGCCCAGCCGGGTGGAAAATCGTGCCGCCCTGCTGGCATCGAACAGCGACAGGATCGGGCGGTGCTGCACCGCGGCATGGTGGTCCGCCAGTTGGGTCCAGAGTGTCATCTCAATGCCTTTCGTCTAGTCTGATTAGGGGTCAGTCTGCCCAATGGACAGTTGCATGCTGCAAAACGCTACGCACCGGGGCCATCATCGGGTCCAGATGCTGTGCCTGTTCAAGGGCGGCGCGTTTTTCGGCGCCGGTGATCAGGATATGGATCGACATTGCAGCGCGCAGCACCGGCGCGGTCAGGGTGATGCGCGGCTCGCCAGCACCGGCGGCGCGCAATGCCATCAGCGGCGGCGCATCAGCGGCCAGCGCCTCGGCCAGACGGTCGGCACCGGGGAACAGCGACGCGGTGTGCATGTCTGCCCCCATCCCCAACAGCAGCACCGAGATCGGCAGATGCGGCAGGATGCCGGCGGCCAGTTCGTCCAGCCGGTCCTCGGGCGTGGGGGCATCGGCATAGAGCGGCACCAATGTTGCTGCAGCGGCTGGCCCCTGCAACAGGCGGGCGCGCAGCAGGCGGGTGTTGGACCGCTCGGAGCTTTCCGGTACCCAGCGTTCATCGTTCAGCAGCACCGATACCCGGTTCCAGCCCAGATCGACGCCCGACAGCACATCAAACACCGGCCCCGGGGTGGTGCCGCCGGGCACCGACAGGGTGGCGCGGTCCTGACTGCGCAGGGCGCTGGCCAGTTCCGCCGCCAGATGGTTGGCGACATCCAGCATCATCATGTCACGGTCGGGATAGGGGATCAGTTTCATTCGCGGATCTCGCGCCAGCGCCGCCCGTCCTTGTGCAGCAGCATCAGCGCATCTTCGGGGCCGGACGACCCGGCGTCATACTGTTGCGGCTTGTCGCCCCGCGCCTCCCAGCCCTTGATGATCGGATCGGTCCAGGCCCAGGCGGCTTCGACCTCGTCGCCGCGCATGAACAGGGTCTGGTTGCCCCGGATCACATCCATGATCAGCCGTTCATAGGCATCCGGGATATCGGCGCCTTCGGCCCCCAATGCCTGGGCAAACGACATATCCAGCGGCACCTGTTTCAGCCGCATCCCCCCCGGCCCCGGTTCCTTGATCATCACCGACAGGGTCATCCCCTCATTCGGCTGCAACCGGATCACCAGCACGTTTTCATGCCAACCTTTGGCATCATCAAAGATCGAATGCGGCGGTTCCTTGAAGGTGATGGCAATCTCTGAGGTGCGGGCGCGCAGTTTCTTGCCGGTGCGCAGGTAGAACGGCGTGCCGGTCCAGCGCCAGTTGGCGATTTTCACCCTGAGGGCAATGTAGCTTTCGGTGCGGCTGTCGGGGTTTTCGCTGTCTTCGATATAGGACGGCTGGCCGGTGCCACCCGTGCGGGAATGGCCGCGGTACTGGCCGCGCACGATATCGTTTGCAGTCAACGGCTCCAAAGCCCGGATCACCTTCAGCTTTTCATCGCGGACTGCATTGGGGTCGAAATGATAGGGTGGCTCCATCGCGATCAGGCACAACAGCTGCATCATGTGGTTCTGCACCATGTCGCGCATGGCACCCGACGTGTCATAATAGCTGCCACGGCCGCCGACACCGACGGTTTCGGCCACGGTGATCTGCACATGGTCGACGTACTGCGCCTTCCAGATCGGTTCAAACAGGATATTGGCGAACCGCACCGCCATCAGGTTCTGCACGGTTTCCTTGCCCAGATAATGGTCGATGCGGTAAATCTGGTCTTCGCGGAAATGGGCAGCCAGGGTGGCATTCAGCGCCTGCGCCGAGGCCAGGTCGCGGCCAAACGGCTTTTCCACCACGATGCGGCTTTCGGGGTTGGCGATTCCGTGGGCATGCAGCTTTTCCGCCAGATCGCCGAACAGGCCGGGGGCGACCGAA
>JAYTDA010000330.1:0-2538 GCA_043736155.1 Paracoccaceae bacterium | reverse complement strand
ACGAGCCCGACTGCAACCCCGCCCATAGTGAGTCCTGATGATGTTTGGCGCGGAACGGCGGCGACATCACGCGGCGCGCCGCATGGTCCCAGTCGGGGTTCAGATATTCGCTTTCGTCCAGCGTCAGATGCTGGATCAGCGGCTCGCCCCAGACCCGTTTGCCCTGCATCCGCGCCCGCCGGATCGCCTCATGCGCCTCCTCGCAGGACGTATGCACGACATACAAAGGCACTCCCGCCATGTCGGCAATCATGATCGCCCGGTTGGTCGCCTCACCCTCGACCTGCGGCGGGCGCGACCAGGCATGCGCCTCCGGCCCGACATTGCCTTCAGCCAGCAACTTCGCCTGCAACTCCGCCACCACATCGCCATTCTCGGCATGGACCAGCGCCAGCCCGCCCAGATCACCGACCCGCTTGAACGACTGGTACATTTCATCATCATTGACCATCAACGCGCCCTTGTAGGCCATGAAATGCTTGAACGAGGTCATGCCAGCCCTGACCGACAGTTCCATGTCGTCAAAAACCTTCTGGCCCCACCACGTAATCGCCATGTGGTAGGAATAGTCACAAGAGGCCCGCCCCGACTTGTTGTGCCACATCTGTGCGGCATCCATCAGCCCCTGCCCCTGCCCCGGCAGCACGAAATCCACCACCATCGTGGTGCCGCCACTCAACGCCGCCCGGGTGCCGGACTCGAAGTCATCGGAGGAGTAGGTGCCCATGAAGGGCATTTCCAGATGGGTATGGGGATCGATGCCGCCGGGCATGACATAGCAACCGGTGGCGTCAAGTTCGGTGCCGCCCCTCAGGTTCGGTCCGATCTCGGTGATCATGCCGTTGTCGATGCGGACATCGGCCTTGTAGGTCAGGTCGGCAGTGACGACGGTGCCGTTTTTGATGATGGTGGTCATTGGGTAAATCCTACCTTGAGCAGCGCTTCAACCGAAGGTTTCAACCTGTCCGCTGGGACTGGTTTTGCTAACTTATTCAAAGCGCTAAAATTGATTGTTTGTTGGTCTGGCAAGGATTGCGCCGAAACCACATAGAACTTCCACTGCGCGGCATCCCTCTGGTCCGCTTTCTCGGTTTCGTCGTCGTGCCAAGCAAAGACATAGATCGTTGCGACACGGCCGCTGCGTGGTGTGGACACGCTGCCAACCCACTCCAACTTTGGTGCCCGGATACTGAAAGAGCGCCCTCGCTTTCCGTTGGCAGGTGCCGCCCATGTCTGGCGAGCAGCAGATTGTTTTATCTCGACCCGTTCACCGCTTGAATGTTCAAGGTCATAAGCGGCCCAGTCAGCGCCGTTGTGCCGCCATCCCTCCCCCAGTAATTCAGCAACCATGAACTCGACATACAGCCCACGCAGATTGTTCTGAATCACTGGCACGTCGAACATCTGCACCAGCCGTTCCAAGACTCTCGCTCGAATGCCGTCGATCACCCCACCACCCCCGCCACCTCAAGCACCGCATGCAGCAGCACATCCGTCCCCGCCGCTGCCCATTCCGGCGAAATCTCCTCGGCCTCATTGTGCGACAGCCCGCCGACACAGGGGCACATCACCATCACCGTCGGGGCCACCCGGTTGATCCAGCAGGCGTCGTGACCGGCACCAGACACGATATCCATATGCGCATAGCCCAGCTTCGCGGCCGCCCCCCGCACCACCTTGACCAGCCCCGGATCAAACGTCACCGGATCAAAATGCCCGACCGGCTCGATCTCGCAGCCCAACCCCAGTTCGGCTGCCACCGCAAAAGCCGCCCGCTCCACTTCCCCCCGCATCAGGTCCAGCTTGGCCTGTTCGGGGCTGCGGATATCGACGGTGAACACCACCCGCCCCGGGATCACGTTGCGCGAATTGGGGAACACCTTGACCTGCCCGACCGCCCCCACCGCATTCGGCTGATGGCTCATCGCGATCTGGTGCACCCGCTCGGTAATCCGCGCCATTCCCAAACCGGCATTGACCCGCAAGGCCATCGGGGTTGATCCGGTATGCGCCTCGCGTCCGGTCAGGGTAATCTCCAGCCACCACAGGCCCTGGCCATGGGTCACCACGCCGATGGTCTTGCCTTCGGCCTCCAGTATCGGCCCCTGTTCGATGTGCAATTCAAACATCGCATGGATTTTCCGCGCTCCGACCACCTCATCGCCAACCCAGCCGATCCGCGCCAACTCATCGCCGAACAGCAACCCGTCCGGATCGCGGCGGCTTTTGGCATAGTCTTCGGTATGCACGCCCGCAAATACGCCCGAGGCCAGCATCGCCGGGGCAAAGCGCGCGCCTTCCTCATTGGTCCAGTTGGTGACGACAATCGGATGGCGGGTCCTGATCCCCATGTCATTCATCGACCGCACCACTTCCAACGCCCCCAGCACCCCCAGCACCCCGTCGTACTTGCCGCCGGTCGGTTGGGTATCCAGATGCGACCCCATGTAGACCGGCAAAGCCGCAGGGTCCTCGCCTGCCCGGGTCGCAAACATGGTGCCCATGCTATCGACGCCCATGGTCATCCCTGCGCCTTCA
>JAYTDA010000329.1:0-3781 GCA_043736155.1 Paracoccaceae bacterium | reverse complement strand
CTGAACCTCTCGCCCCCGGTTTCCGACGAGGTTCGGAAAACCACCTGCTACATGTGTGCCTGCCGCTGCGGCATCGATGTTCACCTCAAGTCCGGCCGCGTCGCCTATATCGAGGGCAACCGCGACCATCCAGTGAACAAAGGCGTGCTCTGCGCCAAAGGGTCAGCAGGCATCATGCAGGTCACCGCCCCGTCGCGCCTGACCCAGCCGATGAAACGCATCGGGCCGCGCGGGTCGGGGGCGTTTGAAAAGATCGGCTGGGATGAGGCTCTGGCGATTGCCGTCGGCTGGTTGGAGCCGCTGCGTCACAGCGCCCCGCAAAAGCTGGCGTTTTTCACCGGGCGCGACCAGTCGCAGTCGTTCACCAGCTATTGGGCCCAGGCCTATGGCACCCCGAACTATGCCGCCCATGGTGGCTTTTGCTCGGTCAACATGGCGGCGGCGGGGATCTATTCCATCGGCGGCGCGTTCTGGGAATTTGGCGCACCGGATTGGGACCATGCGCAGCTGTTCATGCTGTTCGGTGTTGCCGAAGACCATGACAGCAACCCGATCAAGATCGGCATCGGCAAACTCAAAGCACGCGGCGCGCGGGTGATTGGCGTCAACCCGATCCGTACCGGCTATAACGCCGTGGCCGATGACTGGGTCGGCATCACCCCCGGCACCGACGGGCTGTTCATCCTGGCTTTGGTGCATGAGTTGCTGGCGGCAGGCAAGATCGACCTCGACTATCTGGCGCGCTATACCAACGCGCCGGTGCTGCTGAATGGCAGGGTTGGGCCGGAACAGGGTCTGTTTCTGCGCGACGCCGCCGGCAAGCCGCTGGTGATCGACCGCGCCACGCAGCACCCTGTGGCGTTTGATACTCCGGGCATTTATCCTGATCTCGGTGCCACCCTGACCCGTGACGGGGTGGTTCACCGCACGGTCATGCACCATGTCGCCGAAACCTATCTGACACCGGACCACGGCCCCGATGCCGTTGCCGACCGCTGCGGCATACCAGCCGGGCAAATCCGCAGCATCGCCGCCGAACTGGCCCGGGTGGCGTTTGACGAAGCGATAGACCTGCCCGTCGCCTGGACCGATTTTCGCGGCGAACGCCACGAAACCATGACCGGCCGTCCCGTGGCGTTTCACGCCATGCGCGGCATTTCGGCCCATGCCAACGGCTTTCAGACCTGCCGGGCGCTGCATCTGCTGCAGATGCTGCTGGGCTCGATCGAACGCCCTGGCGGGATGCGGTTCAAACCGCCCTATCCCAAGCCCTACGATGCCCACCCCACCCCGCATGCCAGTGCCAAACCCGACTGTGCTCTGGCCGGGCCACATCTGGGCTATCCGCGTGGCCCGGAACATCTGGCGCTGCAACCCGATGGTACCCCGATAAGGATCGACAAGGCCTTCAGCTGGGAGGCGCCACTGTCTGCCCATGGCCTGATGCACATGGTGATCGCCAATGCCCATGCCGGCGATCCGTACCGGATCGACACCCTGATGCTCTATATGGCCAACATGGCGTGGAACTCGTCGATGGACCCCGGCGGCACCATGGCCAAGCTGACCGATCAGGACCCGGATGGCGCCTATGTGATCCCGCATATCATCTATTCCGATGCCTACGCCTCGGAAATGGTGGCCTATGCCGACCTGGTGCTGCCTGACACCACCTATCTGGAGCGGCACGATTGCATCAGCCTGCTCGACCGGCCAATCTCGGAACCCGATGCCGCGGGCGACGCGATCCGCTGGCCGGTGATGGAGCCGGACCGTGATGTCCGGGGGTTTCAGTCGGTGCTGATCGATCTGGGCCACCGGCTGGGCCTGCCTGGGTTCATCGCATCGGACGGTGGGGCGCTGTATGCCGACTATGCCGACTATATCACCAACCACCAGCGCCGCCCCGGCATCGGCCCCCTCGCCGGGTTTCGCGGTGATGGCACCGCGACCGGGCGTGGTGCGCCAAACCCTGACCAGTTGGCGCGCTATATCGAAAACGGCGGGTTCCATGTGGCGCATGTTCCGGAAGAGGCGCGGTATTTCAAACCCTGGAACCGCGCCTATCAGACCTGGGCTGTTGCCATGGGTTTCTATGACAAACCGCAGCCTTACTTGTTGCAGATCTATTCCGAACCGCTGCGGCGCTTTCAACTGGCTGCCGAAGGCCACGGCCCGAAGCAACCACCGGACCATCTGCGCCAGACCCTGCGCACCTGCATGGCCCCTTTGCCGGTCTGGTACCCGAGCTTTGAACAGGGGCTGCAGGATGCCGCCAGCTATCCGATCCATGCCCTGACCCAGCGGCCAATGGCGATGTACCATTCCTGGGGGTCGCAAAATGCCTGGCTGCGGCAGATTCACGGGGTAAACCCGCTGTATCTGCCGACCGGTCTGTGGCAAAGCCATGGGTTCAACGAAGGTGACTGGGCCCGCGTCACCTCACGCCATGGTGCCATCACCGTGCCGGTGGCGCATATGGCGGCGCTGAACCCGCACACGGTCTGGACCTGGAACGCCATCGGCAAACGCAAGGGCAGCTGGGCGCTGAACGTGGACGCACCCGAGGCGACCAAGGGCTTTTTGCTGAATCATCTGATCCATGAGCTGTTGCCGCCGCGTGGCGACGGGCAGCGCTGGGCCAATTCCGATCCGGTCACCGGGCAGGCGGCGTGGTTTGATCTGATGGTGCGGATCGAAAAGGTGTCTGCACCGGCTGAAAGCCAACCGGTGTTTCCCCCGCTGGCGTCGCGCAACTGGACGGTGCCGGGATGACCACGCTTCCCACCCACACCGCCAAAAAGCTCGGGCTGGTGATCGATCTGGATACCTGTGTCGGCTGTCAGGCCTGTGTGATTGCCTGCAAGGGCTGGAATACCGAAAACTACGGTGCCCCGCTGTCGGATCAGGATCCTTATGGCGCCGACCCGTCCGGCACCTTCCTCAACCGTGTCCATGCCTATGAGGTGCAACCCGCCGCTGCTCCGGCGCAAATCGTGCATTTCCCGAAAAGCTGCCTGCATTGCGCCGATGCCCCTTGCGTCACGGTGTGCCCCACCGGTGCCAGCTACAAGCGCAGCGAAGATGGCATTGTACTGGTCAACGAAGATGCCTGTATCGGCTGCGGTCTGTGTGCCTGGGCCTGCCCTTACGGGGCGCGTGAAATGGATGTGGCGGCGGGGGTGATGAAGAAATGCACCCTGTGCATCGACCGTATCTATAACGAAAACCTGCCAGAGATTGATCGCGAACCCGCCTGTGTCCGTACCTGCCCCTCCGGTGCCCGGCACTTTGGCGATTTTGCCGACCCGGACAGCACCGTATCAAAGCTGGTGGCGGAACGCGGCGGGTTTGACCTGATGCCGGAACAGGGGACCCGACCGACCAACAAATACCTGCCACCCCGGCTGAAAGACCGGCTGGCCGCCAGCCCGAACCCAGGTCTGCAGGCGGTGGCCGAGGGGCCAAAGGGGTTTCTGGGCTGGCTGGACCGGGCGCTGGATCAGTTGCCGGGTGGCAAGGGCTGATGACAACGGCCGTTCCCCCTGGCCTTTGCCTCGATGCAGGACCGTTGCAACCCGGTCCCGGATCCCGACCGCCGGGCAGGCTGTTCGTACATCCGCGGGGTCGCACGACTCCCTCCCCGCATCGTCTAGGCGATTCACACATTTCTGAGCCTCCTTCCGTGGGCGAGGGATTTGAAGTATTGGAGACCGTGGCGGAAGGTGATCGGACCGGGTGGTTTGGATTTTGGATAGCCGTCCCATCCGCCGAGCTTGGC
>JAYTDA010000328.1:0-20311 GCA_043736155.1 Paracoccaceae bacterium | reverse complement strand
TGTCCATCTGGAACTGCCGGGCGGGCGGACCGACCACGGCGTCACCGCCGCCGACCGGTTCTGGATCGGGCTGCGGGCGGCGTTTCCATCGGCGCGGCTGGAAATCGAGCATCGTATCGGGCGCGAGGACAAGGGCATGCCGTTCCGCTCGGCGGTACGGTTTTCGCTGATCGGCAAGCACGACGGGCACGGGATGTTCGGCGCGCCGACCGGGGCAGAGGTGCATCTGCGCGGCGCGTCGCACGCGGAATGGGGCCAGTGGGGCCTGCGCCGCGACTACATCGTGTTTGACGAGGTGCATGTGTGGAAGCAGATTCTGCTGCATCTGGGTTGAACTCATGAGTTTTCCCAGAATCGACTGGATCAAGGCACCCGAGCCCGACACGGCGGCGGAGACTATCGAATTGTCACGGTTGGTCGCCGACATCCTGGCCCGGGTGCGCACTGAGGGCGACACTGCCGTTGCCGACTTTTCCCGCCGCTTCGACAAGGTGGATCTGGCGCGGTTCGAGGTCAGCCGCGATGAGCGCGAGGCGGCGGTGGCGGCGCTTGATCCGCAAACGCGGGCGGATACCGAATTCGCCATCGCCAACGTCCGCCGCTTTGCCGAAGCGCAGCTTGCCTGCCTGACGCCGCTGGAAATCGAGGTGTTGCCCGGTGCCTATCTGGGCCACCGCATCATTCCGGTGCAGCGCGTCGGCTGCTACGTGCCGGGCGGGCGGTTCCCGCTGTTGTCGGCCCCGATCATGACCATTGTTCCGGCCAGGGTGGCAGGGGTTGACGAGGTGGTGGCCTGCCTGCCGCCCGGCGCGCATGAGGCGATGCTGGCGGGCTGCCACCTGTCGGGCGCGGACCGGGTGTTCCGTATCGGCGGCGCGCAGGCGATTGCGGCGATGGCCTATGGCACGCAGACCGTGCCTGCGGTGGACAAGATCGTCGGCCCCGGCAACGCCTTTGTCAACGAAGCGAAGCGGCAGGTTTTCGGACCGGTTGGGATCGACCAGCTGGCCGGGCCATCGGAAATCTACATTCTCGCGGATGCGACCGGCGATGCCGAAATGATCGCCACCGACCTGCTGGCACAGGCGGAGCATGATCTGCGCACGCGGGTCGGCCTGATCACCACCGACGCGAAGCTGGGCAGGGCTGTGCTGGCCGAGGTTGAACGCCAGCTTGCCACGCTGTCGACCGCATCCGTCGCGGGGCCGTCATGGGCGGCACGGGGCGAGATTGCAGTGGCCAGCGACGAGGCGGCGATGGTCGCCTATTCCGACCATATCGCGGCCGAGCATCTGCAGGTACATACCGCCGATGCCATGGGTTTGTCCTACAAGCTGCGCAACTACGGCTCGCTGTTCATCGGCGAGTTGGCAAGCGTGGTCTATTCCGACAAGTGCGTCGGCACCAACCACACGCTGCCCACGATGGCATCGGGCCGCTATACCGGCGGGCTGTGGGTCGGATCCTATGTCAAGGTGGCAACGCACCAGTGGCTGGATGCGCGCGGCGTGCGCGCGGTGGCGCCACCCGCCGCAAGGCAAAGCGCGTCCGAGGGGCTGGAAGGCCACCGCCGCGCGGCGCAGATCCGGCTGGACCGGATGCAGGCGCGGTAAGGCGGGCTACAGCGGCACCGGCACCGCGCCGTGATCGGTTGTGCGCTCAAAGGCGGCGGCCACGCGGCAGATGCCGGCCTCGTCGCCGTGCCGCCCGACGATCTGCAGCCCCACCGGCAGCCCGCCGGCGAACCCGGCCGGCACCGACAGCGCCGGATGTCCGGTCACGTTGAACGGCAGTGTCCGCATCGGCGTCCAGACCGCGCCTCGGTCAAAGGCCGCGAACGGCGGGGCGGGGGTGAGCGTGGCGGCCGTCAGCAGCGCATCGCAGCCGTCCATTGCGCGGGTCACGCCGTCGGTCAGCGCTGAAACCAGCGCCTCGGCAGCATTCAGGTCGGCATCGGTCAGGACGGCACCCGCCTGCACCGTCTGCGTCGCCATCCGTCCCCACAGCTGACCCCGGCCCCGCAACGACGGCAGGTGCAGCCGCAGCCCCTCGACATGGATCATCACCGCCCCCACCGCTTCCAGCAGCGCGTAGTCGGGCAACGTCACCTCGACGATCCGCGCCCCGGCGAGCGACAGGGATGCGGCGGCATCATCCATCGCGCGCAGCACCTGGGGATCAAGCGCGGGGTCAGCCGCGAACCAGCCCCGGGCATAGCCCAGTGTCAGTCCGCGCACGCCCTCTTGCAGTCGCGACACGGCACCGGTTCCGGGTGCCATCGCCTCCAGCATCTGCGCCGCCTCGGCCACCGTCGCCGCAATCGGGCCGGGGTGGTCAAGTGCGGGTGACAGCGCAAAGAAGCCCGCGCCCGGCACCCGCCCGCGCGTGGGCTTGATGCCGACGGTGCCGCAATAGGCCGAAGGCGACCGGATCGAGCCGCCAGTGTCGCTGCCAATCGCAATCCGCACCATCCCCGCCGCCACCGCCGCCGCCGACCCCGAAGACGACCCCCCGGTGACATGCGCAATGTTCCACGGGTTCGCCGCAGGCGGCTGTTCCAACCCCCGTTCCGGCCCGACAAAGCCCCATTCATAGGTCGCCACCTTGGCCAGCGGCACTGCCCCCGCCGCAATCAGCCGGGCGACCGCCGTCGCATCCGCTGCGGCGGGTGTACGGTCGGATGCAAGCGACCCGTTGGTGGTGGGCAGACCCTCGACATCCACCATGTCCTTGATGACGAAAGGAATTCCGTGCAATGGCCCGTGATCGGTCCCGGCGCGCAGATCGTCGTCGGCGCGTGCCGCCAGCCGATCGGCACGCGGATCAACGGCCCAGATGGCGCGGACGCGCCCGTCCACCGCCGCGATCCGGTCGCGGTGCAGGGCCAGAAGTTCGGCCGCCGTTATCCGGCCGGACCGGAGCGCGGCCCCTGCCTCGGCGAGCGAGGGAACCGGCGGGGCCATCACGGTGCCGACCTCACGGTGCCGCATTCCGCACCCGCCGCGCCGCCTCGGCCAGGAACCGTGCGGTGGATAGGGTCGCCGCAGTATCCTCGGGGCGAAGCGTCAGCCCTTTTGTGGCCAGCGCGGCCCGCAGCCACGCTTCGTCCTCGGGCGGCCTATCGGAATGCGGTGCGGTCATGCCCCGGCCTGCAGCGCCGCAAGGCGCACCTGCACCATCAGGGCAAGCTCGTCATAAACCCGCCATTCGTCCTGCACCTTGTCGTCCTTTACATTGAAATGGCTGATCCCCATGATCTGCAGCCGCTGCCCCAAGGGCGGGCCGATGTGGCGCAGGATGCCATGGCCAAGGTGGTGGCCCTCCAGTATCCAGCGCACCGCCACCTTGTGCCCGCCCTCCTCGGACGCCACCGAACAGATGTGCTGCGCTGTAAAGCCCGCGTCGGGGATCGTGCCGATCAGGCCGATCGTCTGGTGAATGACCGCCGCCTGGCCGAAAAGCTCGGTCATCAGCGGCCCGTGATACTGACAGTTTGGCGCAAAGACTTCGGCCA
Organism: Paracoccaceae bacterium; assembly: GCA_043736155.1. GTDB lineage: Bacteria > Pseudomonadota > Alphaproteobacteria > Rhodobacterales > Rhodobacteraceae > JANNRR01. Next base: position 16,797 of record JAYTDA010000328.1, on the reverse strand, counting down.
GTTTGCCGAACATCCGGCGGTTCCAGACCTCGTGCAGCCAAGCCAGCGTCCATTCCTCCACCGCGTTGTGGGCGATCGACAGGTCGGCGTCGGCATCGGGCGGGTATTGGCCGACCATCCGGCGGTTCTCACCGATATCGACCGACAATTGCCCCTTTGCGTGCAGCCCCACCGCCAGCGTGTCGGCATAGGCATGATGGTCCGCGCCGATCTGAAGCAGGACCGCCAGCGTGTCGGCGACGATCCATTCGCGGTAGATCCTGTTCTCGTGGATCATGCAGTCGGCGACGGTGCGCGACACGAAGGTCCGCCCGTTCGCCGGGCCCAGGTGGCCATCCTGGGTATAGCGCCCCGATCCGGTGACAAGATGCGAGGTATAGAAGCCCTCGTTTTCATCGCCGCGCCAGATCACTTGCGTTGCCATGCCGCGCCGTTCGGGAAAGCTGACCAGCCGCTGAATGGTGTCGCGCACCATATCCTCGCGGTTGTAAACGGTGCCCATCGTGCCATAGACCACGCAGTTGTGGGTATAGTGGCTGTAGATCAGGCCGACGTCGCGTTCGTCCCAGATGCGGTGGGTGCAGCGGACGATATAATCGACAATGTCGGTATAGATCGGGTCGAAGCCGCGCATCGCCTGCGCGCGGGAGCGCCCATCGGGCGCAAGCTGGGTGAAGTCGCGGCGTTCGACCTGAAGCACGGGATCTGACTTGGCGGGGGTTGGGGCGTCGGGCATGGTTGAGACCTTTCGGGGCAAGAATGCGTTGCAGCAGACCGGGGCGGATATCCTGGCACGGCGGGGCCGGCTACCGCGCCGCAGGGTCCCAGGGTTCGGCCTGAACCGCCGGGTCGAGCGAGGCCATGCGGCCCAGCACGTCGAGGCCCTGCATGTTCAGGTAGTGCAGAATGTCGATGAAGATCCAGTTCTCTGCCAGCTTTCCGTCCTGTTCGCGGTACAAATCCACGACGCGCATGTCGGCGAAATCTGGTGACGCCGTCATGCCCATATAGCCGCCATTGTTGCGCAAGCTCAAGTTCGCCCAGCCGAAGAAGCCACCGAAATGCCCCTCGGCCATGCGGCAGAGGTGACCGTTGAAGCGATAACCGTCGGACAGATGCAGGTTGAACGGCCCTGCGTGTTGCCGCGTGTAGCGCCGGATCGTGTAGGCCGCGCCGATGCCTGCCGGACCCCACCAGATCATGTTTTCGTGCCAGGTCCGTGCCAGATGGCTTTCGTAGGCGGTGCGCTTGCCAGCCGCTTGCTGTTCGCGCCGGCTGCCCATGTCGCCCAGCATCGCATTGATCGCCGCCAGCGTGCGGTGGCCGGTTTCCGGATCCTGGCGGTCCCACATCAGGCCTTCGTGCGTCGCAGGCCCCGGCTGGATCAGGTGCGTCCCGGTTGCCGGGGGGAAAGGATCCTGCCCGGCCTGGATCATGAGGTGAGGAATGTCGAAGAACTGCGCCGTCTCGCGGATGCGGCCGCCCTCGACCTTGTGAAACTCCACGTAGCGCAGCATGGTGATCTTGCCGGTGGGGCGGATGCCCAGCCAGGGCCGGTCAAACAGCCCCATCAGGTGCCCCATCGAGACGACCCAGACGCTTTGGTAGCCGTCGATCTCGTTGGGTCCGGCCATGAAGATGTCGGGCCTGCGTTGCAGGTGTGACATCGCAGTCACCAAGGGTGCCCAGAATGTGCTGGCCACCGCCTCGGCCCCACGCTGTTCATGGAACGGATGCATGCCGCGCCAGTGCCAGTCCGAATGGGTATGCCGCGCCAGCGCGGCGGCGACTGTTTCAGGCGTCGCATCGGCAAGATCGCTGTAAAGAGCACGAACGATTGATTTTTCGGCCTGAAAATCGGACATCGCCTGGTCCTTTTGCTTCTTGTGAGTCGCGACCCAGCGAAACCCAAGAGAGAATCTTTTGCAAGCGTATTCATTCATGCTAGTGTGGCTTGGGGCAAACGGTGCCACGATGGAATGCGGTTCCGGCAGCTCCGGCAGCTCCGGAAGGTGACGGTCCGGACCGTCCGCAGACAAGCTCAGGCCAGACGAAACATAACAGGGAGTTCCGATGATGACGACACGACCCATTTTTGCCGCCACAACCGCGATCCTGCTGACGGCGGGTACCGCCTGGGCCGAATGTCCGGCGGATGCGACCGGCTCGGTGCGGATCCTGGCCAACGACTTTCCCGCCCTGCAGGCGATTGCCGAACGGTCCAAGGCCTGCGTGACGCCCACCCTTGAGGTGACGACGAACCTGACCACCCAGCACACCGACCTGCAGGTGCCCGCGCTGACGGCCAACCCGGCGGAATACACCGTCAAGATCGGCGCGAACGGGTCAATCACCGCGCTGCTGACGGCGGGCCTGCTGCGCCCCTTGGATGATCTGGTGGCCAAGTACGGCCAGGATCTGGAACCCTCGCAATTTATCAAGATCGACGGCAAGGTGATGGCCGTAGCCTTCATGGCCAATGCCGAGCACTTCTTTTACCGCGAGGATGTGCTGGCCGATGCCGGCGTGCAGCCACCACAGACCTGGGACGAGGTGATCGCAGCCGCCGAGGCGATTCGCGCCAAGGGCAAGATCGCCAACCCGATCGGTCTGGCCTATGCGCCGGGCTGGGAACTGGGGCAGGGTTTCGTCAACCTCTACCTTGGGCAGGATGGCGCGTTTTTCCAGTCCGGCACGGCGCTGGCTTCGATCAACAATGAAAAGGGCATCAAGGCGCTGGAAACCATGAAGGCGCTGTCGGGTTATATGGACCCCGACTATCTGACCTGGTCGTCGGATGCGATGGCACCGCTGCTGGAGGCCGACAAGATCGCGCTGACCAACTTCTGGGGGTCCGAGGCATCCGAAGTGCTGCCCGGCACCGACAAGGCGCCGACCGCCGCCCCGCACATGCGCCTGTCGGCAGCACCGAAGATGGCGGGTTATGACCATCCCGCGACGACGATCTGGTGGGACGGCTTCGGCATCGCCAGGAACATCCCCGATGCCGAGGCCGAAGCATCGTTCCGGGTGATGATGCATGCGATTGCCCCGGAACTGGCGCAGGAAAAACCCGAACTCGCGGTGTGGCTGATCAAGGGCTATGTGCCCACCCCGGCGGCCGAGGGGGTAATCGCCTCGGTACAGGGAGGTGCGCCGGGTTACCCGACGGTGCCCTACATGAACCTGATGCACACCGCCATCGACGACAACATCGTGGGCTTCATGAAGGGTGAAGAAAGCGCCCAGCAGGCGCTGACCGATGCCGAGACGGCCTATACCACCGCTGCCCGCGAAGCCGGCTTCATCCAGTGACAGGGGGGCCGGTCGGGGATTGCCCCCGCCCGGCACCCACACACCATGCCGCACCGCGCCTTTGCCCTGTTCATCCTGCCGTCGCTTCTGGCGATGCTGGCGTTCATTGCGCTGCCGCTGATTTCGGTGATGGTGCAGTCGTTCTACGTCGAACATCCGCAGGTCCTGGTGCAGCAGGAAACCTGCGACCCGTTCGGCTGCAAGACCGAGACGCGGGTTGACACCGAAGCGATGGCAGAGCTGAACGCCGCCGCCCCGCAAGGCGCGTTCAACGGGGTCGGTACCTATCTTGATGCCGCGCATCTGGCGGTGGCCGAGGTGCGCGCGATCTGGGCCGGGGCAGCCGACATCCGCACCGTGATGGCCGCGGTGCTGAACCTGCCGTTCTACCGCGCGCTGCTGTTCACGCTGATCTACACGGTCGTCGTCTCGCCCCTGTCGCTGCTACTGGGGTTTCTGATCGCGGTGTCGGTCAACATCCTGCCGCGCGCCACCCGGGGCGGCGTGATCTATCTGACCTTGCTGCCGATGATCGTGCCTTCGGTGATCGGCGCGCTGACCCTGTTCTGGATGATCGACCAGAACGGGATCATCGGGGCCTTTCTGCAATGGATCACCGGCGACGAGACCCTGTCACTCAAGGCATCGGGCGGGCTGGCATGGGCCACGCTGTTTGCCCATGGTATCTGGTCAAACGCGCCTTTCGTGTTCATCGTGGTCTTTGCCGCGCTGCAGACTGTGCCCCGCGACACCATCGAGGCCGCCATGGTCGACGGTGCATCCCGGCTGGAACGGTTGCGGCTGGTGACGCTGCCGCATCTGCGGCCGGTGGCGACGTTTCTGATGCTGATCCTGGTGATGGACAACTTTCGCGTATTCGAATCGATCATCGGGCTGTCGGCAGCCGCGCATGCCTCGTCACTGTCGTCGCTGATCTTCTTTGCGCTGCGCGGCGATACGCCGCTGTTCGGGTCGGCGGCGGCAACCTCGATGCTGACCGTGCTGTGCATCGCCATCCTGCTGTTGCCATCGATGCGCAACGCCTGGACCACCTTCAGGACCAAGGCATGAGTGATCTGCCCCGCGCCCATCGCCCGCCGCTGTCGCTGGTCATTCTGGCCTCGGTGTTCGTGGCGCTGTGGCTGGTGGCGGCGGCATTGCCGTTTGTCTGGACCGCCTGGGGCAGCCTGAAACTCGAAGGTGATTTCTTCTCCCTGGTGTCCTGGACCGACGCCCTGTCCGGCCCGCGCACCGAAGCGCTGACCGGCAGCGCCTTTACCCTGCAGGCGTACCGCGATGTCTGGATCGGGCAGGAGTTCTGGCGCGAGGCGCTGAACACCGTGGTCATCACACTGGGCGTCACCACGATCTCGCTGACCTTCGGCACGTTGGGCGGCTATGCGCTGGCACGGTCAACCGCGGGCTATGCGTTCTGGGTGCTGGTGGCGGCGCTGGTGTTCCGGGCGATGCCGGGGCTGACGCTGGTGTCGGGCTATCTGTTGCCGTTCTTTGAATGGAACCTGTGGGGGCACCAGTGGACCACGATCATCGTTCTGGTGGCGCTGAACCAGCCCTTCACGCTGTGGCTGCTGCATTCCTTCTTCCTGTCGATCCCGCGCGAACTGGACGAATCGGCGCTGATCGACGGCTGCACCCGCCTGCAGGCCTTTCGGCTGGTGGTGATGCCGGTGATGTGGCCAGGTGTCATCACCACGGGGATTTTCAGCTTTCTGGTGGGCTACAGCGATTTCATCATCTGCGCGATGCTGTTGCGCGAAGACAACCAGACAATGGTGCCGAGGATCATCGGCTTTCTCGGCACGACGCAGCAACCCGGTCAGGTGATGTACGCGGTTGCTGCGACCGTGTCGGTGATCCTGCCGCTGCTGGTGCTGGTGTTGCTCAGCCAGCGGCGGATCGTCGGCGGCCTTGTCGCCGGGGCTGTCAAGGGCTGAGGTCCGGCGCATCCCCCCCGATCCGCGCCAGCACGTCGTAGCCCAGCTGTTGCAGCACCCAGAGATGGTCGATGAAGATCCAGTTTTCGGCCAGCCGGTCACCGTTGCGGCGGTAGATGTCCACGATCCGCATCTCGGCGGGCGTGTCGGTGCGGCTTGCGGCCCCCAGATAGCCGCCGGTCGATCTGACATACATTGACGGATAACCGAAGAAGCCGCCAAAGTTTCCCTCACCAATCCGGGTTTCGTGGCCATCGTGGCGGATCATCTCGATGCTCGCTTCGAACGGGCGGCAATGCCCGGCAAGATAGCCCTGATGGCCATAGGAGGCACCGATTGCCGAGGGGCCCCACCACAGCATGTCCGGATCCCAGTCTGCCGCCAGATCCTCAGGCGTGGTCCGGACCCCGGCGGCCACCAGCCGCGCGATCATCCGATCGATCAGCGCCAGTGTCGCAACACCCTCGCCGGGCGGCTGGGCGGCGAACAGCAGCCCGTCATGCGTGCGCGGCCCCGGCGTCAGCACGACCGCACCCGTGGTCCGGCCATAGGGAAACACCCCCGCCTGCGCCATCACGAAATCCACATCCAGATACAGCGCCTGATCGGCGATCCGGCCATCCTCGACCCGGCTCCATTCGCAATAGCGCAGGAAGACGGCCTTGCCGGTTGGCGGAATACCCAGCCAGGGGTGCCGGAACCGGCCGAGGAAATGGCCCATGTCGCAGACCCAGGTGCCGGGCAGCGCATAGCCGGGTTGCTGTCCGGCAAAGAAGATGTCGGGACGGCGCTGCAGCGGCCCCATCGCGGCGCGCAACGGTTCCCAGAACTTTGCCGCCAACCGGTCGGTCCCCTGGATCTGGTGCCACGGGTGCATCCCCATCCATGTCATCCCCGGGTGGCAGAAACGTGCAAGAATAGCGCCCGTCTCGCCCGGTCGTGCCGCATCGAGCGCCGCCGCATACGCCGTGACCACCGCCTTTTCCGCTTGAAAGCCCATGGGCTGTCTCCGTCAGCATCGGGTGTCATGGCTATTCCACGATCACTCTCAATATGCCGCAGAAGCCGCCCCTGTCACTGCAATTTTATGTTGCAGTCCCGCCCTAAAAGCGCAGCATACCTATGCAGAAGGCTTGGAGGAAATGATGAAAACCGGTCAAGACATTTCGCCAGTGCAGGCCGAGGCGGCAGCACAGCCGCGCTTTGCCACCCTGACCGATGCGCAGATGCCGCGCGACTTTGCCGTGTCGCTTTCCGCCTATGCCAGGGGCGGCACCGACGGGTTCCTGGCGCGGTCGCCCGAGCATCTGCCCCGGCAGACGATGACCGGGTTCGATCCGGCCTACCTCGATATCATCGACTACATCGTGCGCATCACCCACCGGATCTGGGAAGAAAAGGATATCGGCTATATCTACGATACCTATTCGCACGACTGCCGGGTGTGGGATGACGTGGGTCTGCAATATGGCCGCGACAAGATCGTTGCCGATACTGTTCATACCAACGCCGCGATCCCCGACATCCGGCTTGTCGCCGACGAGGTGATCTGGGCCGGCGATGCGGCAACCGATTTCCACACCTCGCACCGCACCATCATTCTCGGCACCAACACGGGGTGGAGCCGCTGGGGGCCGCCGACCGGCAGACCGGTGCGGCTGTTGTGCATGGCGAACTGTGTCGCCCGCGCCAATGAAATCCATACCGAGCATGTCGCCTATGACACCGCGATGCTGCTGAAGCAGATCGGCGTGGACCTGTTGGCCGCCGCCAGAACCGCCGCAGAGGCGCGGCTGGACAAGGACCGCCCGGCGTTTTTCGGCACCGAACCGTCGCGGCTGCCCGGGCAGGGCAAGCCGGCGCGGCCTGCGATTCCGTCACCCGGCGACGATCTGCGCGGCTTTGTCACCGGGGCATTCGAGCGGATATGGAACGGGCGCGACTTGTCGGCGATGACCGGCGTTTATGACCCGGCGGTCCAGACCGAAATGTCCACCGGGCGCGCGTTCCCGGACCTTGCACAGCTGCGCGCCCACAACCTGACGATGCTGGCGATGTTCCCGAATCTGGCGATGCGGATCGACGATCTGTACTGGATGGGCGACCCGCGTGCCGCCTGCCTTGTCGCTATCCGCTGGGGCGCGGTGGGGCATCATCGCGGGCACGGGCCCTATGGGCCGCCGACCGGACGCGAGGTGCATCTGTGGGGCATCACGCAGTGGCATATCGAGCGGGGACGGGTCCGGCGGGAATGGACGACGTTCAACGAATTCGGCATCCTGATGCAACTGTTCGGACCCGCCGCCTGACCGGGCATCTGAGCAGTCGCGCGGGTTTGCCCCGCCGAACTGGCGGCGCGCGGGCAGTCGGTATTTGCCCGGGGTCTGGGGCATTTCGACCCGGTCCGCGCGGCAGAAGTGCCGCGAACCCGGTTCGACCGGCCGCCACAGGACCGGCCGGATGCACTGTTCGCGGTGAATGACTGGATGGCGTTTCCGGCGCTGTCGGTGCTTCGCCACGAGTTGCGCCTTTCGGTGCCGGGTGGCGTGGCGGTCGTGGGTTTCGCTGAGGTGCCCCTTGCTTTTGCGCCGGACTATGCGCTGACATCCGTGCGCCAGCCGATGGTACAGATGGCGGAACAGATGGTGGAACAGACGGTGGAACAGACGGTGGAACAGATGGTGGAACACGCCATCCGCCTGATCCTTCGGCGGACGGACAATCCCGCACCGGTAGGCGTCGCCCTTGACCCACCCTTGAACACCGCCAGTTGAACGGCGAAAGCCCGCCTGTACGCAGGCCGCAGCTTCGCTCTGATCCTCATCGCGTGCTTTGTCGCCAGCCGCACCGGAGCTATAATACCAACGGCCCTTACAGCCGACCTGCCGCGACTTTCACCGGACGCTGAGGCGGGGAATTGAACGTAGGGTGTCGTGCTCGCACGCACCATACCCGACAAGAGGTGCGTGCAAGCACCATGCCCGACAAGAGGTGCGTGCAAGCACCATACCCGACAAAAGGTGCGTGCAAGCACCATAGCCGACAAGAGGTGCGTGCAAGCACGACACCCTGCGTTTCATCCGGGACCGGACGCCAATCGGTCAGCCAAGGGGGACGCTGGTATGACCTCGCCTGATATTGATTGGGGCATTGTTTCTGATCGCTCCGTTTGGCTCTGCCCCGCTGCAATGACCACGCGACCGGCTTCGAAAAATACTTGCTGGCGCCTGCTTCATCCTGTCACTACAACGCCGCCATCAATCACCATAGCCTGTCCGGTCATCATTCTGGACGAGGCCGATGCCAGAAACAGCACTCCGCCGACAATATCCTGCGGGGCGAGCATGTCTTTCAGGCATTGACGGTCGAGCTGGGCCTGCACGGCATCTGGTGTCACCCAAAGCCGCATTTGCTTGTCGGTCAACACCCAGCCCGGCGCCAATGCGTTGATCCGAATACGGTCGGGGCCAAATTCGCGGGCCAGACTGCGCGTCATCCCGTTGATCCCCGAATTGGCAGCAGCATAGACCGGATACCCGGCATTGCCCATCATATAGCTGATCGAGGTGAAGTTGATGATCGACCCGCCACCTGCCGCCTGCATACCCGGAACCACTGCCTTGATGGCAAAGAAACAGGCTTTGAGGTTGATGGCGATTGACCAGTCCCAGAACGCCTCGTCCGTCTCAAGCGTCTTGTGGCGCTGATCGTTGGCGGCATTGTTGACCAGCACGGTGACAGGGCCATGTGCCGCAGCAGCACTGGCCAGCGCCTGGTGCAGCGCCGTGGTATCGGTGATGTCGCAGGGCAGGAACAGCGGGCGGTTTTGGGTCGCCGCCGCCATCTGATCACAAAAGGCACCGGCGTCCGAGCGTTGGCAGAAGGCAACCCTGGCACCCTGACGCAAGAAGCCCTCGGTCAGTGCGGCGCCAATGCCAGAGCCACCGCCGGTGATGAAAACCGACTGGCCGCTCAAGTCGGGATAGACGGGCAGGTTGGTCATTGTCAGCGGTCCTTTGCGGCAAGGATGGCCAGGACATCCGCCCAGCGCGCAGCACATTCAAGGCCAAAGTCAGTCGGGGCAAGACAGGGCGCACGGTCGTTGACCTGCAGCCCGGCATGGCTGGCAACGATGCGCTTGCCATAGGTGATCAGATGTTCCAGCGATTGCATCACAAAGGTGATCGCCGGGACGGCTTGGGCATACAGCGCCTCGGCCTGGTCGATCTGGCCGCTGTGCCAAAGGTCAAAAATGCGGGCTGCAACCGGGGCGATGTCGGGGGCCAGCACAAAACCTTCACATCCCGCGCGCAGGCTGTCGGTCATCTCCAGCCCGCCGCGACCGCCCAAGATGTGCATCTCGCCCCTGGTCATGGCGATGATGCGCTGCACGCCAATGGCGGCATCTTCGCTTTTCACACAGACGAAATTGGCGCAACGGGTCCGCAGACGCGCGATATCTTCGGCCGACAAGGCGCGGCCAAGGTATTGCGGCGCGTTCTGCACGGCAATCGGCAGATCGACCGCCGCCGCCACCCGCTCAAAGAAACTCAGATAGGTGTCCGCGCCATAGCTGCCCACCATCGGTGGCTGCAAGATCAGCCAATCCGCGCCATTTTCTTTGGCAAACAGCGCCAATTCAACTTGCTCGGCCACCGAATTGCCGGCGATGGTCACCGAAAACGGCAGACGCCCGGCGTTTGCAGCGCTGACGCAGGTGATCAGGGCCTTGCGCTCGATCAGGGTCAGCTTCATCACCTCGGTCGCCAGACCCAGAACGGTGATGCCGTGGCACCCGGACTGCACGCAATAGGTCACCTGCGCAGCCATGGCGGGCAGATCCAGCGCCTCGTCCGGTTGAAACAGCGCATACAGCACGGCATGCACCCCGCCAAAAAGATCTCGCCCGCTCATGGGACCCCCTTCATGATATCAACCGACCCGTCAACAACAGTGATTGCCGGGGCATTGGTGTTGGCGTTGGTTATGCTCGCCATAATCAAGTCATCAAACATCCCGGCGCCGGGTCTACCATTCGGCAATCGAGCCGTCCATGTGCCGCCAGATTGGCGCCCGCCACCGGTGCCCGCGCGCCGCCGCCTCGATCACTGCGGGCTCGTTCACCTCGATCCCCAGACCGGGGCCTTGCGGGATCGACAGATAACCGTCCGTCACCGTAAAGCCGCCCGTCGCCGTGACATAATCGGTCAGGTCGCCGCCCTGGTTGTAGTGGATGCCAAGGCTTTGCTCTTGAATAAACGCGTTGTGGCAGATCGCATCGACCTGCAAACAGGCCGCCAGCGCAATCGGCCCCAGCGGGCAATGCGGGGCAAGGGCCACATCATAAGCTTCGGCCATTGCACCGATGCGGACCATTTCGGAAATGCCGCCGACATGGGCAGTGTCAGGGTTGATCACGCTGGCGGCACGGGTTTCGAACACCCGCTTGAAATCATAGCGCGAATGCAGACGCTCGCCGACCACCAGTGGAATCGACGTATAGCGCGCAAGGTCGGCCATCGCGTCGATCTGGGTTGAAACCACGGCATCTTCGATGAAAATCGGGCGCAGATGCTCAATCTCGCGGAGCAGAACCTTGGCCATCGGCGCGTGGACACGGCCATGAAAATCGAAGGCAAAGTCCATGGCCGAGCCGATGGCTTCGCGCAGTTCGCACAACTGGCGCACGATGCCGTCAACCTTGCGGTTGGTATCGACGATCTGCAGTTCGGCACAGATGTTGAACTTGCAGACGTCATAGCCTGCCGCCATCAGCGCTTTCGCCCCGGCAATCAGGTTCGCCGGCCGGTCGCCCCCCATCCAGCAATAGCTGCGGACCTTGTCGCGCACCGGGCCGCCCAGCAGCGCATGCACCGGCGCATTGTGGTATTTGCCCTTGATGTCCCACAGCGCCATGTCGATGCCGGAAATCGCACTCATCAGCACCGGGCCACCGCGATAACAGCCATTGCGATAGATCGCCTGCCAGGTGTCCTCGATATGCAACGGGTTGCGGCCAATCAGGAATTCCCGCAACTCGCCGATCTTGGCGGCCAGGGTTTCAGCGTGGCCTTCCAGCACCGGCTCGCCCCAGCCGACCAAGCCTGCATCGGTCTCAATTTTCAAAAACAGCCATCGCGGGGCAACCAGATAGCTGGTCAGGTCGGTGATCTTCATTGTTGTCCCCCAGGTTTCGTTTCCAGTTGTCCCAATCCGCGCCGGGTCTTCGCTTCAGATCGTTGGCAGCCCGCAGATTCGGCCCGATGGCCGCGCGGCGCTCCGGCACCATGCGCATGTCTTCCTGCGCCTCATCACTCAACGCCCGCATATCGGCGCGGGCCAGCTTGGAGCGGCGCGACAGAATCGAATAGCAAACCGTCCTGTGCATCGGCAAGGCGTGCTGCAAGCCGCCCGGCCGCAGGCGAGAAAACCGCGCTGTCAATTTGATAACCATCTCGATCCCGGTGCCAAGGGCCAGCCGATATTTTTTCCTGGCGGCGTTCAGCACCGAAAGGTGAAAATCCTCATCTGCCGCGATCAGGTTGATCGGGGTTTCCGACGACAGCTCCACTGCGTCAAGGCCGGTGCCAATCGCCGCGCGTGTGGCACCAGTGTTGCGCGCAGCGGCAAGTGCTGCCGCCTCTGGCTTGTTCAGCCGGCGGATTTCGAACGCCAAGAGCAATTCTTCCAGATCATCGCGGGTGTCAGACTGCCAGTGCAGCACGGTCAGGTCCAGCATGGCTCCGCGGCTGATTGCGGGCGGCATGGCGACCGAAGCGGCCGTCGCGCATGTGCTGGTCTGCAAACATGCCAATCACCTGCCGTTGTATCGGCAAGCGCAGATCTATGGCCGCCCGGGCATTGATCCGGATCGCTCGCCTCTGGGGCGGGGCCGCCCCGCCTGACGTGGTCTTCACCAATGCGCCGGGACGCCAGTGGCCAGTATGCCGATGACATCGTGCAAGGCTTCAGCGGCATCCTGCAGGTCGATGGTTATGCCGGGTATATCCGCCTGATCCAACCCGACCGGGCTGGCCCTGCCATCCGGCTTGCCTATTGCTGGGCCCACGCCCGCCGCAAACTGTTTGAAGTCGCCCGCCACGGCACCGCCCGATCGCCGAAGCCGGGTTGAAGCGGATCGCCGGGCTTTACAAGATCGAAGCCGAGATCAGGGGCTTGACCCCAGAGGCTAGAATGGCGATCCGCCAAGACCGGTCAGCGCCGAAGATCGCCGCCTTCGAGACATGGCTCGCTCATCACCACGCCCGGGTGTCCTTCGTCTTGCCCGCCGCTCCCCGCAACGCCGCCGCCAATTCCTGCCGCGTGATCTCGACTGCCCTGCGATCCTCGCTGCCGTCAGCACAGGGTAATCAGGTTCTGAACGCCTTGGGAATCCACTTCGAGCCAGAACCAATGGCTCTTGGTATCATCTGTTGCGCGACCTGCGTTCAAAAGACCCGAACGAAACCGCGACAGGTCCAAGCTGGTTCGGGGCTATGGCTTCGGATCCCGAGGGGGATCGTTCTGCGACTTACCCCGCTGCCCCGCCCGCCACAGCGCCACCGTTTTCTGCGCCACCATTTTCCGCGCCACCATTTTCCGCGCCCCCATTTTCCGCGCAGCCGTGCTTTGACCCTGTTGCCGTGCGGGGTTCCAGAATGAGGCTGATCAGGCCATGGCCAGCCGCTGCGTTATTGGCCAAAGCTGCGTTATTGGCCAAAGCTGCGTCACGGGCCAAAGCTGCGTCACGGGCCAGAACGGATGCACCGGCGTTGGCAACCGACGGCCCTGATCCCAGCTTCATCACCCGAACCACCGATCCATCCTGTACCATGATCTCGGCGCCACTGGTGAATTGCCGATAGCCAAGCAGCGATTTCTTGTAGCTCCGATTCTTGTGACCGAGAGAAATCCGGCTGGACACCCCGTCAAACTCGAAAGCAAGGACACTCGGCACTGTGGATCGCATCACGATTGCACCGACAACGGTCCAGGACCCTTTCGGGATCCGGATCGTCAGCGGGCTGTCGGGCAACGGCAGATATATTGCGGTGCTGAGGATGGAGTTCTGGAACAGATACTGCTTGCCCCCGGAAAAATCGGCAACAAATCTGCAATCGGGCTGATCGACTGTTTGAAGCGGGGCAATATCCGCTTTGGGTTTCAGGGGATTGGCAAGCTGAACCAGAACCTCGTCCAGAACCAGCGGAATCACCGCCCCGGAGGGGGCATAGTGCAACTGGTTCAGATATTCCCGGTCGGGAACCTGGCTGACCCGGTGCGCAGCACAATAAAGTTCGGTTGCCCGGACCGGTTTCAGGTCGTAGGCCGCAAAAAGCCGGTCAATGCCAACCGCATAGCTGCTTTTGTGCGACCGGGATGAATTGGCCTTTGCTGCAAAGATCACCGGCAGGAAATACGCGCCTTTGGCTGCGACGTGCCGGATGATCAACTCCAGATGTTTCAGCGCCGCCGCTTCCTCGTATTTTCCCTTGGTGATCTGGCTCTCATCATTCAGGGCATATTCCCAAATCACAATGTCGCCGGCACCGAACGCCGGCCCGGTCAGCAATCTGTAATAACCCATGATTGACGGGGCAGCACCAATTGACTGATTGGAAAAATCTATTTCAGGGGCACGCTCGATAAGTTGCGATGTCCAGCCGCCGCCTTTCAGGGAGTTCGATCCACCAATGATGATTGCCCGCATGATCGCCCCGCATCCTTGAACCACAATCGACAGGCCCCGGCACACTATCCCGGACCAGAGCAAGACAGCACCGACGGTCAGACCCGACCTGAGCACAGACTGTCTTATCAACATCCCTACACAGTTGCAGACGGTTGTGCGATGGGGCTCGGCAAAATTCCGCTGTGGCTGAACAACCGGCAATGGCCTTCAGTGACCGGAGGTGACCAACGCCGCCCCTTCCGAAGCTGCCACCGACGCTAACCGGTGAACCCGGTTCGGGGAGCCGCTGACCGGGGCGCTGCTGACCGGGGCGCTGCTGACCGGCGGGCCACAATCGGGGCACTGCCTGCGGTGGTGCGCCAATGCCGGTGGCCGCCCCCCAATCGACGGATGCAGGGCCGCGAAGCTGCAACTTTGCCGGAGTGCATGCGGTGCAGCGACAGGTGCGCACTCCGGCCCGGATTTGACCGGCGTACGCCACAAAACCTGCGGCACTCAGCGGTTTCTGACGCCAAAGTCGGAGATTTCCCCTTGTCCTGGTGGGAAAAACCGCGACAAAGCCTGTGGTTCGATGTAATTAACCGTCCCGGCGTGCACAATCAAAGATGCGCCCGGGATCAACAAAAGGGGACACTCAATGCTTGCTGAATTCAGAGACTTCATCGCCAAAGGCAATGTCATGGACCTTGCCGTGGGTATCATCATCGGTGCCGCCTTTACCGCCATCGTCTCGTCGCTGGTGGCAGATCTGATCAACCCGATCATCGGTCTGGTCATGGGCGGTGTCGATTTCACCAACATCTTCGTGGTGCTGAAAGGCGAAGTGGCCGCCGGTACATCCCTGACTGCCGCGCGGGAGGCTGGTGCCAACGTGTTCGCCATCGGTGCCTTCATCACCGCCATCATCAACTTTGTCATCATCGCCTTTGTGGTGTTCATGCTGGTCAAATTCGTGAACCGGATCAAGGACGCGGCGGTTCGAAAGAACGAGCCGGTTCCGTCGGCGCCGACCGGTCCGACCCAGGAACAGTTGCTGGCAGAGATTCGCGACGTGCTGAAGGCGCGCGCCTGATCCCGCGCCAAAGCTCAGCTTCAGACAAAGGCCCGCCCGACCGGCGGGCCTTTTGCATTTCAGAGCGGTACTTGCGACTTACTTTTTCAGCGCCAGCGACGGCGCCAGCACATCCAGCCCCAGCGCCCGGCCGACCGCGTAATAGGTCAGGTGACCGGCATGGGTGTTCAGCCCGTTCAACAGGTGCTGGTCATCCTCGCAGGCCTTGCGCCAACCCTTGTCGGCCAGTGCCAGCAGGAACGGCAGCGTGGCGTTGCCCAGCGCCAGCGTTGAGGTGCGCGCCACGGCACCCGGCATGTTGGCAACGCAATAATGCATGATGCCATCGACGGCGTAGATCGGGTCTGCATGGGTGGTGGCGCGGCTGGTCTCGAAACAACCGCCCTGATCGATCGCCACATCGACAATCGCCGCCCCCGGTTTCATGGTGGACAGTTGCGCCCGGCTGACCAGCTTTGGCGCCGCCGCACCCGGGATCAGCACCGCACCAATCACAAGATCGGCCTGTGCCACCAGGTCGGCGGTATTGCCGGCCGAGGCATAGATCGTCTTGAAATCGCGGCCAAAGACATCATCGAGATAGCGCATCCGGGGCAGCGACCGGTCCAGCACCGTGACATCCGCCCCCATCCCCGCTGCGATCTTGCCGGCATGGGTACCGACCACGCCACCGCCGATCACCACCACCTTTGCCGGGGCCACACCGGGCACACCGCCCAGCAGCACACCGCGCCCGCCATTGGCCTTTTGCAGCGTCCAGGCGCCAACCTGCGGTGCCAGCCGCCCCGCCACTTCCGACATCGGGGCCAGCAGCGGCAACCCACCGGCGGCATCGGTCACGGTTTCATAGGCAATGGCGGTGACACCGGAGGCCAGCAGGTCGCGGGTCTGATCCGGGTCGGGTGCCAGGTGCAGATAGGTGAACAGAATCTGCCCGGCCCGCAGGTGTTTGCGTTCCAGTGGCTGCGGTTCCTTGACCTTGACCACCATGTCGGCTTCGGCAAACAATTCCTCCGCCGTTGCGATGATCGCGGCACCAGCGGCGATGTAATCGGCGTCGGGAAACCCCGCACCGGCACCAGCCCCGGTTTCAATCAGCACCGTGTGGCCATGCGCCACTGCTTCGCGCGCCGCATGCGGGGTGATGCCAACGCGGTATTCCTGGTTCTTGATTTCTCTGGGGCAGCCGATCTTCATGGTCATTCCTCCGATTGATCCGGCGATTATCGGGGATTGCCGTGCAATTGCTTTGAAAAGAAGGGTGGATAATGGGGGGGATTTGCGTAGTATCTGCGGAAAAACCCGCCAAACGTCGAAGAAATCACCGCCGCCATGGACATTGACGCGACAGACCGCCGTATCCTGACCGTGCTGCAACGCGACGGCCGCGTCACCAATGCCGACCTGTCGGAACAGGTCAATCTGTCGCCGTCGGCCTGTCACCGCCGGGTGCAGCGGCTGGAGGCGGAAGGCTATATCAAGGGCTACGTCGCGCTGCTGGATGCCCGCAAGATGGCCCGGCCCACCACGGTGTTTGTCGAAATCACCCTGCAAGGCCAGGCCGATGAGGTGCTGGAGGCGTTTGAACATGCGGTCAAGCGGGTGCCCGACATTCTGGAATGCCACCTGATGGCGGGCACCGCCGACTACCTGCTGAAGGTGGTGGCACAGGATACCGAGGATTTCGCCCGCATCCACCGCCAGCATCTGGCGCGGCTGCCCGGGGTGGCGCAGATGCATTCCAGCTTTGCCCTGCGCACGGT
>JAYTDA010000327.1:0-2167 GCA_043736155.1 Paracoccaceae bacterium | reverse complement strand
GCCTTGCCCTTTGACCTTGAAAAATCATCCGTCCAAACCGGCATCGTGTCGCAATTGGGGCTGGAAAGCGATGCGGCCCGGCTGGTGCGCTACAGCGATCTGGTGGTGACGGGCAAGCCCTATGGCAAAGGACATTCCTCCTTGCAAGTTGCTGTGCTTGAGGCCGCGTTATTTGGCACGAACGCCCCGGTGTTCATTGTTCCCGACAAGCCCGCCAATAAATCGGAGGCCATGACCAAGCCGTTTTCCCGGATCATGGTTGCCTGGAACGAAAGCGACGAGGCGCTGTCGGCGATCCGCCGGTCCCTGCCGCTGCTGCAATCGGCCAAACATGTCGACGTCGTGCTGGTCGATCCGCCCAGCCATTCCGCCGAACGGTCCGATCCGGGTGGCTCAGTTTCACTATTTTTGGCGCGACACGGGGTCAAGGCCGAAGTGTCGATATTGGCCCGCAGCCTGCCGCAGGTCAGCGCCGTCCTGCTGCGTTTTGCCCGCGAAAATGGAGTCGATGCGATTGTGATGGGGGCTTACGGCCATTCCCGGTTCCGCGAGGCGATTCTGGGTGGGGCGACCCGGGATATGCTGGAACTGGCCGATATTCCGGTGATCATGGCCCGGTAGGAGCGCTAACTATCATCCCCGGTTTCCGCAAACAGGCGGCGGACATCGGGAATATGCACCCGGCGTGTCGTTTCCAGTTCAATAATCCCATCGGCCCGCAAGGCCGAGATCTGGCGGCTGACCGTTTCCAGCGTCAGGCCAAGGTAATCCGACATCGCCTCTCGGGTCAGCGGCAAATCAATCGTGAACGGCCCTTTCAACGTGGCCTTGCCGATCTTGGCCTCTTTGCGGGCCATGATGCTGAACATGCTGGCGATTTTTTCCCGCGCCGTTTTACGCCCCAAAATCAACATCCATTCCCGGGCGGCGTCCAGTTCGTCCAGGGTCATGTCCAACAACCGTTCGGCCACATGCGGGGTGGAAATCATCAGCGCCTCGAACGGTTTGCGCCTAAAACAGCACAGGGTCACATCACTGACCGCAACAACATCATAAGGGGCATTGCTGCGCCCCGGCCTGCCGATGAAATCGGACGGCATCAGCAATCCCAGCATCTGCCGGCGTCCATCCTCAAGCGTTTTGCCAATGGTGGCGACCCCGCGCACGATAGAGGCGACAAAGCCCATCTCGTCACCCGCCCAGACAATGGACTGGCCAGTTTCATAATTGCGGTAATACTTGATCTGCTCCAGCCGCTCCAACTCCACCGGCTCACACCGGGAACACACGGCGTTATAGCGGATCGGGCAATCCTTGCATTCGGCCTCAAGCGATGAATTTTGTAACATAAGTGTCGGTCAATTCCATTTGCAGTCTTGCAGGGTATTCCCACCCTATCCTACCGGACCGGGTAATCACAGACGCAATGTCACAACCCGGCCGCTAGCCGCAACAACAAGGCGTCCAGCATCGTGTCGCATTTATCCAGCTGGTCAAGGCTGATGAATTCATCCGGGCGATGCCCCTGCGCCATCGATCCCGGCCCGCAGATGACGGTCGGAATCCCCAGATGCGCCGCAAACAGCCCGCCTTCGGTGCCAAAGGCGACCTTGGTCGTGCCATTCGCCCCGGTCAGGGATTTCACGAAACCGACCACATCGGCATCGGGCGCGGTGCCAAGCGGCGGATAGGTATTGGTCAGGTCAATCCGGATATCCGCCTGCGGAAAGGTCCCTTGGACCGGGGCCAGAATCGCATCGGCCTTCTGGCGCAGTCGGTCCAGCAGGGTGGCGGGGTCATCTTCGGACAGGTTCCTGATTTCAAAGGCAAAGGTGCAGGTGTTTGGCACGATGTTCAAAACCGTCCCGCCGTTGATCAGCCCGACATGCAAGGTGGTATAGGGCACGTCATACCCTGCATCTTGCGAACCCGAGGCCATCACATCGGCCTGTATGGCCCGCAGGGCCGCAATCATATCCACCGCCAGATGGATCGCGTTCAGCGCCAGCGGGGCGAGTGCCGAATGCCCCTCGACCCCGGTGCAAGTCACGCGGTAGGCGGTCTTGCCCTTGTGCCCGGTCGCCACGGCCATCAGGGTCGGCTCGCCAACAATACAAAACCGGGGGCGGAACGGGGCTGTGGCCAGCATGTCGATCAGCGACCGCAC
>JAYTDA010000326.1:0-2108 GCA_043736155.1 Paracoccaceae bacterium | reverse complement strand
GGTTGTGGCCGTCGTGATCCCCGACAGCGAGAACACCGCCCGCTTGGTCGGATCGACATCATTCACCAGGCTGAAGATGGCGTCCGACACATCCTGTGGCACGCCGACCAGCTTCCAGATCGTCCCGGTCCAAACGGCGCAAGTGGCCTCGTCAGCGATCCATGCCAGCCAACCAGGGCGCGGCACGAGGCGCATCCACACGCCATCGACCCACGTCGTTACGTTCAGATCCCAGCCCGCCCAAAGACCTGTCGCCGCCGAAGCCACGATGTAGCGATCCCCATCGGCGGGCGTCGCGGGCGGTGCTGTCAGATCGCGGTCCAGCACCGAAAGCTGGACCACGGCATCCAGGAGCCGCAGCGCCTCATTGTGGGTGACATGCTTCTGGGCCTGCGCCGCCAGAATATAGGGCAGCAGCAGGTGCGGGGAGATATCGGCCATGGATGCTGCTTTCAGATGGTGAGGGTGGTGGTTTGCGCCGCGCCGCGTCCGTAGGTCTGCGATATCTGGAAGACGCGGATCGCCAGCGTGCTGCCCGGCGCCAGCAACGCTCCCCAATCGGCGATCTGCTGCGCGGCAGTGTAAAGAGCGCTGGTCGTGCCGGATGACAGCGTGCGTTTGACCGTCGCGCCATCGCGGATTTCCACGACATAGGCTTCACTGTCTTCGGCCAGCGGCACTTCCGCCGCCTCCCAACTGTCAGCCGCCAGCGCCCGCGAGCGCCGGATCCAGCGGATCGTCAGATCGCCCGGGCTGCGTGCTGTCCGCCAAGGTTGTTCGACCTGACCCACAGAGAATGGCCGCAGCCCGATCCCGGCCGGAGTGAAGGCGGCGGCGGCATAGCTCGCGTCACTGACCGGGCGCGACGCCGGGCCCACGCGCCAGTTCCACGGCAGGCCAATGTCGGATTGCCCAACTGGCAAGGATCCAATTGCGGTGTCGAGGATGACCACGCGTGATCCCGCCAGCGCCGGGTTGGTCATGGCAAGTTCTGTCCCGCGCTGCCCGCGCAACAGGCGGGTCAGTCGGTAACGACCGGGGGCGATGAGTTCGGCCGTGCCTGCCTGAATGACCTCCCATTGGCCTGGCGCGGCTTCCACTGCCAGCACATTGGCCCCGGCGAAGAGGGCAAGGTCGGTCACGCTCTGCATCACGCCGCTGGCAAGATCGACCAGCAGCGCATTGCCCAGATCGAACCGGCCAGTCGGACCGGCGGCGATATCCGCCGCCAGCGTGCCGATCTTGGCTCTCTGGCCGAAGGTGGTCAGCAGGTTGAAGCCGTCGAGCGCAGGGCTGCGGAAGACGGCCATCTCGCCCGGCCAAGGTTGCGCATCGGCGGCGATCAACGGTTGGTGGGCTGGGGTGCTGTCGGTCAGTTGCGGCAGGTCGAGAAACAGCACCTCGGGCACACCGTAGTTCACCGGACGGGCCAGAGTGGCCACGCGGGCGGTCCCCGGCGGCAGATCGTAGACCGCACGGTCTTGGCGCCGGGCCTCAATGCTGCGCGCTCCGTTGTCTGCCACGGAGATCAGCCGGAACTCGGTCAACCGCCCGTCATGGTCGAGATGGACCACGTCGCAGGGATCCAGCGCCAGGCGGGAGGGCGGCAGTTTGAAGACGGCACTCTCGCGCCCGGCCCATGTTTCCATCAGGGCCCTGCGACAACGGCGCTCAGCTTCTTCCGGCGGCACCGCCAGGGCGAAGGATTCCGAGGCGATGCGGCTGGCAGCGACAGTGATGCGCTGCGCCTCGACAAGGACGGAATCATAGTCGGCATCGGCGCGGGCCAGCTGCCACTTCAGCGCCTGCGGCAGTTCGGTTTCCTGCGCCCGGGTCAGCTCCATCACGTCGCCCTGTCCCGCGCTTGCCACCATGGTGTCGGGTGTGATCGTCGCCACGATGCGCTGGCCGCGCATGATGAACCTGATGCGGCCTTCGCTTTCGACGGCATCGAAGCCAAAGTGCTGGGCCAGCATACTGATCGAGGCACGTGGGCTTTCAAGGGCGGTGATGACATAGCCCTCGACGGCACCCCAGAGGCCCGAGATATCAATCCGGGTTTCCGCCAGCCCAGCGCGCAGACAGAGGTGGCGCACGAGGGCGGCCAG
>JAYTDA010000325.1:0-1546 GCA_043736155.1 Paracoccaceae bacterium | reverse complement strand
GGGCCATCTGCACCTGTGCATCGCGGACCCGGACCAATGGCCCGTTCGGCGCTGCGCCATCAATCAGGATGCCGGTATCGCGCAGATCGTCGATCAGCGCGTTGGCGGCCATCAGCGCCCATGCTGCTTCCTGGGTGCTGGACTGCTCACCCGCGCCGCTGATCCGCAGGGCCAGCGCATCGCGGTCAACAGCGGTGCTGCCCGCCTCGATCGCCAGTGTCAGCACGGCGGCCGCGTCGCGCCGGTTGGTGCCGTAATCCACCCGCCAGTAGCCGCCGCTATAGTCACTGACCAAAGCACGCATCATGTTGGACGCGCGGCCAAACATCTCGTCCGCGCGGACCGGATCGCCGTAAAACGCCAGTGCGGCACCCAGTTGCGCGGCCCCCAGTGGCGTGCTGAAACTGTCGGGCCGTTCATCGACATAATAGCGCAGATCGCCCACCGCCGCCTCGCCCTCACGCGCCAGAACCATCAGGGCATAGGCAATATCCTCGCCCCCGGATTCGAATTCCGGGGCATAGTTTACCCGGTTGCGCAGGTTATCCAGCGCATTGCGGAACGCCAGATCAGGCACTGCATGGCCCCGCCCCTTGGCCCGGCTCAGGAAATCTGTGACATAGGAATCCAACCACAGATCGCCGCTGGACGGATACCACAGGCCGAATGCGCCGCTGGCATCCTGATTGCCCAGCACTTCGGTGATCGCCTGATCTATCCGTTTGCTGATCTGATCGCCATGCGCCAGACCCATCGCGGTCGCCACTTCGTCAAAGTAGATCAGCGGCAGGGCGCGGGATGTGATCTGTTCGGTGCAGCCATAGGGATAGCGGTCCAGCGCGTTCAGCAGGCCGGGCGCGTCGAACCGGGCCAAGGTGCCGATGGACAGGGTCGATGACCCCGATCCCGCGACCAGCCCGGCAAAGACCGCGTCGTCAAAGGTGAACTTTTCGCCCGCCGCCAGCGTGAACCGCGAGGTGCGGGCAACCTCGGGGTCATTGGCCAGCACCGGGACGGTAAGCACCTTGGTCAGTACTTTGCCGTCCGGGGTGGTCAGGGTGACGGTGATGTGGTGGATACCCACTTCACTGGCAGCAAAGGGCAGGCTGAGCACCTGTTTGCCGCCTTCGGTCAATGTGACAGAAACCGGAATTTCGGTGGCCATTTCTATGCCGTCGCCAGTCACCGACAGGGCCATGTCGCCCACTGGCCCATCGGCGTGAACGATTTCCAACAGCACCCGCGACGTGTCGCTCGGGGCCATGAAACGCGGCAGGCTCGCGGTCACAACAACCGGATCGCGGACCAGCACATCGTCGGTCGCCTGACCCACGCCAGTCGCGGACCAAGCAACGGCCATCAGCCGGACGGTGCCGTTGAACGACGGCATGTCAAAGCTGATCATCGCCTTGCCATCGGGGCCAATCGTGACAGGCCCCTGAAAGAAGGCGACCAGTTCTTCGGTTGGCGGCGGCGATTGCTGGCCCATCTGCGCCATCGCATCGCCCCCGGACCGGACCGATCCCATCGCCCCGTTCATCCCGTC
>JAYTDA010000324.1:0-10918 GCA_043736155.1 Paracoccaceae bacterium | reverse complement strand
GGGGCCCCGGGTCAGGCCCGGGGCGGCGTGCAACGGGGTGGGTGGGTGTCACCCGGACGTCTGCCCGCTGTCGCCACCCTCACACTTCTGGCGTTGCTGGTGCCGGGGACGGTTCTGGCGCTGCTGCTGCGCGCCGGGTCTTTGGCATGGCCGCTGGCGGCTGATCTGGCGGCGCTGCGCTTTACCCTGCTGCAGGCGGCGCTGTCGGCGCTGATTTCGGTGGCACTGGCGGTGCCGGTGGCGCGTGCACTGGCGCGGCGGCGGTTTTCCGGGCGGGGGGTGCTGATTGCGCTGCTCGGGGCACCGTTCCTGTTGCCGGTGGTGGTGGCGGTGCTGGGGCTCTTGGCGGTGTTTGGCCGCAGCGGGTTGGTCAATCAGACTCTGTCGGCGCTTGGTCTGCCGGCGATCGGGATCTATGGCCTGCAGGGCGTGGTGTTGGCGCATGTGTTTTTCAACCTGCCGCTGGCGACACGGCTGATCCTGCAAGGCTGGCAACGCATCCCGGCAGAGCGGTTCCGGCTGGCGGCGTCGCTTGGCTTTTCCAGTCGCGATCAGGCGCGGCACATCGAGCGGCCAATGTTGCGCGATGTGCTGCCGGGGGCGTTGCTGGTGGTGTTTCTGCTGTGCCTGACCTCGTTTGCGGTGGTGCTGACACTGGGGGGCGGGCCGGGTGCCAGCACGCTGGAACTGGCGATCTATCAGGCGTTCCGGCTGGAGTTTGACTTGCCCCGGGTGGCGATGCTGGCGCTGGCGCAACTGGCGCTGTGTGGGGCGGTGACGCTCTGCATGATCCGCATTCCGGTGGCCGTCGCTGACGGGCGCGGCATCGACCGGGACCTGTCGGTACACGGGCTGCAACCGCCCCCCCTTGGCGATGCGTTGGTGCTGGCGGCGGCGGCGCTGTTCCTGCTGGTGCCGATGATGATGGTGGTGGCGCGCGGGGCACCGGAAATTGCCGGGTTGCCAGCCGGTGTCTGGCAGGCGGCGGGTCGGTCTCTGGCGGTGGCGGTGGTGTCGGCGCTGCTGGCGCTGGGGATGGGGTTGGTGCTGGCGCAGGCGGCGCTGCGGTCGGGCTTTGCCGAACTGGCGGGCATGATGGCGCTGGCGGCATCGCCGGTGGTGATGGGGGCGGGACTGTTCGTGATGCTGATCCCGTTGGGTGATCCGGCGGCGCTGGCCTTGCCGGTGACGGCTGTGGTCAATGCGGTGATGGCGTTGCCTTTGGTGCTGCGCAGCCTGATCCCGGCGCTGCGGCGGATCGAAAGCGACTATGGACGGCTGGCCTGTTCGCTGGGGATGGCGGGACCCGCGCGGCTGCGCTGGCTGGTGCTGCCACGCCTGCGGCGGCCCCTTGGCTTTGCCGCCGGGCTGGCGGCGGCGCTGTCGATGGGCGATCTGGGGGTGATTGCGCTGTTTTCCGACCCGGCGCGCGCCACCTTGCCGATGCAGATCAGCACCCTGATGGGGGCCTACCGGATGGATCAGGCAATGGGGGCTGCGGTGCTGCTGGCGGGCTCGAG
The DNA here is from genome assembly GCA_043736155.1 of Paracoccaceae bacterium. GTDB lineage: Bacteria > Pseudomonadota > Alphaproteobacteria > Rhodobacterales > Rhodobacteraceae > JANNRR01. Next base: position 9,398 of record JAYTDA010000324.1, on the reverse strand, counting down.
TTTCGCACTGTTCTGGTTGTGCGATCTTTGGGGGCGCGGTGATGCTGCAGATTGACCAGGTGGCGCTCTGCAGCGGCAGTTTCCGGCTGACCGCCGATCTGACGTTGGCGACCGGGGCGCGGGTGGCGGTGATCGGGCCATCGGGGGCGGGGAAATCCACCCTGCTGGCAGCGATTGCCGGGTTTCAGCCGCTGGCAGCCGGGGCGATCCGCTGGCAGGGGCAGGACCTTGGCCCCTTGCCACCGGGGGCGCGGCCGCTGACCATCCTGTTTCAGGACAGCAACCTGTTTGCCCATCTGAGCGTGGCGCAGAATATCGGCCTTGGCCTGCGGCCCGATCTGCGACTGGCAGCGGCGGAGTGGCACCGGGTTGACGGGGTGTTGGACCGGGTTGGGTTGACCGCGATGGCCAGCCGCAAACCCGGCGCCTTGTCTGGTGGCCAGCAAAGCCGGGTGGCGCTGGCGCGGGCGCTGATCCGCGCCCGGCCGCTGCTGCTGCTGGATGAGCCGTTTGCCGCCCTTGGCCCGGCGTTGACGGCAGAGATGCTGGCGCTGGTGGCCGAGATCTGCACCGAAACCGGGGCGACGCTGCTGATGGTGACGCACCACCCGGACGACGCCACAACGCTGACCCCGGAAACCCTGGTGGTAGCGGATGGCGCTGTGACCGGCCCATTTGCCACCGCGCTGCTGCTGGCCAACCCGCCACCGGCGCTGCGCCGCTATCTGGGGTGACCGGGCGTATCCGCCTGCCAGTGGGACGCAGGGCAACGAAGATGAGTATTTGTGCAAAAGACAAGCCGGGGGCGGCAACGGGGGCGGGTTGCCAGACGCCAAACCAAAAACGCGCCGGTTTGAAAGGGCGCGTTTTCGGGATTGCTCCGGTCAGCGGTTATTCCGCCGGGTGCTGTTTGCGGCCCTTGATCCTGGCCCACAGGCGCTTGTTGGTCAGATAGAGCAGCACGGCAAAGACCGACAGGAACAGCACGGCGATCAACCCGGCCTCCTTGCGCGCCATCATCTTGGGTTCAGCGCTCCACATCAGAAAGACCGAGACATCCTCTGACATGCTGCGCAGGTCATTGGCTGCCCCGCCGGCATAGGCGACCTGACCATCTTCCATCGGCGGCGGCATCTTGATCCAGCCGGTGGAGAACGCCTTGTTTTCATAAAAGGTCTCACCAGCCTCTTCCTTGGTTTCACCGGTATAGCCGGTCAGCAGCGAGGCGATATATTCCGGGCCACCGATGCCGCGAAACATCTGGTTGATGCCCAGACCATAGGGGCCGGAAAAGCCCTTGCGCGCCTTGGCCATCACGCTGAGATCGGGGGCACCTTCAAGTTGCGAACCAGGGAAATGATCCGACGGCACCGCCGGGCGGGCTTCACCGGTTTCGGCATCGGTCACTTCCAGCAATGCCGCATAGGCGCTGACCTGATTGTTTTCCTTTTCGGTCGACAGTTCCGGGCCGCCTTCGTCCCCCAAGGTTCGGATCGCCACCAGGTTCAGCCCGTGGCAGGCGGCACAAACCTCGGTATAGACCTGCAACCCGCGTTGCAGCTGGTCGCGGTCGAACCTGCCGAACGGACCTTCGTAGCTGAAGGCGAAATCCTCGATTTCCGGGGCATGGCCGCCTTCTTGGGCTGCGACGCCACCCACCAACAGGCCCAGCGCTGCAACAGTAGCAAGAGCAAGGTTACGCATCATTGTCTTATCCTTTCTCTCACTCAGCCGGGGCGCCGTAGTGGGCATTGAAGTCATCTTCGATGGTTGCCGGTTGCGGCAGCGGTTTTTCCAGCACACCCAACAGCGGCAGGATGATCAGGAAATAGGCAAACCAGTAAGCCGATGCCAGCAGCGATATCGCCGGAACCCAGCCACCCAGCGCATCCGGGCTTTGGCTGCCAGCCCACATCAGCACGATGAAATCAAGGCACAGCAGCGCAAACCACCATTTGAACATCGGGCGATAGCGGCCCGACCGCACCGACGAGGTGTCCAGCCAGGGAACCAGCGCCATCACGGCAATTGCACCAAACATCGCCAGAACCCCGAAGAACTTGGCGTCAATGATGCCGAATGACACGAAACTGACGATCTGCACCACCCAGACATCGGCGGTAAAGGCGCGCAGAATGGCGTAGAACGGCAGGAAGTACCATTCCGGCACGATATGCGCCGGTGTCACCAGCGGGTTGGCCATGACATAGTTTTCGGGATCCCCCAGATAATTCGGCATGAAGCCGACAACCGCAAAGAACACCACCAGAATGACCACCAGGGCAAACAGGTCCTTGATGACGTAATAGGGCCAGAACGGCACGGTATCGCGCGCCGCCTCCTGCTTGGAGCTGCGCCGCACCTCGACCCCGGTCGGGTTGTTGTTGCCGGTGGTGTGGAACGCCCAGATATGCACGATGACCAGACCGGCAATCACGAATGGCAGCAGGTAATGCAGGCTGAAAAACCGGTTCAGCGTGGCGTTATCGACGGAAAAACCGCCGAGCAGCCAGGTCTGGATCGGCTCGCCAATGCCGGGAATGGCACCAAACAGGCCGGTGATCACCGTGGCGCCCCAGAATGACATCTGACCCCAGGGCAGCACGTAGCCCATGAAACCGGTCGCCATCATCAAGAGATAGATCAGCATCCCGATGATCCAGGTCACTTCGCGCGGCGCCTTGTAGCTGCCGTAATACAGGCCCCGGAAAATGTGCAGATAGACGGCAAAGAAGAACAGCGAGGCGCCGTTGGCATGCAGATAGCGCAGCATGTAGCCGCCGTTCACATTGCGCATGATATGTTCAACCGAGGCAAAGGCCAGATCGACCTGCGGGGTGTAATGCATCGCCAGCACCACGCCGGTGACAATCTGCAACCCCAGGCAGAACGCCAGCACGATGCCCCAGATCCACATCCAGTTCAGGTTCTTTGGCGTCGGGATGAACAGGGTGTCATAGATCAGGCTGACAATCGGCAACCGGCTGTACAGCCACTTGGCGCCGTTCGACCTGGGTTCGTAATGGTCATGAGGAATACCAGCCATTTTTCTTTTCCTTAGCCGAGTTTGATCACGGTTGCGCTGTCGAACACGGCGACAGGAACCGGCAGGTTGCGCGGCGCGGGCCCTTTGCGGATGCGGCCGGATGTATCGTAATGCGAGCCGTGGCAGGGGCAGAACCAGCCGCCAAACTCACCGGCATTGCCCAGTGGCACACAGCCAAGGTGGGTGCAGACCCCCATCATCACCAGCCATTCGCCCGCCGCGTCGAGCGAGCGGTTCTGGTCATCCGCCGTGGATTCCTCCGGCAGATTGGCATTTTCGGCGCCCTGATCCGGCAGATCAGCCAGCGGCACGTCGCGGGCTGCGGTGATATCTGCGGGAGTGCGGCGGCGGATGAACACCGGTTTGCCGCGCCATTTCACCGTCAGCTGGGTACCGGCTTCGACGCCGGACACATCCACCATGATCGAGGCCAGCGCCTGCACATCGGCAGTCGGGTTCATCTGATTGGCCAGCGGCCAGACTGCGGCACCGGTGGCAACCACGCCAGCCCCGGCAGTGGCATAATACAGAAAATCCCTGCGGCTGCCGTCAAGGCCATCTGCATGAGACATCAGGTAAACTCCCATCCTGGGCCGGACCCGGCCAAATCGTCACCAGCCGCTTCGCGGCCAAATCGTCACCAGCCGCTTCGCGGCCAGATTGGCACCAGCCGCTTCGCGGCCAGATTGGCACCGGCCCCGGTTCCCCGAAACCCGCCCTTTGCGGCTGTTTAGCTATCAAAAAGCGGGGCGTCCAGCGGACAATAAGGCGCAGGGTCAGGTGAATTCCCAGTGTTGCAGGACAAAACGCGGTGCATTGGAATGGATCGGGGCCGCAGCCATATCCGCGTCGGCCTGGAAACCACACGATTTTGTGAATGATCCGGGCAAGACGGTGGCAAGCCACACGATATGGTAGAAGCGGAAATCAGCGGCCCGTCTGCTGGCGCATCACCCCGCCAGCGGCACCGTGGCTTTGGCGCTGTCGCGGCTGGCAAATCTGGCTTCCCATGCCGCCAGCGCTGGCCTGGTTTCGCGCCAGTTGCGCGGGCCGTGGCGGAAATCGAGGTAGCCGAGCGCACAGCCTACTGCGACCTGTCCCATGTCCAGCGGGCCGTTCAGATAGCTGATCCAGCGCGATTCAAGCGCATCCAGCGCCCGTGCCACCTTGGCCCACTGGCCTTCGACCCATTCCGGCATCCGCCGGTCCTCTGGCCGGATCCGCCATTCATACACCATCAGAATCGCGGCATCGGCGATGCCATCGCCGGTCGCCTCCAGCGTCAATGTATCCCAAAGCCGCGGGCCAGCGGGGTACAGCCGCCCCCCGGCGCGGTTATCCAGATAGCGGCAGATCACCCGGCTGTCATACAGCGCCGGACCATCATCGCGTTCCAGCGCCGGGATCTTGCCCAACGGGTTCTGCGCCACCGGCATCCGGCTGGCATCGAGCGGGGTTCCGGTGGCGGCGATCAGCGTGACATCGGACAGTTGCCCGGTTTCCATCAACAAGATCATGCATTTGCGCACATAGGGCGAAGTGGGGGAGTGATAGAGTTTCATGCCGGGTTCCTGCGGCCAACCACAATCTGTCCGGGGCTGTCATTTTCCAACAGATCCACAAAGGTGAACCCATGGCTGGCATACAGACCGCGAACCTCTTCGACGCTCCACGGATAGCCACCGGACCGGGTGATGCGCAATTGCAAAAGCGCCTGAGGCAGCGGCGCAGGCGGGGCGCGGAACAGGCCAAAGAACAGCCACCCGTCCGGTTCCAGCGCATGGTGCAGCGCCGACAGGGCCGCTGGCACAATTGCAGCGGGGATGAAGGGACCGGCAAAAAAGGCAGCGGCGTAGTGGGCTGCGGCATCCAGCGTGGTCACATCCTGCCGGCGAAAGCTGACACGGGACCCCAGATCGGTGCTGGCCAGATTTTGCGCCGCCAACGTCAGCGCCGGTTCAAAGATGTCGATGCCTTCGACGGACAGCGCAGGCCAGGCCCGTGCCGCATCCATCGCCAGCCAGCCGACACCTGAGCCCACATCCAGAAACCGACCGGTCCGTGCAAACCGCAGTGCCAGGTCCGGGGTTCGCCCCGCCATCTCGGCGATCATCCGGATGATGACCCGCGAGGTTTGGCCGATGTTTTGCAGGATCACCGGATCGTCAAACGACCACCCAGCCGGTCGCCCGGGGTTTTCCAGCAGATCCAGCGCCTGGCGGAAAAAGGTGCGGATCATCGAGCGCAGAATGGCCTTCTCCGGCGGTGCCAGATCCTGCATCGCCTCGGGGTCCAGCAGCGCCGTGACCTTTGCCAGCCGTTCGGCGACCGGTGGCGGCACCTCGACATCGGCGGCAAGCGAAGCCCCCAGTGCCGCAACGGCCTCGGTTTGGGATAACAGCGCCATGATCTGGCGCATCGCAGGTTGCATCGGCATCGCCGCCTCCATTGCTCAAGCGGTCAGACTCTGGATTATTGTTTTGTGCGTGTCTTGTGCCAAAATCGGATTCCACTTTTGTCGGACACGCTTTAGCATGTTGCGGCGCAGGTGCCTAACGAATGCGCAACGGGCTGGTGGCGCGGTCATACCAACGGCCCGAACCCCTGACTCGCAGCGGAGGCTTGGACGTGGGTTCAGGACGGGTGGCTTTTGACGGAACGATGGCCTCTCAAACGGGCCGCTCCGATAGTCCGGTGACAACCTGACCCTGCCATCTGGCTGAGCGGGAAAAGACGATCCACTGGATCGGCCCCGATCACAGCGACCAAGGTGCCACTGGACTGGTGGAGCACGAAACGACAGAGGGAAGCGCCTGCCCCGGCGAAGCGAAGCGCCCGCCCGTCGTGCCGAAGGCACGCCTCTGGCGTGACGGGGGGGCAGGCGCTTCCCGGTCCTTTGAGGACCGGGGGTGACGCGGCGATGCTGCTCTGCGGCAGGCCCGATGGGGGGCCTGCCGGACAGTGGGCGGTGCCTTCAAGAGCCATTCAGCCCTGCGCAGTCTGCGGTCAGTCAAATGGGCCGTTGGTATCAGACCCGGCGGAACCGCAGGCGGGTCAGGGCGGTGGCATCCAGTTCCACCCCGGGGCCATCGGCGCGCAGCCGGAACACCCGGCGGAACCGGGCGGTGGCATTGACCTGATCGGCGTCTTTCAGGGCATGGGCGGTCAGACCCTCCGGTGTGTCATCCATCGCCTCTTCCGCCTTTTGGCTGGTCCGTCCGGGATGAACCGACCGCGCCAGAACATAGCCCGCCACGGCAACAGCCCCGTAACGCACGGCAACAACAGCAAGCGGAGCAAGGGGAAGCGGCATCGGTGGCCTCCGGTCAGAGGGCCAAACCCGTGGCCCACCTGGCAAGGATAAGGGTCCCGGACCCCGGTGTAAATGGCCACTGCGGTGCCATCGGCTGCGACACCGGGACTGGCCCCGGTGGTCAATCAGTCCCCACACCCAGCATCAGCGCCGCCAGAGTGGCAGTGTCGCTGCCGATGCCAAAGGCGGCGACCTGCCGGGCCGCAGCTTCGCGCACGGCGTCGGGTTTGTTCTGGCCAAGTTTCCAGGTCGAATCGACCGCTGTCAGGGTCATGCTACAGGGGACGATGGCGCGCATCATCCGGTCCATCAGGCCATCTGACATCTTGCTGCTGGTCCAAGGCGCTTTCGGTTCCAGCCGGGTCTCAAAGGCGGCGGTCAGGCGGTCGAGCATGGCCTGCAACGCCTCGGGCGGGGCAAGCTGCAGGGTGCCGCGCAGGTGGATGGCGACATAGTTCCAGGTTGGCACCTGATCCGGCACCCCGTACCAGTCGGGGGAAATGTAGCCGTCTGGCCCCGATACCGCGATCACTGCCGGTTGCGGCGTGGCCAACAGCGGCGTGGCCAACAGCGCCACAATCGGGTTGGAGCGGACCAGATGCAGGTCGATCTGCCCGTCACCAGACAGCAGAAACGGGATATGCGACAGCAAGGGGCCATCGGGGCCATTGACCGCCAGGATGCCAAAGCCGCGTTCGCGCGCGCATTCCAGCGATTGCGCTTCGGGGCTTTTGCGGAATGCCGGGTTGGGGTGCATGGCTCAGGCCGTCAGGTGCGTGGTGGTGTGGCCGGTGATGGTGGCGGAGACGATGGTGCCTTCGGGCTGATCGGCGGCAAAGGCCACCTCGGTAAACTGTCCGGTACGACCGATCCGGGGGCTTTCGGTCAGGATGCGGTGGGTTTGCCCCACCTGGGCCCGCAGATGCTGCTGCAATGCCTGATCGCCCGCGGCGCGCAGACGGGCGGCGCGGTCTTTGATCACCGCCCCATGCACCAGCGGCATCCGGGCGGCTGGGGTGCCGTTGCGCGCCGAAAACGGGAAGACGTGCAGGAAGGTCAGACCACAGTCCCCGACCAGCCGCAGCGAGTTTTCGAACATATCGTCGGTTTCGGTTGGAAACCCGGCGATGATGTCGGCACCGAACACCATATCGGGGCGCAGGCGGCGGGCATCCTCGCAGAACCGGATGGCGTCGTCGCGCAGGTGCCGCCGCTTCATCCGTTTCAGGATCATGTCATCGCCGGATTGCAGTGACAGATGCAGATGCGGCATCAGGCGCGGTTCGGTGGCGATGGCGGCCAGCAGCGCCTCATCCACCTCAATCGAATCAATCGAACTGATCCGCAGGCGCGCCAGATCCGGCACCAGCCGCAGGATCCGCAGCACCAGATCGCCAAGGCGCGGTGTGGCAGGCAGATCAGCCCCCCACGAGGTCAGATCCACCCCGGTCAGCACCACCTCGGCAAAGCCCTTGGCCACCAGCCGCTTGATCTGTTCGACCACAACCCCGGCAGGCACAGACCGCGAATTGCCGCGACCGTAAGGGATGATGCAAAAGGTGCAGCGGTGGTCACAGCCGTTTTGCACCTGAACATAGGCGCGGTGGCGGCCAAAGCCGTCGATCAGGTGGCCCGCAGTTTCGCGCACAGACATGATGTCATCAACCTGCACCCGTTCGGTGTCGCCGATGAAATCGGTGGGATTGAACGCGGCCCAGGTCGCTGCCTGCATCTTTTCGGTATTGCCGATGACATGGGTCACTTCGGGCATGGCGGCAAAGGTGGCGGGTTCGGTCTGGGCGGCGCAGCCGGTGACGATAAGCGTGGCATCGGGGTTTTCCCGGCGCAGGCGGCGGATTTCCTGTTTCGCCTTGCGCACCGCCTCGGCAGTGACGGCACAGGTATTGACCACCACGGCGTTTTCCACACCCGCCGCCGCCGCCAGTTCCTGCATCGCCTCGGTCTCATAGGCGTTGAGGCGGCAGCCAAGGGTGGCAAAAATCGGGGTTTTCAGGGTTGGCGCTTGCAGGGTCATGCCGAAGCCGCCAGAAAGTCGGCGCTGAGCAGGCCGGTAAAGGCGTTTGCCGTCGGCCCGGTCAGCCAAACGCCGTCGTCGCGCCAGTTGACCTGCAGGGTGCCGCCGTCACAGTCCAGCCTGACCGCCTGCGCCGCCAGACCGCGCCGGGCAGCGGCAACCGTCACCGCGCAGGACGATGAACCAGAGGCCAGGGTGATGCCAACCCCCCGCTCCCACACCCGCATTTTCAGATGGGTGGGTGACAGAACCTGCACCAGCTGCACATTGGTGCGCTCTGGGAACAGCGGGTGATGTTCGTGCGCCGCGCCAAAGCCGGCCAGATCAGCGGCGGCGACATCGGCGACAAAAAACGTGCAATGCGGGTTGCCCATGTTGGTGGCAACCGGGTCGCCATCGATCGGCAGATGCAGGGTGTCAACCGCATGGCTCAGCGGAATGTCGTGCCATTCCAGCCGGGGGGAGCCCATGTTCACCCGGGTCAGACCGTCGCCCGCATCCTCGGCCACCAGCAGCCCGCGTTCGGTGCGCAGGGTCAGCCGCGAGCGCCCCAACCGCTGCATTTCAGCCCGGGCGATGCAGCGGGTGGCATTGCCACAGGCACCCGCCATTGACCCATCGGCATTGTAAAAGGTCAGCGCCAGATCGGCATCGCCGGAATGGTCGATCACCGCCAGCTGGTCAAACCCGACACCGCGGTGCCGGTCACCAATCGCCCGCACCAAAGCAGGCGTCAGACCCAGCGGCCCGGACCTTTGGTCCAGCACCACGAAATCATTGCCCAACCCATGCATCTTGACAAAGGCCAGGCCAGAGGCGTTGCGGTTCTCCATCGCGCGCCTCTACACCCGGCGCGGCAGATTTGCCAGAGCAGGCAAATCATGCCGGATTTGCTCTTGACCGTGCCGGACGATGTTTCTAGGTAGGCACCCTGTTGTGGGCCTGTAGCTCAGTTGGTAGAGCAACTGACTTTTAATCAGTAGGTCACGGGTTCGAATCCCGTC
>JAYTDA010000323.1:0-9293 GCA_043736155.1 Paracoccaceae bacterium | reverse complement strand
CCTCTTCGGCGACAAGGCAGCCCTCGCCTTCAGCCGGATCGACAGCGCGACGCTGCGCCAGGCAACACAGGACATCGCTGACTTTGGCGTGGCGGTGTCGGATCAGGATGCCGATCAGATCCGGACCGCTGGCGATGCCATCGACCGGCTCGGTCTGGTCTGGCTGGGCCTTACCAATCAGCTGACGGTTGCGGTGGCCCCAGCGCTGGAGACCGTGGCCAACGCGCTGGCCGATGCCACGCGGATGGGCGGAATATTCCAGACCAGCATCAGCTTTTTGGGCGACCACATTGGCAAGATCGCCAGCATCGCCGGGGCGTTCGCGACCTTCTTCGCAGGTCGCTTTGTCATCGCGATTGGTGCGGCAGCGCTGGGGGTCGGAGGATTGTCACTATCCCTCACCGTGCTGCGGGGCGCGCTGATCCGCACGGGCATCGGCGCGCTGATCGTTGGCGCGGGGGAGCTGGTCTATCAGTTTTCCAAGCTGGTCGAGGGGGCCGGTGGGTTTGGTGCCGCCCTTGGCCTTCTGTCTGATCTGGCCAGCGAGGTCTGGGATCGGATCGGCCTTGGCGTGGATACGGTCGTGGCAAGTCTGCACTCCAGCTGGTTGGGCATCACCGCCACCGTGGCAGATGCCATGCAGGGTGCGCTGGTGGCCGTGGTGGGCTTTGGCAATTCGTCGGCGGGTGTGTTTCAGGGTGCATTTGATGCGATGAAGGCGATCTGGTCAGCCCTGCCCTCGGCCATCGGCGATTTTGCTTTCCAGGCGGCGAACGGGTTGATCAGCGGCGTGGAGGCGATGCTGAATGGCGTCGTCACCCGGATCAACACCTTCATCTCCGGCTTGAACGCCGCGCTCGACCTGCTGCCCGAGTGGGCCACCGGCGAGGGTGGCATTCAGATCGGCACTCTCGATCCGGTTACTCTGGGCCGGGTCGGCAATCCGTTCGAGGGGGCGGCAACCGCTGCCGGGGCCGCTGCGGCCGATGCGTTCCGGGCGGCGATGGGCAAGACTTACCTGGAAACCCCCGACCTTGGCTTGGCAACGATGGCGGACGACGCGCGCGCGCAAGCCGATGGGTATCGCGAAGCCTCGAACATGCTGGCCGATGCCGCCACCCGGCCACTCGCGAGCTGGCAGGCGCTGCAATCGGCCATGACAGCCGCCGGAACGGACGGCGCTGCGGCGTTGGATGCCGCAACGGCTGCCGCAGACGGAGCCACCGACGCCCTTGATGATGTGGGCACGGCCGCGACAGGCGCGGGCGCAGCGGGCAAGGCCGCCGGGGATGCCGCTGCCTCTGGCGCAGAGGTAGCGAAAACCGGCTGGGCGGCGGTCACTGCGGCCTTGGCAGACTATGCGACCAAGGCCCGCGATATCGGTGCAGATGTCGGCCAGACGCTGGTCGGGGCGTTTCAGAGTGCCGAGGAGGCCGTGGCGAATTTCGTGAAGACCGGAAAGCTGAGTTTCAGCGATCTTGTGACGTCAATTCTAGCCGATCTTGCGAAACTCGCGGCGCGGAAGTTCATACTCGGACCGATTGCCGGTGCGCTGGATGGCGTGCTGGGATCGTTTGGTGGTGGCAGTTTGTTTACGGGAGTCGGTGCGGCGGCCGTTTATCATGCAGGTGGCACCGTCGGCGGCACCGCCCCAATACGCGCGGTACCTGTCATGGCTTTCGCCGGGGCACCCCGGATGCATTCGGGTGGCTTTGCCGGGCTGCGACCCGATGAAGTGCCCGCCATTCTGCAAAAGGGCGAGCGCGTCCTCTCGCGCAAGGAAACCGCAGGCTACGGTGCTGGCGGAAACGTCACGGTGAACATCCAGACCCGCGACGCCGAAAGCTTCCGCCAGTCGCGCACGCAAGTGGCTTCGGACATCGCCCGCGCCGTGTCGATGGGCCGGAGGGGCATGTGATGACATTTCATGAGATCAGGTTCCCCGACAATATCAGCCGCGGGGCGCGCGGCGGGCCGGAACGGCGGACGCAGATTGTCGAAATGGCATCGGGCGACGAGGAGCGCAATGCCAGCTGGGTCAATTCCCGGCGGCGCTATGATGTGGCTTACGGCATCCGGCGTGCCGACGATCTGGCGTCGGTGGTCGCCTTCTTCGAGGCCCGCAATGGGAGGCTCTATGGTTTTCGCTACAAGGACTGGGCGGACTACAAATCCAGCCTGCCGTCGCAGGCGATCTCCCCGACCGACCAGCAGATCGGCACGGGCACCGGCAGCTTGAAGACCTTCCAGCTGGTCAAACGGTATACCTCCGGAGCGCAGTCCTGGACCCGGACCACTGTCAAACCGGTGGCTGGCACGGTCCGCGTAGCGCTGGGCACGGTGGAACAGATGTCGGACTGGACGCTGGATGCCACCACCGGCGTCGTCACCTTCATCACTGCCCCCGGCAACGGCGTCATCGTCCGGGCCGGGTTTGAATTTGATGTGCCGGTTCGGTTTGACACCGACATGCTCGACGTCACCCTCGACATTGAGCGGCTCGGTTCGATCACATCTATTCCGCTGATTGAGGTGCGGTCATGAAGAGCCTTTCCCCTGCGATGCAAGCCCATCTTGATGATGGCACCACCACTCTGTCCTGGTGCTGGCGGATTTCCCGCGCTGATGGCGTGACGCTGGGCTTCACGGATCATGACGCGGTGCTTACCTTTGACGGGACAGACTTTGAGCCGGAAAGCGGGTTTGCCGCGTCTGAGGTCAGGTCGGGGTCAGATCTATCGGTCGATGCGCAGGACGCCGAGGGCGTGTTGACCTCGGATCGCATCACCGAGACTGACATCGTCGATGGCCGCTGGGACGCGGCGAAGGTTGAGTTGTGGCGGGTAAATTGGGCGGACACTAGCCAGCGCGTGTTGCTGCGACGTGGTGCGGTCGGTCAAATCCGGCGCGGGCGGATGGCGTTCGTGGCCGAAGTACGGTCGCTGGCGCATGTGTTGGGCCAGACGGTCGGGCGGACATTTCAATCCAGTTGTGACGCGGCGCTGGGCGACGGACGCTGCGGGATTGATCTGGAAAACGCGGCCTACAAAGGCACTGGCGTCGTCACCGACCTGCTGCGCGACCGGGCTTTCATGGCCACCGGCCTCTCGGCGTTCGCCGCGGGGTGGTTCACCTCTGGCACACTCACCTGGACCAGCGGTGCAAATACAGGGCGGATCACCGAAGTGCTGAGCCACGGCTTGACCGATGCCATCGCATCCCTGACCTTGCTGGAAGCACCGGTGCGCGGCCTTGCAAATGGCGACACTTTCATCGCCCGCGCTGGCTGCGACAAGCGCATCGCGACTTGCGGGGCGAAGTTTGCCAACACCGCCAACTTTCGCGGCTTTCCCAACATCCCCGGCCAAGATGCCGTTCTGCGCTATGCCAGCCGGGGCGATGGCAATGAGGGGAATGTGCTGTGATCGCCGCCGATCCCGACCGCGTCGTCGCCGTCGCCCGCGCCTGGCTCGGCACGCCTTACCATGATCAGGCCAGTCTGCGCGGAGTCGGTTGCGATTGCCTCGGCCTCGCCCGCGGCATCTGGCGCGAGATAGTTGGGGCAGAAACCTTCCCGATCCCGCCCTACAGCCGGGATTGGGGCGAGACAGGGCCGCACGAAGTGCTCGCAGACGGCGCAGGCCGCATGATGCCCGAGATTGCGCTGGCCGACATTGGACCTGGCGCGCTGATCCTGTTCCGCATGGCCCCTCGCGCCATCGCCAAGCATGTCGGGATTCTGGCCGGGCCCGACAGTTTCATCCATTCCTACGAGCGCCTTGGCGTCATTGAGGAAGTCGTGACCCCAACATGGCGGCGGCGCATCGCCTTCGCTTTCCTGTTCCCCGAAAGCTGAGACCTCACACATGGCAACTCTTGTTCTCGGAGCCGTCGGCTCCGCGATTGGCGGCGCTTTCGGCGGCGCGATCCTCGGCTTTTCCGGTGCGGCCATCGGCGGTTTCATCGGATCCACCATCGGGTCGGTGGTCGACAACTGGATCGTGTCCTCGCTGGCACCCGCTCAGCGCATTGAGGGCGCACGGCTCGACAGCCTGCGCATCACATCTTCCACCGAAGGGGCGGTGATCCCGCGCCTCTATGGCCGGATGCGGCTTGGCGGCAATATCATCTGGGCCACCGATTTCCGCGAAGAGACCAGGACAACCAGCCAAGGCGGTGGCAAGGGCGGCGGGGGCGGCAAGGTCACGACCACCGAATACCTCTACTTCGCGTCCTTCGCAGTCGCCCTCTGTGAAGGACCGATCACCGGGATTGGCCGGGTCTGGGCCGACGGCAAGGCGATGGACATGACCGGCGTCACCTGGCGCTGGTACCCCGGCGATGAAGCGCAGACAGCCGATCCGTTCATTTCCGCCAAGACGGGGGCCGCGAACACGCCTGCCTATCGCGGCACTGCCTATGTGGTGCTGGAAGAGCTGGACCTCACTCCGTTCGGTAACCGCCTGCCGCAGATCAGCTTTGAAGTGTTTCGCCCCTTGGCCGATCCCGACACAGCCGAGGGGCTTGTTCGTGCGGTTACCCTGATTCCGGCCTCGGGCGAGTTCGCCTACGCCACAGTCCCGGTCAAGAAATCCAGCGGCTCCGGCAGCGCCACCGTGGCCGAAAACCTGAATGCCATCCCGGAAACGCCCGACATCGTCGTGGCGCTGGACCGGCTGCAATCCTTGGCGCCTGCGGTGGAGAGCGTGTCGCTGGTGGTGGCGTGGTTCGGGGATGACCTGCGGGCGGGTAATTGCAAGGTTCGCCCCGGCGTCGAGGTGGCGGCCAAGACCACGACGCCATCCGCATGGGTGGTGAATGGGGTTTCCCGCGCCAGCGCGCATCTGGTCAGCCGCGACGCCGAGGACCGCCCGGTCTATGGCGGCACACCGGCGGATTTCGCGGTGGTGCAGGCGATCCAGGAGATGAAGGCGCGCGGGCTGCGCGTCACCTTCTATCCGTTCCTGCTGCTCGATGTGCCGCCCGGCAATACCAAGCCGAACCCCTATTCCGACAATGCCGCCACGACCGGCCAGCCGACCTTCCCCTGGCGGGGCCGGATCACATGTTCCCCAGCTGCAGGTTATGCGGGATCGGTGGACAAGACCGGCACCGCCGCCACGCAGGTTGCAGCGCTGTTCGGCACAGCAACACCTGTCAGTTTCAGCATTTCCGGGCAAAACGTGAGCTGGACCGGACCGGCCGGGGAATGGAGCCTGCGCCGGATGATCCTGCATTATGCACATCTCTGTGCCGCAGCCGGAGGGGTCGATGCGTTCCTTATTGGCTCTGAACTGCCGGGCCTGACCACGATCCGAAGCGGGGCTGCGACCTATCCCACAGTGACCGCTCTGAAATCCCTCGCGGCAGATGTGCGTGCCATCCTCGGCGCTGGGCCCAAGATCGGCTATGCGGGCGATTGGTCGGAGTATTTCGGCCATCATCCTGGCGACGGGTCAAGCGATGTGTTCTTCCACCTCGACCCGCTCTGGTCTGACGCGAACATCGATTTCATCGGCGTGGACAATTACATGCCGCTGTCCGATTGGCGCGACGGGTTTGATCATGCTGATGCAGCGTTGGCCCCAGCAATCTATGACCGGGCCTATCTGCAATCCAACATCGTGGGTGGCGAAGGATTTGACTGGTTTTATGCCAACCCAGCAGACCGGACGACGCAGATCCGGACGCCGATCACCGATGGTGGCGCCGCCAAGCCGTGGGTCTACCGTTTCAAAGATCTGCGTGCCTGGTGGCAAAATCCGCATTTCAATCGGCCAGGTGGCGTCGAGAGTGGGGTGCCAACAGCATGGGTGCCGCAATCCAAGCCGATCTGGTTCACCGAGCTGGGCTGCCCGGCGATAGATCGTGGGACCAATCAGCCAAACGTGTTCTTTGACCCGAAGTCGTCGGAAAGCTTCACACCGTATTTCTCGCGTGGTTGGCGGGATGATGCGATCCAGCGCGCCTATCTTGAGGCGACCTATCTCTTCTGGGGCACATCGGCGAACAACCCGATCTCCACCATCTATTCCGCCCCGATGGTCCATGTCCCCGAATGCGCCGCCTGGACTTGGGATGCGCGGCCCTATCCGTTCTTTCCGGAACTGACCGCTATCTGGACCGATGGTCAAAACTGGCGGCTTGGCCATTGGCTGACCGGACGGCTGGGGGCGGTGTCCCTCGCTGCCCTCGTGCGCCGTCTCTGCCTGCGCGCTGGCATGGTCGAAGCCCTGATCGACGTCTCGGGTCTTTGGGGCGCCGTCGAGGGCTATGTCATCTCTGCGCTGGAAGCCCCACGCGCCTCGATTTCCACTCTGGCCCGGCATTTCGGCTTTGATGCCGTCGAAAGCGAGGGGCGCATCCGCTTCCTGATGCGCGGTCGCGTCCCAACCGCCACCATCACCCCGGATGGCATGGTCGCCGCCGCCTCGGCCAAGGGTGACGTGATGGAGCTGACCCGGGCACAGGAGTCCGAGCTGCCGCAGGCGCTGAAGTGGCAGGTTGCTCGCGCCGACGAGGATTATGACGCGGCCCAAGTCGAGGCGCGGCGCATCACCGTCGACACCTCGCGCATCGCTTCCGAGGCTTTCCCAATGGCGGTGCCGCCCGAAGAGGCCGAGCGCCGCTGCCGCCGCGCGCTGATGGAGGCTTGGGTCGGCCGGGAAAGTGCCGTGTTCAAACTGCCGCCTTCGCGTCTCGCACTGGATCCCTGCGATGTGATCTTGCTCGACCATGATGGTCGCCTGACCGAGTTGCGACTGGTGACGATTGCAGACTCGGATGTGTGCGGCATCGAGGCCGTTCGCCAGGACCGGGCGGTTTATGATCTGCCACCCGGTGATGCCCGCCCAGCCTCGCTTTCCTCGCCCGTGGTGTTTGGCACAGCCGATGTGCTGTTCCTCGATTTGCCGCAACTGTCCGAGGATCAACCCGCGCATCGCCCCTTTGTTGCCGCCCATGCCGCACCATGGCCTGGCGTCATGGCGGTATTCCGCAGCGCCGCCACGGACGGTTTTGCTCTGCTGACCACCTTCGGCACCCGCGCCCGGATGGGTGTACTGTCGGCGGACTTCCATGCCGGGCCGACCTCGCGCTTCGATTTGGGCAATGCGCTTGTCATCGATCTGTTCTCCGGCACCTTGGAAAGTGTCACCGACATCACCTTGCTGGGCGGCGCCAACGCGCTGGCGATAGAAAGCAGTCCTGGCCAATGGGAAATCGTCCAGGCGGGCTCGGCCGAACTAATCGCACCGGGAAGGTACCGGCTGACCCGATTGCTGCGGGGCCAGCGCGGAACAGAAGGGGCCATGGTCGCCATGGTACCTACCGCCGCGCGGGTGGCCGTACTGGACACGGCCGTAGGACCCTTGCCCATCAGCGAGGCCGATCTGGGTCTGCCTTGGAACTGGCGCATCGGCCCGGCCTCAAAGCCGGTCAGCGACGAGACCTTTGTTGCCACCACTTTCACCCCGGAAGGCGCTGGGCTGCGGCCATTCTCCGTCGCGCATGTCGAACAGCCGTGGCGCACCGCCCGCAGTCCGGGCGATCTGACGATCCGTTGGACGCGCCGGTCGCGGTCGCTGGCCGCCGACACTTGGGGCGCTGGCGATGTGCCGTTGGCCGAGGACGCTGAAAGCTACGAAGTGGATATCCTTGACGGGGCAACTCGTAGGAGAACCTTACAAGTTGCCACCATCTCTGCCCTCTACACCGCCGCCCAGCAGACTGCCGATTGGGGCGCGCCGCTTGGCCTCGGCCAATCCCTCGCCATCCGAATCTACCAGCTCTCGGCCTTGATTGGCCGGGGCGCTGCGCGGTCCGTCACGCTAACCTTCTGAAAGCGCACAATGTCAGACATCACCACCCACCTCCTGCTGCCTTATATCCAGGCATCGCAGGCGCAGAAGCATGTCACCCACAACGAGACGCTGCGGCTACTGGATGCCACGGTTCAGCTTTCGGTGCTGGATCGCACGCGCACGACGCCGCCCGTCAGCCCGACCGATGGCGACCGGCATATCGTAGCATCGGGCGCGACAGGCCTCTGGGCAGGTTGGGATCTGAATATCGCCTACTGGGTGGATGGTGTCTGGATACGGCTGGTGCCGCGCCCGGGCTGGCTAGCATGGATCGCGGCGGAACAGGCATTTGTCGTCTGGAATGGGTCTTCTTGGGATCTGGTCGGCGAACCGGTCGACGTGTCGGACGCCGTCTTCAGTCTGGTGAATGACGCCGATCCGACCAAAAAGGCGCTGTTCTCGCTGTCCGGGATTACGACAGGTACGACGCGGACGTTCGCCCTGCCGAACACATCGTCAGAACTGGCAATTCTTGCGGGCACGCAGACCTTCACCGGCAACAAGACCTTCTCCGGTTCCCTGACGGCGTCGGGTGCCGTGTCCATCACTGGCACGCTGACGGCCTCGGGCACGGTCACAGTTTCCGCTGCGGTGGCATTGATCGGCACAGCGATCACGGCCGCAACGTATGGGATGGGCACGGGGGTTAATCCAACCGGCGTGACCAAGACGCTGAACCTCGGCACCGGCGGCGCATCCGGATCGACCACGGTCGTCAACATCGGGTCCGCCACACTAGGGGCGGGTGGCACGACGGTCGTGAACACGCCCACAGTCACCTTCGCCAATGCCGTCACGCAGGTGGGGATGCCGCAGGCCAATCTCACGGCCCAGCTCTTGGGGCTGGGCGGAGCCACCGCCGATGCCACCAATCGGCTCAGCGTCAACACGCCGAACGTCCTGCTGAACAACGCGGGCGCATCGATTGACGTAACGGTGAACAAGAACGCCGCCGCCAATGATGCCTCGTTCAGCTTCAAGACCGGCTTCTCGGTGCGCGCACTGTTCGGCACGCTGGCCAGCGATGATTTCACCCTGAAGGTCAGCCCGAACGGCAGCAGCTTCTTCGATGCACTTGTCGCTGATCGCAATACCGGCCGGGTGCGGTTTCCGGTGGGGGTGGCCCTGACTGGCCTGGCGGCCGATCCCGGTTCACCGGCCGATGGTTGGCTCTGGCACAACTCCACCACCGGGCAATTGCGGTCGAGGCTGAACGGGGTCACCCGCATTCTCGCCGACCAGGACGTACCGTGGATATCCCCGGCAGCGGGCGACTATGCCCTGACCACCAGCGGCGCAGGTGGTGCTGCCACCGGCGTTCTGGCCGGGGCCGCAGGCCGGATCGATCTCTTCCCCTTCATCCCGCGCGATGACATCACCGTCGACCGGCTCTCGGTGAACGTCACCACCTTGATCGCCGCAGCGCTGGGC
>JAYTDA010000322.1:0-6866 GCA_043736155.1 Paracoccaceae bacterium | reverse complement strand
GATCACCGCGATGGTGATGTCTTGCGCCATGGCAGAGCTGCCAGCCAGCACCGCCATGGTCACCATCGCCGCGCGGGCGGTCTTGATAAAGGTCTTCATTAGTCTCTCCTCCTATTCCGCTCGTCCTCCGAGACGGATCTTGTTGAACCTTCGTCCGTCCGGTGGAAACCGCCGCTCCTTCAACTGTTCCCGCCGGAAAGTTTGTTGCGCAGGACATCCAGACTGACCGCGATCAGAATGACGCCGCCGGTAATGGCCTGCTGGGCATAGGTATTGATGTTCAAAAGTACGATGCCATTGGCGATAACGCCGACCAGAGCAGCGCCGATCACCGCCCCGGTGACGCTGCCGACGCCGCCCGCAAGGCTGGCCCCACCAATTGCCGCTGCCGCGATCACGTCCAGCTCAGACCCGAAGCCCGAGGCCGGTTCCGCCGAAAGATAGCGCGAAAACCCAATGATCCCGGCCAAAGAGGCGATGGTGGACGACAGCACGTATACCGACAGCTTGACACGGCTGGTCTTGACCCCGCTCAGCCGTGCCGCATGTTCATTGCCGCCCGTGGCATAGACGTGGCGGCCAAACCGCGTGCGCCGCATGATCAGAGCAAACACCACCATCAGCACCAGCATGATCACCACCGGCACCGGAACCGGCCCGACATAGCCCTGCCCCAGCGCCGAAAAGCTTTCGGGCGTATCCGGCGTGACCGGCACGCCACGCGTGACCATATACATCAGGCCGCGCCCGATGCTCAGCGTGCCCAGTGTGGCAATGAACGGCGGCAACCCGATGGCGGTGATTAACAACCCGTTCACCAGACCAAAGCAAATCCCCACCGCAATGCCCGCGCTGATGCTGGCTGCTTGCGAAAACCCGGCGTCAAAGGCCAGCGCCGTCACCAGTGAGGCCAGCCCCATCGCCGACCCAACTGACAAATCAATCCCGCCGGTGATGATCACCATCACCATGCCGATGCTCATGATCGCGGTCAGCGAGAAGGCGCGAAACACCCCCATCAGGTTGTTGGTGGTCAGAAAATACGGCGTATAAAGGCTGATCAGCGCGCCAACGATGATCATTGCCACCAGCACGTTGACCTCGCGCACCTGCCGCAACTGCGCCAGTTGGCTCCAGATCGGCGAAGCGCTGGAAGTTGTCACCTTGTTCTCCGACGCGGCCATGCAGCTTCCTCTCATATTGCCATCGGCCCTGCTGTGGGCCTCGATTTTGCGGCCCATTTGCCCATGTGGGCCGTCGCGGGCGTTCGGAAGCTTGGATCAGGCTGTGCCAGAGAATGACAGCGCTGTCATTTCTTAAGCGAATCGTGAAAGCTGTCAATCAACATTTTTAGGATAGCAGCATCCAAAACCGGCATAGAGCATGCGGAAATCCGCAGCTCTGTTGCGTTTTCATGCAATGCAGGCTGATTCCCCGTTGTGTTGAACGGGGACAAAAGTCAGCATTGGCAGCGTTGCCATACGCATTTCGCAAGGAAAAACCGAGCATGTCACCGTCAAACCCGGTTATTCCGCCCCAAATCGCCATGATCCACACCGTTTCCGGGCTGATCCCGCTGTTTGATGGGCTGGCAAAGCAACATTTGCCACAGTGGCAGGGCTTCAACACGCTGGATGAAAGCCTGCTGCGCGGCACCATCCGCGATGGTGCGCTGTCGCAAACCACAATGTGGCGGCTGGCGCAGATGGTTCGTTTGGCGGTCGAGGCCGGAGCCAGCGCTGTTGTCGTCACCTGCTCGTCCCTCGGCCCCGCCGTCGATGCCGCCAGACCTTTCTGCCCGGTGCCGCTGTTCCGCATTGATGAAGGTATGGCGCAGGCGGCTGTCACCTTCGGGTCGCGAATTGGCGTTCTCGCCACCCTGCGCACCACACTGGATCCGACCAGCGATCTGATCCGCCGCAGCGCCGCGCAAGCAGGTCGCGCCTGCACCGTCATTGCCGAACTGGCCGAGGGGGCCTTTCAGAAACTCGGCTCCGGCGACACTGCCGGGCATGACGCGATGGTAGCGCAAAGCCTGCGCGATCTTGCCCCGAAGGCCGATGTGATCGTGCTGGCGCAGGCGTCAATGACGCACGCCCTGGCCCTGGTGCAGAACGAATTACCCCCGCTGCCCGTGCTGACCAGCCCGGAAATCGGCATGCAACATATCGCCCGGCAGCTTTCTGCCTGATGGCCCAAAATAGACGCAAATAATGGAATCTCTTACACTTGGCTGAACTGGCCTGAAGGTTTCCGCACTCACCATGGGCATGTTCACCTTCGGCGGCACCGGGCCTTTTGCCATGGTTGGTCAGCAAGGCGTAACCGAGGCCCGCCGTTTGGTTGGCCTCTGCATCGACGTCGGGGTGAACCTGTTCGACACCGCCAACATGTACTCCACCGGCCTTGCCGAAGATATATTGGGGGAGGTTATGGAGGGCCGCCGCGACGATGTGCTGATTACCTCCAAGGCGCGGATGCGGTTCGGCACCGGCCCGAATGACGAGGGCGTGTCGCGCTTTCATCTGATTCGCGATTGCGAACGCAGCCTGAAACGCCTGCGCACCGACCATATCGACATCTCCTCAATGCACGAATGGGATGGCCTCACGCCGGTCGAAGAAACGCTCGCCGCGCTGGATACTTTGGTGCACCAGGGCAAGGTGCGCCACATCGGCTGCTCGAATTATTCTGGCTGGCACATCATGAAATCGCTGGCCGTGTCCGATCGCGACCGTCGCCCGCGCTTTGTCACCCAGCAGATCCACTATACTTTGGAGGCGCGCGAGGCAGAATACGAATTGCTGCCGATTTCGGTCGATCAGGGCCTGGGCGTCCTGGTCTGGAGCCTGCTGGCCGCCGGATTGCTGTCGGGCATGCACCGCCGCGGCCCTGCCACACCCGAAGGCTCGCGGCAGTTTTCTGGCTGGACCGAACCACCGATCCGCGATGTTGAGAAGCTTCGGAACATCGTGGATATCCTTGTAAGCATTGGCGATTCGCGTGGCGTTTCGGCGGCACAAGTCGCCTTGGCGTGGTTGTTGACCCGCCCCGCCGTCAGCTCTCTGGTGTTCGGTGGCCGCACCGAAGTGCAGTTCCGCGACAACTGCGCCGCCGTTTCGCTGAAGCTGACCACGGAAGAAATCGCGCGCCTCACCGAGGTCAGCACCATCCCGCTGATCTATCCCTACTGGCATCAGCGCAATTTCGCGACGGAACGTTTCAGCCCAGCCGATCTGGCGTTTCATCAGGCTTTTGCTGTAAAGTGAACAGGTTACGCCTGGTTGCGGTCGGGCGCATCACCCCTTTCGGAGCGCTTTCAGCCAGCCCAAGCCTGCAACAGTGCCTGCCGCCGGGCGGTATTCGCAGCCGACAAAACCAGTGTAACCCAGTTCATCCAGCGCCGACAGGATGCGAAAATCGTTTAGCTCGCCGGTGCCTGGCTCATGCCGCAGCGGCACGGCGGCGATCTGCATATGGCCGACAATCGGCATCAGGGTTTTCAGCCCAGTCAGCACATCGCCATGAATGATCTGGCGGTGGTAAATGTCGAATTGTAGCTTCAGGTTGGCCGCACCCAGATCGGCGATCAGATCGGTTGCAAAGTTGAAATCATTCAGAAAATATCCCGGCATGTCCCGTGCGTTGATCGGCTCGATCAGCACATCCAGTCCGGCTTGCCCCGCCTGATCGCACAGATAGGCAACCGAGTCGCGGTAGCAGGCGCGGGCGGCGGCATCGTCGCGACGGGCGATGCCGCTCATCACATGCACTCGACCGACCCCAGTTGCCCCGGCGTAGCGCAAGGCGAGGGCGACGGATTCGCGAAAGTCTGCCTTCCGGTCTGGCAACGCTGCCAAGCCGCGCTCTCCGGCTTGCCAATCCCCCGGTGGCAGGTTGAACAGGGCTTGCGCCAGCCGATTTTCCTGCAATGACAGGGCAATTTGCGACATGTCGCAATCATAGGGGAAAAGATATTCGACCGCGTCAAAACCGGCAGCGGCAGCTGCGGCGAAACGATCCATGAAGGCGTGTTCCTGAAACATCATCGTCAGGTTGGCGGCAAAACGCGGCATGTTCAGCGCTCCATTCCGGGCAGCTCCAGCCCCGCCAGACCCGCGATCATCCGCGCCACCGAGGCGTCATCATCACGGCCCATTCCGGCAGCGGCGGTCATCACGAACATCTGTAGCGCCATCGAGGCGATCGGTGTCGGGAACTTCAACCCACGGCCAATGTCGGAAATAATACCCAGATCCTTGATGAAGATATCCACCGCACTGCGCGGCGCATACTCGCCTTCCAGAATATGCGGCACCCGGTTTTCAAACATCCAGGAATTACCTGCCGAGGCGGTAATCACCTCGTAAACCTTTGCAATATCTAGATTCATTGCTTTGGCAAAGGTGATCGCCTCGCAGGCTGCAGCGATGTGGACCCCGGCCAGCAACTGGTTGACGATCTTGAACGCGGCACCGATGCCCGCATCTTCCCCCAACTCGTAGACCTTGGCAGCGATGCTGTCCAACACCGGGCGAGCCTGCGTGAAAACCGCCGGTTTGCCCGAGGCCATGATCGTTAACTCCCCGGCTGCGGCCCGCACCGCGCCGCCGCTGATCGGGGCATCCAGATAGCCCAAACCGCTGGCCTCTGCCCGCGCCGCAAAGTCACGCGCGGCATCAGGCGGCATCGTCGCGCAAGACAGGATCACGCCGCCCGGTGCCATCGCCGCCGCAGCGCCAGCCTGACCAAACAGCGCCGTTTCGGTTTGTGCCGTATTCACGACCACGCATAAAACGACATCGGCCCCGGCGGCTGCCTCGCTCAGGCTTTGCGCCGGTTTTCCGCCAAGCGCGACGAGCCGGGTCACAGCTTCGGCATTCAGATCATAGCCGCTGACCGGAAAGCCATCCCGCAGCAGCGAAGATGCCATTCCAAAGCCCATAGACCCCAACCCGATGACGCAAACGTTCAAATTGGCCCCATTCTGCATGTTATTCCTCTATTTCTTCGCCTTTTCAGCGGGTTGGCAGAGTTCTTGGCGGCGGGCTTGCCTTGCAGAAGCACGAATGATAGCGTTGCCATAAATATCGTTAGCGCATGACAGAAACGAAAAGCAAGGCCTTAGTTCGCTGACAGATCCGTCAATCCTGTCACAATTGCCGCTAAACCCGTTCTGATCACTGCTTTTCGGGGCTGCCCCCCAAGGAAAGGACCAGCCTTGCTGATTGGCGCAGTTGCAGATGACATCACCGGCGCGACCGATCTGTGCCTGATGCTGGCACGCGAAGGTCTGCGCACGGTGCAGATCATCGGCGTGCCGACGCAAGGCAATCTGCCCGACACCGAAGCCATCGTCATCGCGCTGAAGTCGCGCTCGATCCCGGCGGCGCAGGCGGTGGAAATGTCAGTTGCCGCAGCGAACCTGCTTCGCGCGGGCGGCGCGGAGCAGTTGCTGTTCAAATACTGCTCCACCTTCGATTCAACCGACGAAGGCAACATCGGCCCGGTGGCCGAGGCGCTGCTGGCGTTGACCGGCGGCGATCTGACCATCGCTTGCCCGTCTTTCCCGGCGGCGGGGCGCACCACCTATCGCGGGCATCTGTTCGTTGGCGATGCGCTACTGTCCGATAGTCCGCTGAAGGATCACCCGCTGAATCCGATGCACGATGCCAATCTGGTGCGGGTGCTGCAGCGGCAGACAACGCTGCCGGTCGGGCTGGTGACAGTCGATACCATCGCGCAGGGCGAGGCTGCCGTGCGGCAGGCTTTTGCCGCGCAGGCTGCGGCTGGCAAGCGCATTCTGATCGTTGATACGCTGCACGACGCCGACCTGCGCACCATCGGCGCGGCCTGTTCCGACATGCCGCTGGTGACGGGCGGCTCGGGCATTGCGCTGGGGTTGGCGGCGAATTTTGTGCGCGCGGGCAAGGTTGCGCCGCGCCCTGCGCAAACCCGGATGGCCGCACCAAAGGGCCGCTCGGTGATGCTGGCGGGGTCGTGTTCGGTGGCGACGCACGGGCAAATTGCGGCGGCAAAGGCGGCGGGTTCGCCGACGCTGGCCTTGGATGTTGATGCGCTGCTGTCCGACCAGCAAAGCGCCGCCAGTCTGGCCGCTTGGGCTGCGGCGCAGCCGCAGGATCGGATCCCGCTGATCTATTCCAGCGCCGATCCGGCAACTTTGCACTCGATTCAGGCCCGCTTGGGGCAGCACGCTTCCGGCGCGCTGGTGGAAACCACGCTGGCCGAGGTGGCCCGCCTTCTGCAAGTCGCCGGGTTCAGCCGCTATCTGATTGCGGGCGGCGAAACCTCGGGCGCTGTGGTGGCGGCGCTTGGGGTCACCACGTTGGAAATCGGCCCCGAAATCGCCCCCGGCGTGCCGTGGACGCGCAGTATTTCCGGGCCGGATCTGGTATTGGCGCTGAAATCGGGCAACTTTGGCGCCGAGGATTTCTTCCTGAAAGCCTGGACCCTGTTGGAAATGGAGCCTGCCGATGCCTGAAGAAACCCGCATCCGGGATGAAATTTGCCGGGTCGGCGCGTCGCTGTTTGATCGCGGGCTGACGGCTGGCAGCAGCGGCAATATCTCGGTGCGGCTGGAGGATGGCGGCTGGCTGATGACGCCGACGAACGTATGCCTCGGCACCCTCGATCCCGCGCGGCTGTCGCGGCTAGATGCGGCGGGGCAGCTGATTTCTGGTGATGCGCCCACGAAAGAGGCGTTTCTGCACCTGTCGATGTATGGCGAACGCAAGGATGCGCAGGCGGTGGTGCATCTGCATTCCAGCCACGCCACCGCCGTCAGCATCCTACGCGACGTTGACCCCAGCGATGTGCTGCCCGCACTGACCGCCTATTACGTCATG
>JAYTDA010000321.1:0-1639 GCA_043736155.1 Paracoccaceae bacterium | reverse complement strand
GCTAGACCCGCCGGGGGTCTTTGACATATCCCACGGGTTGCGCGTGATGCCGGTCAACGGACTGTCGCCGACGCCTTTGCAGCCAAACTCGCTGGTGGTCGACTTGCCAAGGATCACCGCCCCCGCTGCCCGCAGGCGTTCAACCGAGGGCGCGTCGCGGGTGACCGGCGCCGCGCTGGTGCTGCGCGACCCAAACCGTTGCGGCATCCCCGCCACCGCGATCAGGTCTTTGACCGAGGTTGGGATGCCGTCCAGCGGGCCAAGCAACCCGCCCTGCATCATCCGCGCCTCAGCCGCCTTGGCCTGCACCTGCGCGCCCGCAAGATCAAGGTGGGCGAACATGTTCAACATCGGCTCGATCACCTCCAACCGGCGGATGACATCGGCCAAAACCTCGGTCGGAGAAAACGCGCGGCGGCGAAAGCCTTCGGACAGGTCCGCAATTGTGACGAAGGCAAAGCCTGACATGTCTGCCCGCCCCTATGCGTCGATGATCGCGACCGCCCGAACCGGAGAGCCCGAGCCACCCTTGAACTTGATCGGCAGGCCGACGAATTCAAACTCTCCCAGACCCACCAGGCTTTCCAGATTGACTAGCCACTCGAAATGCGAAATCCCAAGGTCGCGGCACAGCCGGTGTTGCGCGAACAGGTTGTCGCTGGGCTTGTCAGTGGATGGCCCCTCAACCCCGTGCATCCGCGACCCGCGATCATACAGCCACTGCGTCGCCCCCACCGTCAGCCCCGGATTACCCCAGACAATCTGCTTGCGGTCGCCCCAGTTGCGCGCATGAAACCCGGTGCACAACAGGACGATATGGCCTTCGACCGTCACCCCGATGGCTACTTCGGCAGCCGTCATGTGCTCGGCGGTGATATCCTCAAGATCGGCGATGTGGCGCAGGTCAAGGCAGACAGCTTTGCCCATGAACAAATCCAGCGGCATCTGATCGACCGACAGACCCTTGGGATTCACATGCAGGAAGGCATCCACATGGATGCCAACATGATCCAGCATGCCGATATAGTTGGTCTGAAAGGTCATCGGGTCTTCCGGCACACCAAGACTGAATGACAAGGTCGACTCGTGGGTCAAAGCCTTCAGATATATCGGGCTTTGAAACATCTTGTGGGCGGGCATGTTGTCTTCAATGGTCAGACTCAAGTCGATGATGCGGCGCGTCATGGGAATCCCTTTTTGGGCTGTGCGAAACCACGGCAGCGCCTTGGCTGTCGGTGTCTGCCGGTTGGAACTGCTCACTTTGAAGTCAATGCTGAAGAAAGCGGTTCCGCTTGACGATCCGGTAAAAACGAAAGGGAGCTATAGATTGAACTGATGGATGGTGCCCGTATCTGACGCCCGCAGAATGGCCCTGAAAAACATGGAACTGCGCGACCTTCATGCCCTGATTGCCATTGCTGAAACCGGCAGCCTGTCAGCCGCCGCGCGCAGGCTGCGGCTGACTCAACCGGCGCTGACGGCGTCCTTGCAGCGCCTGGAGGTGGCTGTCGGTGTGGGGTTGGTCACGCGTCATTCCCGCGGCGCGGTCCTGACGGAAGAGGGGCAGTATGTTCTGCAAAAGGCGCGCGACGTGGTGCACGATGTCGGCCAGATCGCGCTGGTTCACGACTCGCTGGCG
>JAYTDA010000320.1:0-17829 GCA_043736155.1 Paracoccaceae bacterium | reverse complement strand
GGTTGGAGGATATCGCGGTTTCAGTGCTGGCAACGGTGATCGGCCACCGCCCCGACATGAACAGCGCGCTGATTGATGCGGGCGGGCTGGCGCTGTCGAAAGACCGCAGCACTGGTGCACCGGGTCTGGCGGAAGACATCGGCTTTGGCATGATCATGTCGGAAGATTGCAGCCGCCGCATCGGGTCGGTGCGGGTCGGACATGTCTATCAGGAGCACGGCATGCTGACCGCTGACGGCCCGTTCCCGTTTGATCAACTGCCGATCGGATCGCGGGTGCGGGTGTTGCCGAACCACGTCTGCATGACCGCCGCGATGTATGACGGCTACCGGGTGGTCGATGCGGGCGCGGGGCCGGTGGTGGATTTGTGGTCGCGCATCAACGGCTGGTAGGGCGGCGGAAATGAAAAAGCCTGCCGGGTGATCCCCCGGCAGGCTTTTTGTTGTGCTTTAATCGCTTACAGTCGCGCGCCGGTTTCCACATCAAACAGGTGGATCTTGTCGGCGGGGAAAGTCAGCCGGATGGTTTGCCCCGGCTTGAATTCATGCCGTTCGGCAAAGATCGCGCAGAACGGTGTGCCTGCCAGCTTGGTATAAACCTGAATATTAGCGCCGGTGGGTTCCACCACTTCAACCAGAACCGCGACGCCTGCATCGCCCTTGGCCAAAGCGCAATGTTCGGGCCGCGCGCCGAAGACCACCTTTTGCCCTGCCACGCCCGAAGCCATGTTCGGCACCGCCAAACGCACGCCTCCCGGCAGTTCAACAAACGCCCCGCCCGCATCGCGGCCCAAAACACCTTCGATGAAGTTCATTGAAGGCGAGCCGATGAAGCCTGCCACAAACAGATTGGCCGGGGTGTCATACAACTCCAGCGGGCTGCCGATCTGTTCGATCTTGCCGCCGTTCATCACGACGATCCGGTCGGCCATCGTCATGGCTTCGATCTGGTCATGCGTGACATAGACGGACGTGGTTTGCAGTCGCTGATGCAGCGCCTTGATTTCTGTCCGCATCACCACGCGCAGCTTGGCGTCAAGGTTCGACAACGGCTCGTCAAACAGGAACACCTGCGGATCGCGCACCAGCGCGCGGCCCATCGCTACTCGCTGCCGCTGTCCGCCCGACAACTGCCGCGGCGAGCGGTCGAGAAACTTGCCAAGGTTCAGAATCTCGGCGGCCTCGCGCACCTTGCGGTCGATCACTTCTTTCGCCTGCCGCCGCAGCCGCAGGCTGAAGCTCATGTTTTCGTAAACCGACATGTGCGGGTAAAGCGCATAGTTCTGGAACACCATGGCGATATCGCGCGATTTGGCGGGCACATCGTTGACCACCTTGTCACCGATGATGATATCGCCGGAAGACACGCTTTCCAGTCCGGCAATCATCCGCAGCAAGGTGGATTTGCCGCAGCCCGACGGGCCAACCAGCACGACAAACTCGCGGTCCCGGATTTCCAGATCGACGCCGTGCAGCACCTGCATGGCCCCGTATCTTTTCTTCACGTCGCGGATGGTGACAGACGACATTTCCATTCCCCGTAATTCTGGCGGATCATTTCACCGCCCCAAGTGCCATGCCGTGGATCAGATAGCGTTGCAGCCACGAGAACACGATTGCCACCGGCACCGTGGCCAGCACAGTGCCTGCCATCACATGATGCCATTCCACCTGATAGCGCCCGGCCACCTGCGCATAAATCTGCACCGGCAGCGTGAAATCGTCGGAAGACCGCATCATTGTCAGCGCCAGCGCGAATTCGTTCCAGCTGTTGATGAAGGTAAAGATCGCCGTCACCACAATCGCCGGCACCGCCAGCGGCAGGAAGATGCGCAGCAGGCTGGTCAGGTGGCTGGCGCCATCCATCCAGGCTGCTTCCTCCAGATCGCGCGGGATCGAGTTGAAGTAGCTTTGCAGCATCCAGATGGTGAAGGCGAGGTTGAAGGCGGCATAGGTGATCACCAGCGAGTTCAGGTCATTCACCAGCCCCAGCGTCATCATCAGCCGGAACAGCCCCAGCACCAGCACGATGGGCGACATCATCTGCGTCATCAGCAGAAAGATCCGGTAAGCTCCCTTGCCCGCAAAGCGATAGCGCGACATCGCATAGGCCGACGGGATCGCCAGCACCAAAGCCAGCGCGGTGGCAGTGACGCTGACATAAAGGCTGTTCATCAGCGCGCCACCGAAGTTGGTTTTCACCCACATCTCGCTGAAGTTTTCCCAGCGGAATTCGCTGAAGCCCCAGGTCGGCGGGTAGACGAACAGCTCATCCCGCGGGCGGACGGCGGTGACGAACATCACCGCAAAGGGGAAGAGGTTGACCACCGCCAAGGGCAGCAGCAAGACCCAGTAGAAGATGCTTTTGCGCAGCTTAGTGTTCATCATCAACCTCAGCTTCCGGGGCGGCATCATCGGCGTCGTTGCGGCTGATCAGGGCGACATAAAGGATGGTGAAGATCAAAAGCACGCCAAACATGATCAGCGAAATTGCCGAGGCCTTGCCCAACTGACCAAAGCGGAAGGCCAGCTTGTAAAGGTATGTCACCAGAATATCGGTGCCATTGGCCGGGCCGCCTTCGGTCATCACCCAGATGATCGGCAGCGAGTTGAAGACATAGATCACGTTCAGCACGATGGCGATGTTGATGAACGGCTTCATCAGCGGCAGGGTGATATAGCGGAACTGGTGCCAGCCGGTCGCGCCGTCGACCACCGCCGCCTCGTAGGCGTCTTGCGGCATCGACGACAAGCCCCCCAGCAGAATGGTGGTGGTGAACGGGATCGAAACCAGAATCCCCACCAGAATTTCAACGACAAAGGCGGTGCCTGCGGTGGCAAGCCATTCAATCGGCTGATCAATGATCCCGGCTTGCATCAGCGTCGCATTCAGCAGCCCGGACCGTCCGTTCAGCGCCCACCGCCAGACCACAGCCGTCATCGTCAGAGAGATCGCCCAAGGCAGCATCACGATCACCCGCGCCACGCCCCGACCATAGAAATCATCGTTCAGGATCATCGCGACGGGCATGGAAATCAGCAAGGTTCCGGTGACAACGGCAGCAGTCCAGACGCCGGTGCGGGTCAGCGATTCCCAGAACAGCGGGTCGGAGAACACCTCGGCAAAGTTGGCCCAGCCGATGAAGCCGATCAGTTTGCCAAAGCGGCTGACCTCTTGGCTGGACGTCCAGGCCAGATCGAGGATCGGGTAGCCGATGATCAACACCGCCAGCAGCAGGCTGGGCAGGATCATCAGCATTGGCACGGATTTCTGGATGCGGTTGGCCATCTTACCCCACGCCCCGGATTTCAGGGCTGTCATGCGGCTACAAGGGCAAAGAGCGGCGGCTGCCGCTCTTTGCGTTCGGTTCGGGTCAGATCACAGACCGCGGATCTTGTTGATCGCGGCGGCGGCGGCTTTCATGCCATCTTCCGGGGTGACTTCGCCCAGATAGATCTGCTGCATGGTCCGCACGGTAACATCCGCGATTTCTTCCCAGTTGGCGATGACGGGCGCGAACTTGGCATAAGGCAGGCCAGCAGCGAAACCGGCAACATCCGGATCTTCGGTAAAGTGGGGCAGCGCCGCGATGTTCTTGGTCACCGGCAGGAAGCCTTCGCCCAGATCAAACTTTTCGCGGTATTGATCCTGATAGGCGAATTCGATGAACTTCCATGCCGCTTCTTTTGCATCTGAATCCGCAAACATCATCAGTGTATCGGTCACGCCATAGGTGGCCTTGGCACCAGCCTCCGGGAGGGGAAGTATCTTGTATTTCAGGTTCGGTGCTTCTTCCTTGATCTGCGGGATCAGCATCGGGAAGGTGAAGATGGTGCCGACTTTGCCCTGCTTGAACAGGTTGAACACGTCTTCACGATTGTAGTTGGTCGGCGACGGCTGCGTCAGGCCTTCGTCGATCATCTGCTTGTAAAGCTTGGCCGAGGTGATCGCCGCATCGCTTGCCAGTCCAGAGGTGCCGTCGGCGTTCAGAATGTCGCCGCCATGCGTCCACAAGTTGTAGTAGAAATAGGCATCGGTCTCGATTTCCTTGCCTTGCAGGCCGAAGGCAAAGGTATCGGGCAGCGCCGCGATCTTCTTCGACGTCTCATACAGCTCGTCCCAGGTGGTGGGCGGCGTGGCACCGGCTTTGTCGTAAAGGTCCATGTTGACCATCATCGCGCGGGCAGAGGCGGCCACCGGCAGACCCATGATCTTGCCTTCAATGATGCCGGGGCCCATGAAAGTGTCGATGAAGGTCGATTTGAACTCCGGCGTCATATAGCTGTCCACCGGCTCGGCTATGCCCTGCGAGGCAAAGTCCAGCAGCCAGCGGGTTCCGATGATCGAGATGTCAGGGGCAGAACCGCCAGCAACGTCGGTGGTCAGCCGTTGCAGCAGGGTATCCCACGGCACGACTTCGATGTTGATCTTGATGTCGGGGTTGGCTGCCTCGAACGCGGTGGCGACCTCTTGGAAATAGGGGCCGGTCTTGGCGCTGTATTCGGCAACGGTGAAGTCAACCACCGTCTGCGCGTAGGCCGCCGGGGCGAAGGCATACATGCCAAGGCCAAGCGCCATTACCGCAGTGGATGTCCGAAACGAATAGGTCATAGGGAGTCACTCCTGTTGTATTGTATTACGCTAGGGAAATCGCAAGTTAGCTTCGTGCGGCCAACTTTAGTAAAGTCATACTGGGTTGCGCGCACACAGAATTGAAATTGAATTAACGCATCATGTTATGTGGCGGCTGCATAGCCCGTTTGTTGGCGGGCAAGTGCAGACTCAAAAGGGCGCCCGGTCTGCGATCCGGGCACCGTTGGCGTTGATGCGAAGATAACCGTAGGCAGTCGGTCAGCCCCGCGCCCCGCGCCATGAGTGTTCCGGTTCATAACCCAGCACGCGGTGGGCTTTTTCGATGCTCAGCAGAGTCTGGGTGCCGCTGACCGTGCCGCGCACCGGCACGCTCGGAAACACCTCGGCCATCAGATCGGCGCTGGGGCGGGTCATCACGCTGTCGGCATTGGCAATGATGAAGTGATCCGCGCCAACCAGATCAACATGCAGCGCGCGGCGCACCGCCTGCGCACAATCGCGGGCGTCGATATAGCCCCACAGGTTCCATTCGCGGAAATGCGGCGTGTCTTGCCAGCCAGCAAAGCGGGCATAGTCGCGCGGCTCCATCACGTTGGAAAGCCGCAGGCCGATAAAGCTGCTGCCGGGGTTCCAGCGCGCCATCTGCCGTGCCATTTCCTCGCCCAAATCCTTCGACAGCGAATAACCGCTTTCGGGGCGCATCGGGTGATCTTCATCGACCGGCGCATAGGCGGGTGGGTTTTCCGGGCTGAACGGCAGGCCCAGCGTGGTTTCAGACGAGGCCCAGACGATGCGCCGCACCCCCGCCCGCAACGCCGCGTCAAACACGTTGTAGGTTGAGATGATATTGGTGCGGAAGGTCACTTCCTCGGGCTGCAGGTCGGGTGCGGGGATGGCGGCGAAATGCACCACCGCATCCGGGGTGCGAAATTTGCGGAACGGGTGATCCTTGCCACCGCTCCACTGCATCGCGTCCATCACCTGTGCGAAATCGGTCAGATCGACCTTCAGCATCGGGCAAACCGGGTCGGAAGATGGCTGCATGTCGATGTTCAGCAGGTTATAGCCACGCTCGACCAGATGGCGGCACACCGCCCGCCCGGCCTTGCCGCTGCCGCCGGTGACGATGATGTTTTTCATGATCATATTCCTTGGCATGCCCGCTTGCAGTGAGGCTACCGCAAAGCGGCGGCGCAAGGCGAATACGAATCCTGAATGCAGCCATGCCCGCACGGCATTGGCGACTTGCGCCGCGCGGGCCTATCCAAAGGCAGAACCAAGTTGGCAAGGGGCTTTGATGCGGCGCGGCATGTATGTTTACGCGTGGGATCTGTGGCAGGAAGGCACCGCTGCGGTGGCCGGACGGCTGCGCGACGCCGGGCTGAACGCGGTGTCGCTGGCGACTGCCTATCACGCTGGCAAGTTCCTGCGCCCGCATGCTCCCGGTGGCAAGGTGTGGTTTCCCCAAGATGGCACGGTATATTTCCGCCCCGATCCAGTGCGCTATGGCCGGATGCAGCCGCAGGCGGCAGCGATGGTGGCTGAGTATGATGCCCTGCCTGCGCTGGCCCGTGAGGCGGACGATTTTCATGTGACCGGCTGGACGGTGGGTTTGCACAACTCACGGCTTGGGGCGCTGCACCCGGATCTGTGCTGTCAGACGCCGTTTGTCGATCCGCTGATCAACGCGCTGTGCCCGTCGCAACCCGAGGTGCGGCGCTATCTGACCGCGCTGTGTCTGGATACCGCAGCGCAGCCGGGTATCGGTGAAATCGCCATCGAGGCGCCGGGGTTTCAGACCTATCGCCACGGCCACCACCATGAATTTGAGCTGATCGCGCTGCCAGAGCCGGTAGAAACCCTGCTCGGCACCTGCTTTTGCGCCGCCTGTTTGGCTCGTGCCAAGGCGGCGGGTCTGGACGGTGGCGCGCTCGCGGATCAAGCGCGGCGTGATCTGGAGGCGTTCTTTGCCGATGGCGCAGCGCCGGTGCTGAACCCGCAGACCGACCCTGACTGGAGGGCGTTGCAGGCTTGCCGTGCCGATACTGTCACCTCGCTGATCGCCGAGGTGCGGGCGGCGCTGGACCCGGCGGTTTGCCTTGCGGTGATTCCATCGGTGCAGACGCCGAACGCGCTGTGCTGGCGCGAGGGTAGCGATCTTGCGGCGCTGGCAAAGGTGGCCGACCGGCTGGAGGTGCCTGCCTATCAGATCGGCCCCGCAGCGATTGCGCAGGATATGGATCAGGTCCGCGCCGCCGCTGGTGACGCCGCCGCGATCAGCTTTATCCTGCGCCCGACCTGGCCGCATGTGACCGGCCCCGATGATCTTGCCGCCTGCGTGGCTTCGGCCCGCACGGCAGGGGCGGCACAGCTTTCCTTCTACAATTACGGCCATATGCGGTTGCGGTCGCTTGACTGGATCGTGGCCGCCCTTTGACGCCACCCGGAGACAGATGTGCCCAAACACAGCAGCACCATTGCCCTTGTGACCGGAGCCGCCCACGGCATTGGCCGCGCCATCGTCCTGCATCTGGCGCGCGAAGGCGCTGCCGTAGCGGTGATTGATCTGGACGCCGCAGGGGCCGTAGCACCGGCGGCCCTGTTGACCGCAGAAGGCCACCGCGCCTTTGCCACCAGCGCCGATATTACCGATATGGCCGGGCTTACCACCGCGATTGACTCCTGCGAGGCGGCCCTTGGCCCGATCACCCTGCTGGTCAACAATGCCGCTTTTACCGATGCGGGCAATCTGGGCGGCATCGGGCTGCAGGCGTGGCACCGCGAGGTCGATGTCAACCTGAACGGCAGCTATCATTGCCTGCGCGCACTGTTGCCACGGATGCAGACGCGCGGGGCAGGGGTGGTGGTCAATAGCGCTTCGGTCAACGGGCTGCGCTATTTTGGCAATCCGGCCTATAGCGCTGCGAAAGCCGGGCTGATCAACCTGACGCAATCGGTTGCGTCGGAATATGGCCGCTTTGGCATCCGCTGTAACGCGGTGCTGCAGGGGTCGGTTCGACAGAAAATGCCTCGTGGCAAATCCGCCAGCAACAAGACCCGGCGGTGTTTGAAAAACTGGCGCGCTGGTATCCGATGGGCCGGGTGGCTGAACCTGAAGACGTCGCCAAGGCGGTGTCGTTTCTGGCCTCGGATGATGCCAGCGACATCACTGACGTCGCGCTGCCCGTCGATGGCGGCTTGCTGGCGGGCATGAACGTGATGATCGGCGAACTCATTCTGGAATCCTGACAGGTTGGCAAGGAAACACATATGTTGATCATCTCGGAATCGCTGGCACAGGATCTTGTCAGCATCGAAGACGCGATAGAGGCGGTCGCGGCGACGTTTATCGCCATGGCGCAGGGCAAGGCGCGGAATTACCCGGTGGTGCGCGAGGTGGTGGGCCATGCCGATGCCGTCTATGGCGTGAAGGCGGGCGGCGATATTTCGGCCCCGTTTCTGGGGCTGAAGGCGGGGGGCTATTGGCCGCATAACCTGCCGCGCGGGCTGACCAACCACCAATCCTCGACTCTGATGTTTGATCCCGAAACCGGGCGGGCCTCGGGGCTGGTCAGCGCGAATTATCTGACCGGGGTGCGGACGGGGGCGGCCTCGGCGCTGGCGACGCGGGCGCTGTCGCGTGCCGATGCGACGGTGCTGGGCATCATCGGCACCGGCGGGCAATCGGTGCATCAGCTGCGCGCCACCGCCAAGGTGCGCGGGCTGACACGGGTGCATGCCTGGGACCCGCTGTCGGAAAACGTGGCGCGCTTTGCAGCGGCGGTGACGGCGCTGGGGCTGGAGTATGTGGCCGAAACCAGCCCGCAAGCGGTGGCCGAGGCGGCAGAGATCATCATCACGGTGACGCCTTCGCAAAAGCCGATCCTGCAGAAGGGCTGGATCCGCCCCGGCACCCATATCAGCGCGATGGGGGCGGATACCAAGGGCAAGCAAGAGCTTGATCCGGCCTTGGTCGCCGCCGCGCGGTTGTTCGTGGACGAGGCGGCGCAGGCGATTAGCATCGGCGAATGCCAACACGCCTATGCGCAAGGTTTGATTGGCGCGGCCGACCTCACCGCTCTGGGGGCGGTGTTGGAAGGTCGCGCCGAGGGGCGGCGGTCGGAGGCCGAGATTACCCTGTTCGATGGCACCGGCGTGGCACTGCAAGATCTGGTGGTGGCCGATCTGGCGATGCGCCGGGCGATTGAACAGGGACGCGGCGTGGTGGTGGATTACTGAAACGCACCAGCAGAATTGGAAAAGCGGCCGGGTGATCCCGGCCGCTTTTTTATGTGATCAGCTTAGCTGCGCGGCCATTCGGCTTGCAGATCAATCGGGAACACCGGGCGCGGCAGGTTCTTGAAATCGAAGCGGTTCAGCACCGGCGAGGTCAGGCCGGGGGCGTCAACCTCGATGACCTGCGCGGGCGGGAAAAATTCGTCAAACCCGGCGCGGAAGTGGCCGCGCGATTTCACTGCCACGGCGCGGGCGGCAGCGATGTTCAGGCCCATCATCTCTAGAAAAATCGGGTCGGCGCATTGGGTGCGGATCGAAATCACCACCACCTGAATGCCGCCCAGATCGAGCAGGGCTGACGCGCCAAGGTTCATCCGCCGCCCGGCATAAAAGCCGCGCCGCCCGACGCAATCGCCGTCGCGCAGGGTAATGACGCGGGCGTCG
Organism: Paracoccaceae bacterium; assembly: GCA_043736155.1. Taxonomy (GTDB): domain Bacteria; phylum Pseudomonadota; class Alphaproteobacteria; order Rhodobacterales; family Rhodobacteraceae; genus JANNRR01. The sequence continues at coordinate 8,556 of JAYTDA010000320.1, read as the reverse complement.
GCCTCGAACCGCTGCGAGAAGTCGTCCGGCGGCATCCGGTTGAACACGGCACGAAAGCGGGCACCCTGCCCCAGCCGATGCGCCTCGGCGGCCAAAGCGGGGTCGGTAATCACGCCCACAATCACGCCGCTGATACCGCGCGCGTGCAGGGCCTGCAAAATCCACATGGTATTGCCGTTGCCACCGCCGCCGGGGTTGTCAGCGACATCGGCCAGAATCACGGCGGGCAGGCTTGGGTCGGCGGCAACCTGCGCCACCTTTTCCACCGCATCGGCAAGCGCGGTCAGGTGCGGCACAAAGCGCAGATGTTCGCCCCATGCCATGCGGGCGATCTTGTCGGCCACCGCCTGCGCGCTGCCATTTGCTGCGCGTGCGGTGACAATGATCGCCATGCCGTTCTTCGGCGTATCGCTATAGGCAAAGCCACCAAGGATCGAGACATTGGCGATATCGCCGCCGACCAGCGACTGGCCGTAGTTCATGATATCGGCATAGGGGCCGGCCTCGGTCAGCAGGGTGACGGTGGGCGGCACCAGCGGCAGGCGGATGAAGGCGACATCGGGCTTCATGCCGGCCCATAGCTCGTGCAGGATCATTGCGGCATCGCGGCCCCGGTCCAGCATGTCGACATGTGGGTTGGTCTGGTAGGCGATCACCGCATCGGCCAGCTGCACCATGCGATCCGACACGTTGCCATGCAGATCGAGCGTGGCCACCACCGGCACGGCTGGCCCGACGATATCGCGCACCGCCTGAAAGATTTCGCCATCGGGGTCGGCATTCTGCGTGGTGATCATCGCGCCGTGGTTGGAGATATAGACCGCATCCAGCGGCCCCGCAGCGCGCAGGCGGGTGCGGATTTCCTGCATCGCCGTTTCAAAGAAGCCGTGGTCCAGCGGCCCGCCCGCCTCGACCAGACCGACCAGGATCGGCACCGGCTGCCATTCGCCGTGGTGATCCATTTCAATGGCAAAGCCCCTGATCTCTGTCGGCAATTTCGGGTCAGCGCAGTACAGGTCTTCCAGAATTTCCTCGCCCGCCAGATAGACGCGCTTGAGGTAGTCTTCTTCGGTGATCACCGGGGCAAAACGATTGCTTTCCAGCATCAGGCCGAGAATCGCCACACGATGAGTTTTTGCTGCCGACATCCGCTTGGCCCTCCTGACTACATGGGTCACGATAATCCGGCGGGGGGCGGGATCGCCAATGCAAGGACGGTCTAGCCTGATGCGCCGTCGGCATGGTTGTGGCGGCATGGTTGTGGCGGCATGGTTGTGGCGGCATGGTTGTGGCGACGGGGCTGCTACATGCGTTTGCGGCATGGCATCATTGGATTTCTGTATTCGTCTCTGTGGTGGCAAGATGAAATACTGCGGCGGAAAATCCGGTTTGCTGCCGGACCAAGCGAGGATGCGATGACCCACGGTATCAGACCCTACTGGCAGAACTTCATCGGCGGGGAATGGGTCGATGGCGGCGATGGCACCCGCATCAGCGTGACCGATCCCGCCACCGGCCAGCCGATTGCCGAGGTGGCGCGCGGCACGCCTGCCGATATTGACCGCGCCGTGGCAAGCGCGCGTGCCTGTTTTAACAGCCGGGTGCTGCGCGATCTGCGGCCGCACAAGCGCGGCGACCTGATGCTGGCGGTGGCGCGCGAGCTGGACGCCTGCGTTGAGGAAATCGCGCTGCTGGAGTGCCATGACAACGGCAAGACGCTTGCGGCGGGGTTGGCAGAGGTGGCGCTGACCCAGCGCTATCTGACCTACTATGCCGGGCTGGCCGACAAGCTGGAGGGGCGGCAGATTCCGCTGGGCGATGGCTATATCGATTATACCCTGCATGAACCTTATGGCGTGTCGGCGCAGATCGTGCCGTGGAACGGGCCGTTGCCGGTTGGGGCGCGGTCGATTGCCTGCGCAATCATCACCGGCAATACCGTGGTGCTGAAATCGCCCGAGGATTCGCCGTTAAGCCTGTTCGTGCTGGCCGAGGCTTGCCAGCGCGTCGGGGTGCCTGCGGGGGCGGTGAATATCGTTTGCGGCTATGGCCATGACGCAGGGGCGGCGCTGGCGGCGCACCGCGATATTGACCAGATCGTGTTTACCGGATCGGTCGCCACCGGCCAATCCGTGCTGCGCGCGGCGGTGGAACGGGTGGTGCCTTGCGTGATGGAGCTGGGCGGCAAATCCGGCGCGATTGTTTATGCCGATGCCGATCTGGACCGCACGGCGGCCAGTGCGGTGCGCGGGATTTTCAACCATGCCGGGCAGATTTGTTCGGCCGGGTCGCGGCTGATCGTGCATCGGTCGATCCACGATGATCTGATGGCGCGGGTGCAGGAACTGGCTGCAAAGCGCAGCGTTGGCCCCGGTGTTGACGGCTTTGACATGGGACCGCTGATCAACTCCCGGCAGTTGGAGCGGGTCGAGGCGCTGTGCCGTGCCGGGGTGTCAGAGGGGGCGACGCTGCTGATGGGCGGCGCGCGGGTGCCGGGGTTGGCGGGGCATTTCATGGCACCGACGATCTTTACCGATGTGCGCCCGGATATGCGGATTGCGCAGGAAGAATTCTTTGGCCCGGTGCTGGTGGTCCTGCCGTTTGATACGCAGGAAGAGGCTATCACTATCGCCAATGGCACCGATTTCGGCCTTGCCGCCGGGGTTTACACACGGGATCTGAAGCTGGCGCATTGGACGGCGGATCGGCTGGTGGCCGGGCAGATCTATGTCAACGAATGGTGGGCGGGCGGCATTGAGACGCCGTTTGGCGGCATGAAACGATCCGGCTATGGCCGCGAAAAGGGGCAGGAGGCGCTGCTGGGCTATGTGCAGACCAAGAATGTGGCGATCCGTCTGTGACGGTAGGGAAGGACGGGGCTGATGTTTGATCTGCTGTTGATGGGCGGGCGGGTGATCGACCCGGCGCAAGGGCTGGATGGCGTTCTGGACGTGGCATTTCAGGATGGGTTGGTCGCCGCCATTGGGGCTGATCTTGGCGGCGCGGCGCGGCAGGTGCGCAATGTGGCCGGGCGGATCGTTACGCCGGGGCTGATCGACATGCACAGCCATGTCTATTAGGGCGCGACCTCGCAGGGGTGGATGCGGAGACCATCGCCAAGCGCAGCGGGACCACGACGTTTGTGGAGGCGGGCAGCGCAGGGGCGGGCAACTTCGCGGGCCTGCGCAAGTTTGTCGTTGAACCGGCAGCACCGCGGATTCTGGCCTATCTGAACATCTCTTTCCCCGGCATTTTTGGCTTTTCCAAGAACTTGATGGTCGGCGAGTGTAAGGATTTGCGGCTGTTGGACAGCCGGGAATGTCTGACACTGGCCGATAAGAACCTGGATCTGATCGTTGGTATCAAGGCGCGGGTGGGGGCGAAGGCGGGCGGCAGTTCCGGGCTTGCGCCGCTGTTGCTGGCGATCGAGGTGGCGGAAGATCTTGACCTGCCGGTGATGGCGCATATCGACTTTCCGCCGCCCGGTCGGAAAGAAGTGCTGGAGGCGCTGCGCCCCGGCGATGTGCTGACGCATTGCTTCCGGCCGTTCCCGAATGCGCCGGTGACGCGCGGCTACCGCATCCGCGAGGATATTCTGGAATCGCATCGGCGCGGCATCATCTTTGATATTGGCCACGGCTTTGGCGGCTTTGCCTTCAAATCGGCGCGGGCGATGCTGGCGGACGGCATCATGCCGGATGTGATTTCCAGCGATGTGCATGTGCTGTGCTGTGATGGTCCGGCCTTTGATGTGCTGGCGGTGATGTCGAAATTCCTGGCGCTGGGGATGCCGATGGTCGAGGTGATCCGCAGCGCCACGCAAAACCCCGCCCGCGCGCTGCGGCGGCACGATCTGGGGTCGCTGACCCCCGGCACGCCCGGCGATGCGACGGTTTTGGCGCAGGTCGAGGGCCGGTTTGAACACGTGGACGTGTCAAACGAGGTGGTTGTGGCCGATACCCGGCTGGAATGCCGGGGGATGGTGCTGCGCGGGTCTGGAGGGCCGAGGGGGGCGAGGGTTAAAGGCAGGTATAGCCGCCGTCGATCACCAGTGCGGCGCCGGTCATGTAGCGGGCGGCGTCGCTGGCCAGATAGACCGCCAAAGCGCCCAGATCTTCGGGGTCGCCCAGCTTGCCCATCGGGATGGTCTGCACATAGGCGTCGATGATTTCGGGGTTCTTTTGCGCCCAAAGCTTGTTCGGCTCGGTGGCAAAAATGCCGGGGCAGATGGCGTTGACCGTGATGCCGTATTGCGCCCAATCGACGGCAAGGCTGCGCGTCAGCATTAGCACGGCGGCCTTGGCTGCTTCGTAGTGGCGGCCCTGAATGTTGCGTCCGGCCACCATCGCATTGATCGAGGCCAGATTGATCACCCGCCCCCCGGCCCCACGCGCAATCATCGCGCCGCCGATATGCTTGCTGCACAGAAAGGTCGAAGTCAGGTTCAGATCGATCAGGCTTTGCCACTGCTCCAGCGGCATGTCTTGCAGCGCGACATTGGTGCGGCGGCCCCCGATGTTGTTGACCAGAATATCATATGGGCCGTGGTCGACCAGTGCCTGCTGGCAGACGGCTTCGCAGGTGGTGGGGTCAGCCATATCGGCCACGATCATCGTGGCTTTGCGACCCAGCCCGCGCACGTCGGCGGCGGTGTGTTCGAGACTTTCGGCGGTGCGGGCGGCCATGGTGATATCGGCCCCGGCCTCGGCCAAACCAATTACTATCTCGCGTCCCAGCCCTCGACTACCACCAGTTATGAAGACCTGTTTTCCGCTAAGCTTAAGTCTGTCAAAAACCGCCATTGTGCTGTACTCACCTTGCGGCCCCATCATTGGGGTCTCTGCAAATGATAGGGAGATTGGTAAAGGTTGTTGAATGCCAAAATTAGATATCGTGATGTCGATTTGACATGAGAGACAGGTGTTTAGTCCTGGCATCTGGTGGATCGGGTCAAGGATGACTAAATCCCGCTCTGATGTACAGATTGTGCAGATGTATTCGTATGGAGTGAGGAAAGCGATGATTTCAACGGCGGTGAAAAGGGCGCGGTCGCAGCCATTTCACATGCGACTCTCAAAACGTTGACGTGGCGTTGACACGTTTTGCGCCAGCCAAAATCCGACTGTTTAAGTCGGGATCTATCTATTTGACATGTTTGTTAAATTTGGTTGCGGGGACAGGATTTGAACCTGTGACCTTCAGGTTATGAGACCAAACCCCAGCGATTCCCATAGCTTAGACATTTCCACCACTTACACGCCAAGCCTTTGAACGCGCGCACGTTCCATTGCGACAACGACGGACATTGACCTGTTTTCACCGTCACCAACCGCGCCAAATTTGCGTACGCGGGTTAACGTGGCGTAGACATGCACTTGGCGGTGGCCTCGAACGCCTTGATCATTGACGACCATGAACGACCCACTAATTGGAATGACGAAGTCGGCCCTGCCCGGGCTATCAATCACACTTCCCGAAGCGGCCATTCAAACTTGTCGCAAATTTGCTGGCTGGATAAACTCGATAGCATGATCGGACAATGAGCGGGTTTGGTTGAACTTGAGTCCACCCCTACTTCGCGACAGCGCTCAAACCCATTATTTCAAATGGTGACAGCTCGTCTTTCAACGTTGCTGCCACTAGGCTCAGGACTCATAGCCAGAACGTCACGATGGCTGCCAGCGCACAAGCGGACAGGAAGATGTCGGCACGGCGGTCGAACCGCATGGCAACCCGTCTCCAGTCCTTCAACCGGCCAAACATGTTTTCGATCTTGTGACGTTTCCTGTAGAGCACGGCGTCGTATTCGATCTGGACCAATCGGTTTTTCCTGCAAGGGATGCAGGGTGTAATACCCATGTCTATCAATGCGTTACGAAACCAGTCGGCGTCATAGCCCCGATTCGCCAGCAGAACCTTCGCCTTTGGCAAGGTCGACAAAAGCCCCGCCGCACCGGTGTAATCGCTGGTTTGACCGCCGCTCAGATACATCTGCACCGGCCGCCCTTTGCTGTCACAAACCGCGTGGAGTATCGAATTTCGCCCGCCTTTCGTCAGCCCGATCAGCCGGTTGGACCCGCTTTTTTCCGCAGGCTGGCTGCGGTGCGGTGCGCCTTCAGGTACCCTCGCCATCGGCTCTCGGACCGATGGCGAACCAATGGCTCGACATCAATCATTATCGTCTCGGTTTCGACCTGTTGATTAACCAATTCCAGCAGGATGCGCGCGAAAATCCCTTTCTGGCTCCAGCGATACCAACGGTTATAAAGCGTCTTGTGCGGACCATCGTCCGACGGTGCATCCCGCCAGCGTAACCCATTGCGATTGAATAATATTATGCCGCTGAGCACACGCCGGTCATCCACCCGAGGGACCCGGTGTGACAAAGGAAATAACGGTTTCAACCGTTCCATCTGCCCGTCGGTCAGCCAAAAAAGATCGCTCATGGGGCACCTCCAGGATGCCACGGATGAATCAGTGAAAGGTGTCAGAATCAATAGAGTTAATGAGGTTTGAGCCTAGTAAGCTCCATGCTTTACTTAATCTTGATTATCGGACTCAATGTTGTAACCGCAAAGTAGAAATGTCGCACCTGAGCAAAGTCAGATTGTCGCCGTGGTCCCTGTCAAGGAGCAGGCGACATGGGATGGGTGCTGATGAGCGAGCGCGAGGTTCACCGGATCGAGGTTCTGTCCTGTGTTTTGGAACGCAGCATGACGGTGGCGCATGCGACCGCAGTTCTGTGCCTGAGCGAGCGTCAGGTTCAACGGCTGCTGAAGATCTTCCGGGAGGAAGGAGCTGCATCGATCCGGCACATGGCGCGCGGGTGACCGTCGCTCAACCGGATCCGCGATGGCTTGCGCGCCTACGGGATGGCGTGCATGTCTCGCGCGAGACGCTGCGCAAATGGATGGTCGCGGAGGGTCTGTGGCTGTCGCGGTCGCAACGGCGCGTGTTCCATCGGCCGCGGCAGCGCCGGGAACGCTTTGGCGCGCTGATCCAGATCGACGGGTCCGACCATAGCTGGTTCGAAGGTCGCGATGCTCCCGGCACCTTGATCGTCGCGGTCGACGATGCAACCGGTGCGATCCAGCAGATCCGCTCCGTGCCGTCGGAGAGCACACTCGCCCATTTCCAGATGCTGGCGGGCTATCTGCGCGACCATGGCAAGCCGGTCGCCATCTATTCCGACAAGCACTCGGTGTTCCGGGTGGCCAAAACCGATGCGACGACTGGCCATCAGACCACGCAGTTCGGCCGCGCCCTGCTGGAGCTGAACATCGAGATTCTCTGTGCAAATTCAAGCCAGGCCGCCATTTTCGAAAGACGGGGGCATGGGTCGAGCGCAAGAACCGCACCCTGCAGGACCGGCTGATCAAGGAGATGCGGCTGGACGCGGTGACCGGCATGGACGCCGGCAATGACTGGCTACCGGGCACCATCCTGCGCCACACCACGCAGTTTGCCCGTCCCCCGGCCCGGCCAGACAACCTGCACCGCGCGGTGACCGAGACACCGGAACGATTGGCCGACATCCTGTGCTGGCGCGATGCGCGCCATGTCGGCCTGCAGCTGACGTTTTCCGATGCGAGGAAGCGGATCATGTTGGAAGAGGCCGAACTGTCACGCGGCGTCGTCGGCAAATACGTCGACACCTCTGCCTGGCCGGACGGCAGGTTCGATGTGCGCTGGAAGGGGTTTTCGCTGCCCTACAACGTGTTTGATCCAGATCAGCAGCGCGTCACCCACGCTTCCATCGTCGAGTACAAGCCCCTGTCCGAGGCTTTGGCCTATGCCAGGGCCCTGCAGGACGCAGCGCCCGCCAAAGCGCCGAGGGTCGGCACGCAGCGCATCCGCTATGAGCCGACCGGCAAGCGCAGCCCGGGTCCCAGGACCTGGCTCGACAAGCGCGCCGAACGCCGGGCGGAAGCTGCCGGTCAGATCTCCCCACAGGCCGCCGAATGAGCCTGACCGCAGGACCGGTCCGGCCTGCGATATGGGTGGTCTCCGCCCTGCCCGGTCCCGCTCCGCCAGCGCCAAGGTGACAGTTCTGCTTTGCAGAGCGGGCCGACGATCTAACCTGGTGACAACAGGACCTGTAAGCGCGGGCACATTCTAAACTGGGTTGCGACAAATCCCCTATCTTGCTGGACAGCAAGGAGAACGGAAGATGGCCCCCAAGAAGCGTTGTGGTTCAGGTATCGTTCACCAGGGCACATCCCATTTCAATTTGCATAACATCCTGATCCCTATTCATTTTCAGCTGGCATGACGCCGCGCTGCGGATGCGCGCGTCTTCTGAAAACCGCCCTAACCGGGCCGGTATACGGCAAATGACATTGCCAGTCTGTCATTTGTAGGATTGGTCATTGCGGGTTTGCTCGGCAGGTTTGGGACAGGCCCCAACAAGGAACAAGCCCATGACCAGCATTCAGTCACGCCCTGCGTATCACCGCCTTTCTCGTACAACCGCAATCGCCCTCATCGTCATTCTAACCGGCGGTCGCATCATCGCACAGGATGCCCCAGAGCCGACCCAGGTTCCGTTCGATCCCG
>JAYTDA010000319.1:0-2396 GCA_043736155.1 Paracoccaceae bacterium | reverse complement strand
GCCTGCGGGTCGACCTCCATCAGGTTGCGAAATTCGAAGGTGACCACGGCATCGGCGGGCACGATGTTGATTGCGGCACCGCCTTGGATCAGCCCGACTGATAGGGTGGAATGGGTCAGATCGAAATCTGTATCGGTGGGGCCTTTGGCTAATTCGGCGGCGATGCCTTTGAGATAAACAACAAGTTCGGCTGCGGATTCGATGGCGTTCTGACCCTGCGGCGCAAGGCTCGAGTGCACCGCGTGGCCAGTAAAATGGCAACGATAGGCGCGCCCGCCTTTGTGGCCAGTGACGACCTGCATGAGAGTTGGTTCCCCCACGATGCACATCGAGGGCTTCTGGCTGCGGTCCGAAAGATCCTGCAACAGGCTGCGCACGCCGATGCAGCCGATTTCCTCGTCATGCGAAAGCGCAAGATGCACAGGTCGGTCCAGCTGCATCGCGATCAGGTCGGGCACGGCGGCAAGGGCTGCGGCCACGAACCCCTTCATATCGGCAGAGCCGCGCGCGTAGAGCTTCCCGTCCCGCTCGGTCAGGGTGAAGGGATCAGATTGCCAGACCTCACCCACCACGGGCACACAATCAGTATGGCCGCTAAGGACAAGGCCCCCGTCACCGTCCGGGCCGATGGTTGCCCAAAGGTTGGCCTTGGTACCAGTTTCATCCGGGATCAGGCGCGAAGCGATGCCGTGTGAGGCGAGGTAGGCCTGCACGTAGGCAATCAGATCTAGGTTGGATTTCGCGCTGGTCGTATCAAAAGCTACCAAGTCGCGCAGGATAAGTTCGGTCGGTGTCATCGGATTCATAACCCGCCCGATCCCCCGGGGCGGTAGGGCGGCGGAGTTAACAGCATCGCGGTCACCTCGGACGGCAAGGACGCCACCGGGTTGGCGCGCGTGGGCATGCCCTTGGTAAAGGTCAAAAGCTGATGCTTGGCAATTTCGAAGATGCGGCGCAGTTCAGCCACCGGGTTACGGTGTTCATCAACGCGGATATCTAGCCAGGGATAAGCCTCAAGATTGAAGACTTTCAGCGCCGCCGATTGCTTGCCGCGTTTGTCGCCGCCCGCCGCCTGACCGGCTTCCAGAACCAGCATCAGGCGTTCGGTCAGGTCAGAAGCCACACTCGCCTTGGCGGCGGCGGCCATGGCATTAATGGTTTCGGCACCGACAAGCATGTTGCCCTGTACGGTGAAACCATCGCCCAGAATATGGCCCGCATAGGTCACGCACGATGCGCCGGTATAGGCGGCCGCCCGCCCCTGCGCATCGACGATGCCCATCTGGCGGTCATCGCGGCCCGGATCGTCGGCCAGCAGTTTGGTCAGTGTTTCTTCCGCCGATACCCCCTGTTCCAGCAGCTTCAGCCCGTCAATGCCCAAATAGGGGTTGACCCAGGACTGTGTCGCAATGGCACCCACCCCCTCCTTGATATAACTGCAGATCCCGCCCACGGCCGGAACGGCGGTAGACACGGCCACGCCCAGCATGCCGGTGCGGGGGCAGCGGGCTGCTATGGAAAAGGTGTTAAGTTGGAACATTCTGTCTCTCCTGAAGGTCAGAGGGCCTGCATCAGCTTGCGGTGGTCGGGCACCGCCGCGATCAGCGTTTTGGTGTAGTCGTGGCGCGGGTCGCCAAAGACCTGATCGGCTGCGCCGTATTCAACCAACTGGCCATGGCGCATCACGGCGATTTGGTCGCTGATCTGACGGATCACGGCCAAGTTGTGGCTGACGAAGATGGCGGTCAGACCCAGATCGCGCCGGATGTCGTCAAACAGGTCCAGCACTTGTGCCTGAACTGACACGTCAAGTGCTGATGTCGGCTCATCCGCCATCACTACCTCTGGCTGCAGGATCACGGCGCGTGCGATGGCGATGCGCTGCTTTTGGCCGCCGGACAGCTGATGCGGATGGCGATCAATGGCATCCTTGGGTAGACCCACACGTTCCAGCAAGGCCTCCACTTTGGTTCGCCTGCTATCACGGTCACCGATTCCGTGCACCTCCAGCGGGGCGGTCAGGATCTGGCCGATGCTTTGACGCGGGTTAAAAGACGAGGCGGGGTTCTGGAAGATCGGCTGCACCTTGCGCCGGAACGCCTTCAGATCTGCGCCCTTCAGCGTCCAGATATCCTGCCCATTAACCTCTACCGTGCCGGAGGTGGGCTGAATCAATCGCAAGGCCATGCGCAACAGAGTGGACTTTCCCGAGCCGGACTCTCCCACAATCCCCAGCGTCTGACCGCTCTGGACCGACAGGGTGACCTCGTCCACCGCCTTGACGCCAGCTGAGTGGCGCAGTAGCCCGCCACCGCCGAAAGCCTTGCTGACGGATTTTATGCGGATCACGTCGTCCATCATGCCATACCCCCCTTCCGGCGCGGGGCGTGGATGCT
>JAYTDA010000318.1:0-1678 GCA_043736155.1 Paracoccaceae bacterium | reverse complement strand
AAGATCGACGAACAGCGCGTCATCGACGGCACGACCGTCGAGAAAGCGAAAGAAGCCGGGCAACAGCGGGCTGCTGGCGACCATTTCCCCCAGACGCAGCAGGCAAAGACTGCCGTCCGGTCCCACCTCGGCGGCGATTTCTTCGGGCCGGTCCTTGCCCCGTGCGGCATGGGTGGTCAAAAGGCCGGCGCCGGGCGGCTGATCCAAAAACAGCAGCGGCCCGTCCAGCCGCCGCATCAGATGCCCGAGCCAGCCCGCGACATCGGCCAGCAGCGGCGCCACCCCGGCGGGCGTCTGCAGAAATTCAAGAATGACGAACGTCTCGTTCAGCGCCTCGATTGCCGCCCGGTCGAGCCCGGATCCCGGCAGCACCAGCAGCACCAAGGGGCCAGACCAGGGCGGAACCTGTGACCCCGCTGGATGGGCGTTTGTGGTGAGGATCAGCATGCACAACCCGATTGGACGACACCAAAACCGGGGCTGTCATCACCCGTGATGCCCCCAAATCTGCCGCTACATATCCTGCCGGTCGCGGTGATGTCCATGTGATTAAGCCTGATCCGTTCTCATTCAGCAGGTCCGGCAACCGGGCGCTCGGGCCAGGTTTCCGGGTTTGCGGCAAAGCCGGATGCACCCTGCGGTCCGGTCGTCCCGCAGCGGTTTTCATCGCGGTTCATACCCGGCCGCGCACCCAATCCCAGGTCTCGGCAATGCCGGCGTTCAGCCCGGTGCGCGGCGACCAGCCCAGATCGGCCCGTGCCCGGCTGATATCCAGCACCACGCGCGGCACGTCAAAGCCGCGGCCGGGCTTGCGGATCGGTCGCACCGGCGCGCTGCCGGTCGCCTGCACGGTGCGGTCGATGCAATCCACAATCTCGGCCACCGATGTCCCCTCGCCACTGCCGGCGTTGTAACAGCCCGAAATCGGCGACAGCACGGCTGTGACGCAGAGGTCGGCCAGATCACGAACATGGATGAAATCGCGCACCACACTGCCATCGCCCCAGACCTCCACCGGCTCGCCCCGGGCAATGCGCCACAAATGGGTGCCGATGATGCCCTGAATGCCGGTGTGTCCCTGCCGTGGTCCATACGGGTTGGACGCCCGCAGAATGATGTGCTGCAGCCCGTGAAGGCTGTGTTCCATATGGAAATAGTTCTCGATTGCCACCTTGACGATCCCGTAAGAGCTGATCGGCCGCAGCGGGTGGGTTTCCGTCACCGGATCGACCTGCGGGATGCCGTAGACCGTGCCGCCCGATGACAGAAAGACGATCTTGCGCTGCCCGGTCGCGCGCATGATTTCCAACAGCCGCACGGTGCCAATCAGGTTGCCGGTGATGTCGGCCACCGGATCGAGGTTGGATGTCGAGGGAACCGTGGTGCTGGCCAGGTGGATCACCGCGTCCACCCCGCTCAGCGCCTCGTACAACTGCGCGGTGTCGGTAAGGTCGCCCAACACATAGTCCACACTGCTCAGCGGGGGGCGGAACGGCTCGGGCCGGCGGTCAAAAGAGCGGACCTGAAGGCCCTCGGCCAGCAGCCGGTCCGCCACATGCGACCCGATGAATCCACAACCGCCGATGAGCAGAACTTTCACTTCCGGCCTCCGTCTTTCCACTGCGCTGCTGGCACACCCGTCGCCGGCAAACCAACAGCGCCTGCCCGCCCGCGCCGG
>JAYTDA010000317.1:0-11151 GCA_043736155.1 Paracoccaceae bacterium | reverse complement strand
CCCAAAACAATCCCCTTCCAATCCAGAGGCCCATCAAAGACTCCAGATCACAATGGAAATGCAAGCCATATGCGATTCCCCTACCCACAAGGGGGAGGGTCGGGGTGGGGGAATGAGTCTGAGCCTGCAACACCCCCACCCCATCCCTCCCCAAAAGGGGGGAGGGAGGTGCTGGCCGCGGTGGTCCGGGCAGTGCTGCGGACCTGTCCGGGGCAGGCGTCGTTCAGCCACTTTCCAAATGCGACAGCCCTTCGGGACAGGGCGTTGATTTCGGGGTTGCAGTTCCGGGGCCAATGTCGCAACCAAAGGCGTCATACCAACGGCCAGTTGAGGTGACCCTTGCTCTCCTTCCCCCTTCGTGGGGAGGGCCGGGGTGGGGGTTGCTCCGGCGATTGAGTTCAGCAAAGAATTCCTCGCAGAATCAGCGGGCTGAGAGACTCCCTCCCTAACCCTCCCCATGAAGGGGGAGGGGATTTCTGTGCAACCCTGGTCAATCAAGAAGAGTCCATTCAAGGGACCGTTGGTATCAGGTACGATCACCACCACCCCCGAACCGGAGAGGCCATGCCGCGCAAGGACCGGATTGATGCCGCCGGGGCCGGCTGGCTGGTGATTTTTGCCCTGCTGTTTGCGGTCAATCAGGTGGTGGTCAAATGGACCAACACCGGGTTGCAACCGGTGTTTTATGTCGGGGTGCGGTCGGTTCTGGCGATCATCCCGGTGGTGATCTGGATGCGCTGGCGCGGCATTGCGCTGCGCATCGAGCCAGGGACCGCTGTTGGCGGCCTGTTGATCGGCCTCGCCTTTACCGCCGAGTTCCTGTTCCTGTTTCTGGCGCTGGATTTCACCACGGTGGTCCGCAGCTCGATCCTGTTCTATTCGATGCCGATCTGGCTGGCGCTGGCGAGCTGGCTGTTCCTGCCCGGTGAAAAGCTCGGTGGCACCAAGGCGCTGGGGCTGCTGCTGGCTTTTGCCGGGGTGGCTTGGGCGATTGCCAACCGGGGCGGTGGCGGGAACGGCAGCGGCGGGCAAGGCAGCGTGCTGGGCGATGGCTTTGCGCTGCTGGGGGCGATGGGGTGGGCCGGTGTCGCCTTTGCCACCCGCGCCACCGCGATGCGCCGGGTCGGGCCGGAGCTGCAACTGCTGTGGATGCTGGTGGTATCTGGCGTGGTGATGCTGGTCCTGTCACCGCTGTTCGGGCCGCTGATCCGCGATCTGCAACCGGCGCATCTGCTGGTGCTGGTGGCACAGGTGGTGGTGGTGGTGACGGCCGGATTCATCGGCTGGCTGTGGCTGCTGTCGGTCTATCCGGCATCCGAGGTCGCCAGTTTCAGCTTTCTGACCCCGGTTTTCGGGGTGCTGCTGGGGTGGCTGGTGCTGGATGAGCCGGTGGGATTCGGCACCTTTGGCGCCTTGGGGCTGGTGGCGGTGGGGATCGTGCTGATCAACCGGGCACCGCGCCGGGTGGCCGGGTAAGGGGGCGCTGCCCCCTCGCTGCGCTCACCCCCGGGATATTTCCGAACAGAAAATGGGGGGTCAGGTGCCGCAAAAGGTGTGGTGGACCTGTTGATCGGGATAGGGGGCCACCTGCAGATCGCTGTCGGCGGAGGCGAGGTCAAACGGGGTTTGCAGCGCCTGTGACAGGCGGTGGAACGGCGCAAAGTCGCCCTGCACGGCGGCAGTGATCGCGGCTTCGATCTGGTGGTTGCGCGGGATCAGGGCCGGGTTGGCGCGGCGCATCGCGGCCTGTTGCGCTGCGGGGTCGGGCGCCATCGCCCGGCGGGCCAGCCAGCGGGTCTGCCACTGCTCAAAGGCATCGGGGCCGGCAAACTCATCGCGGGCGGTGCCATTGGACAGGCCGTGAAAGCTGCGGGTGAAATCGGCACCCTGTGCTGCCATCCGGGCCAGAAGGTCGGAGATCAGGTCGCCATCCCCTGCGTCGGCGCTCAGCAGCCCCAGTTTGGCACGAAACCGGGCCAGCCACTGCGCTTCATAGATCGCGGCAAAGCCCTGTACTGCTGCGGTGGCCTGTTCGATGGCGGCGGCCGGTTCCCCGATCAGCGGCAACAGCGCCGTCGCCAGTTGCGCCATGTTCCACACCGCGATGTCGGGTTGGTTGCCATAGGCATAGCGGCCCCTGGTATCAATCGAGGAAAACACCTGATCCGGGTGATAGGCATCGAGGAAGGCACAGGGGCCATAGTCGATGGTCTCACCGCCGACATGGCAATTATCGGTGTTCATCACGCCATGGATGAAACCGAGGCTCATCCATTGCGCTACCAGCCGCGCCTGTGCCGCCACGGCCTGGGTCAGCAGATCCAGCGCGCCGGTGGCCGTGGGGTAGTGGCGGACGATCACATGATCCATCAGCAGCGCCAGCGCCTCGGTATCGCCACGGGCGGCGAAATACTGGAAGGTGCCGACGCGGATATGCGAGGAGGCGACGCGGGTCAGCACGGCACCGGGCAACGGCCCGTCGCGCAGCACGCTTTCGCCGGTGGTCACCGCCGCCAGGGCCCGGGTGGTGGGAACCCCAAGGGCAAACATCGCCTCGGACACCAGATATTCGCGCAACACCGGGCCAAGCCAGGCGCGGCCATCGCCGCGCCGCGAAAAGGCGGTGGGGCCTGCGCCTTTGAGCTGGATGTCGAAGCGTTGGCCATTGGGGCCGACCACTTCGCCCAGCAGCAGGGCCCGGCCATCGCCGAGTTGCGGTGACCAGCCGCCGAACTGATGCTCGGCATAGGCCTGTGCCAGCGGCTCTGCCCCCACCGGCACCAGATTGCCCGCCAGCATCGCGATGCCTTCGGCGGAGGCCAGTGCTGCCGGATCAAGGCCAAGCGCGCGCGCGAGGGGGGCGTTCAGCGCCACCAGTGCCGGGTCGCGCACCGGAGTCGGTGCCTGGCGCGCATGGAACCGGGGCGGCAGCCGGGCATAGGAGTTGTCAAAGCGGATGGTCAGCGGCATGGCGAGGCTCCGGCAAGGGCTGTTACAGGCGCGCGATCCGTTCGGTCAGCAGGGCGAAAAAAGCGTCGCGCCGGATCGTCCGCATGAACAGGGCATTGGCTTCGCGCCCTGACACCCGCCACCAGTCGGCGACGGTCATGCCAAGGGTGAACGCACCTTTGGTCTCGATCACCACATTGATATGGCGGCCTTCGAACAGATCGGGGCGGATCAGATAGCCGATGACACAGGGGTCATGCAAGGGGGCACCGTTGGAGCCGTATTTCGCAGTATCGAACCGCTCGAAAAAATCGGTCCAGCCGGCGACGGCGCGGCCAACTTCGGTTCCCAGGGCGCGCATGCCTTCGACCCAGTCGCGGCTGGTCAGGGCATGGTGGGTGACATCGAGCGGCATCACCACCAGGGGAACCCCGGATCTGAACACGATATCAGCGGCTTCCGGATCGACATAGATGTTGAATTCTGCCGCAGGGGTGATGTTGCCGACCTCGAAATAGGCGCCGCCCATCAGCACCACTTCGGCGACGCGCGGGATGATGTCGGGGGCACGCTGAAAGGCGGTGGCGATGTTGGTCAGGGGCCCGAGCGGGCACAGGGTGATGCTGCCGGTTGGATGGGTGCGCAGGGCTTCGATGATGAAATCGACGGCGTGTGCTGCTTGCAGCTTCATTGTCGGGGCCGGCAGCGCAATGCCATCCAGCCCGGTCTTGCCATGGACATGTTCCGCCGTCACCAGTTTGCGGGTCAGCGGCGCAGCACAGCCGGCAAACACCGGGATATCGGTGCGGCGTGCCAGTTCACAGATGATCCGGGCGTTCCTTTCGGTCAGCGGCAGCGGCACATTGCCCGCCACGGCGGTGAGGCCCAGCACTTCCAGTTCCGGGCTGGCCAGAGCCAGCAGGATGGCCACGGCGTCGTCTTGCCCCGGATCGGTGTCGATGATGATCTTGCGCGGATGTGTCATGGCGGGCCTCCTCTGGTGCAACAAAGCCCAGTGGGCGGGGATTGTCCATCGGCTACGGTGTGGGCGGGGAAGGGGCCGATTTTTCTGCGAAAAATCTGATTTTTCTGCGAAAAATCGTGCGTGCCATGGGCGGGTACGGCGGCTTTTTGAGTATTTTTGCAAAGAAAAAGCTCAGGGACGCGAATGGATAGGCATCAGCGTGACTCGGAGGGCGGGATCTGTGGTGCCCGCCCCCCGGCCAGTGATCCGGTGGCCCGGGGTCAGCCGTCGAAATTCACCTGTTCCATCAGGCGCAGGGCGTCGGGGCGCAGCCGGGCCAGATCATTCAGGCTCAACCCGTCGCCGGTAAAGGCCCCCCAGCTTTCCACCAGCGCCGACCGCGCCACCCCCGGTTTGACCGGAAATTCGTGGTTGGTTTCGGCATAGATGCGCTGCGCCTCATCCGACGCGAGATACTCCATCAGGTGCAGCGCCTCGGCCTTGTCGGGGGCGGCTTTGGTCATGGCAACGCCGGAGATGTTCAGATGGGTGCCGCCGCCTTCAAACGCCGGATAGACGATGCGAACGGCATCGGCCCATGGTTTCTGTTCGGGGTCCGCCACCATTTCCCCCATGTAATAGGTGTTGCCCAGCGAAATGTCGCATTCCCCGGCCCAGATCGATTTGACCTGATCGCGGTCACCGCCATCGGGCTTTTTCGCCAGATTGGCTTTCAGCCCCTCGGCCCAGACGCGGGCATCGGCCTCGCCGTGATGGGCGATCATCGCCGCCATCAGACCCAGCGAATAGTCATGCACCCCGGAGCGGCTGCAGATGCGCCCCTGCCATTTCGGGTCGGCCAGATCCTCGTAGGTCGTCACCTCGCCATCGGCGACCCGGTCACGGCTGGCGTAGACCACCCGGGCGCGGCTGGTCAGGCCGAACCAGTGGTTGGCTGGGTCGCGGAATTCGGCGGGGATGTTGGCGGCCAGCACATCGGAGGTGACGGGTTGCGTCACCCCGGCATCGACCAGTTGCGCCAGCCGCGAGATATCCACCGTCATCACCAGATCAGCCGGGGAGCGGTCACCCTCGGCGACCAGCCGTTCGACCAGCCCCTTGTCGACATAGGCGACATTGACCGCAATGCCGGTCTCAGCCGTAAAGGCATCAAACAGCGGCTGCAGCAGTTCGGGCTGGCGAAAGCTGTAGACATTCACTTCGGCCGCCAGCAGCGGGGTGGCAAGCGACAGGGCAGGCAGCAGGGCGGCAATACAGGTGGCGGGGCAGAATTTCATCACAGTCTCCTTGGATTCGGGCTGTGGCCGTTAAAGCCGAGTCTTTTTGTCAGGTCAATAGTTGATTATTTCACTAAGGAACTTTTCCAGCCCGCTCCGCCCGCTTTGCCGCATCCCACAGCGCATCCATTTCCGCCAGATCGGACTGGTCCGGCCGCTTGCCGATGGCTGCAAGCGCCTGTTCGATGCTGCGAAAGCGGCGGGTGAATTTGGCATTGGCGCTGCGCAGTGCCGCTTCGGGGTCCACCTGCAGATGCCGCGCCAGATTGGCCACGACAAACAAGAGATCGCCCATTTCCTCCTCGATCTCGGCTTGAGTCAGCTGGTCACGCGCTTCGACCAGTTCGCGCGCCTCTTCGGTGATCTTGGCGATCACCTGATCGGTCGAGGGCCAGTCAAACCCGACCCGCGCCGCGCGCTTTTGCAGCTTGACCGCGCGCAGCAGCGCCGGCAGGCCGACCGCCACCCCATCCAGCACCCCGCCCTGGTCCCTAGCGGCGCGTTCGGCGGCCTTGAACTGTTCCCAGTCGACGGTCTGCTGGTCCGGGCTCTTGTCGCGGGCCGCATCGCCAAACACATGCGGATGCCGCGCCACCATCTTGTCGGAAATCGCGGTGACCACCGAGCCAAAGTCGAAATGCCCCGCTTCTGCGCCGATTTGCGCATGATACACGGTTTGCAGCAGCAAATCCCCCAGTTCGCCCTGCAACTCTCGCCAGTCCTGCCGTTCAATCGCATCCGCCACCTCATAGGCTTCTTCGATCGTATAGGGGGCGATGGAGGCAAAGCTTTGCACCAGATCCCAGGGGCAGCCGCTGTCGGGGTCGCGCAGCCGCGCCATGATCTCCAGCAACCGTTCAATCCCGGCGGTTCGGTCCTGCACCAGCGCATCGCTGGCCTGTCTGTCTTTCGTCATTGCTCTGCGCCCCGGTTTCAGGTGATCCTGTCCTCGTAGAGCAAATCAGGCAAAAGTGGGAACCGGTTTTCACGCCCGAATTGCGAAAACACCCTCAAGGCTGCCGGAGTCCACGATGCCCGTTGTCAACCGAATTGCCGACTATGCCGACGAGATGAAGGTCTGGCGCCGCTATCTGCACCAGCACCCGGAAATGAAGTTCGATTGCCACCAGACCGCGGCTTTCGTGGTGCAGCGGCTGCTGGAATTCGGCGTTGACGAGATTCATCAGGGCATCGCGCAATCCGGGGTTGTGGCGATCATCAACGGGCAGGCGGATGGGCCGACCATCGGGCTGCGCGCCGACATGGATGCGCTGCCGATCGTTGAGACCACCGGGGCGCAATGGGCATCGGTGGTGCCGGGCAGGATGCATGCCTGTGGCCATGACGGCCATACCACCATGCTGCTGGGGGCGGCGCGGTACCTGTGCGAAACCCGGAACTTCTCCGGCAGGGTTGCCCTGATCTTTCAGCCCGCCGAAGAAGATGGCGGCGGCGCTGAAGTGATGGTGAAAGAGGGGGTGATGGACCGGTTTTCCATTGCGCAGGTTTATGGCATTCACAATGTGCCCGGCCAGCCGATTGGCAGCTTTCACACCGCGCCGGGGCCGGTGATGGCCGCTGTTGACACCGCCTTTGTCAGCGTCACCGGAAAAGGCGGCCATGGTGCCTATCCGCAGGACTGCAATGACCCGATCATTGCGGCGCTGGCGATGATTCAGGCGATCCAGACCATTGTCAGCCGCAATATCGCTGCCGTTGAACAGGCAGTGATTTCAGTGACGCAGGTCCATGCCGGAACCGCATCGAACATCATCCCGGAACAGGCGACATTTTGCGCCACCATCCGCAGCTTTGACAAAGGGGTGCAGGCCCAGATCGAAAAGCGGTTCCGCGCCATTGTCGCAGGTCATGCCGCCGCCTTTGGCGTCACGGCTGACCTCATCTATGAAATCGGCTATCCAGCCACGGTGAATGACCCGGAAAAGACCGCCTTTGCCGCCGAAGTCGCCCGGGTCATCGCCGGGGCAGCGGCGGTGCAGGATCGGGCAAAGCGGGAAATGGGGGCAGAGGATTTTTCCTATATGCTCGAAGCACGACCGGGAGCCTATCTGTTTCTGGGCCAGGGCGAAGGCGCGGGCCTGCATCATTCCGCCTATGATTTCAACGATAATGTCGCCCCGGTCGGTGCCAGCTTTTTCGCGCGGCTGGTGGAAATGGCACAGCCGCTGTGAAACCTGGCACGATGCGGCATTTTTTCGGAAAATGGGCCTTGGTTAACCCTTTGGCACCGGTCAGCCGGTAGTACAGGGGTTTTTCAGGGGGTTGAACCGATGCAGACTGTACCCGGACATGGACTGTTGGCGGTTGCCGTTGTCGCTCTGTTGGCTTTGGCGGGCTGTGGCGGGCCAAAGCCGGTGCTGAGCGCAACCACCACCACGGTGACCACGGTTATCCCGGCCCGCTGAGACCAACGCAGACTTTGGTGTCGCAGGACCAACTGCCGCCGATCCCGCTTTTCCAGCGGGAAAATTGCGGCTTGGGTCTTGAACAATTCGGGCAGTGTTATAGGCCTTGGCCCAGCATTCACCGGTACACTGGAGCCCCAGACCCATGCGCAATCTGACAGGACCACGGATTTTGGCGATGACCCTGATGGCATTTGCCGCATTGGCGCTGGCAGGCTGTGGCAATGGATCAAAACGGCGGACCGTCACCACAACCGTCACCACCACCACCCCGGCCCGGGTTGCAGCCCCGGTAGCGGGAGTGGCGGCAGTGACCGCCGGTGGCGGGGTCGCAGGGACCACCGGGGCCGATGTCGCCGGGGCGGCGGATGCCGATGTCGCCGGGGCGGCGGATGCCGGTGCTGGTGCCAAGCGGGGGGGCGGTGCCGCTGCGGCACCCGCCGGGCCAGCCATCAACCCGAACATGCATACAACCGGCAACAAGCTGATTGCCGCTGCCATCGGTTTCGGCGTTTTGGCCGATGGGGTGGTGCAAAGCACTGCAGCCGGTGCCGGGCTTGCCGCGGCCGATGGCCAGCAGTGCCGGAACCCCTTTGGGACACAGGCCGCCGGCACCGGCCAACTGATCTGTTCCGCCGGGCAAGAGCGGCTGAGCTGTCAATGCGACGCCAATGGCTGCCAGTTGGTGCCAACCGGCATCATGGCCTGTCTGCCGGTCGGCGCAGTCTATCAATAACCCCTGACTGATCCGATACCAGGGCAGCGTTGACCGACCCGTCGCCTCCGTCTCTGCCCGCCGCCTTTGTCTGAACCCGGAACCGGAGCCATCATGGCACTTGAAGACGCCAAGCACGCGGTTGATACCGCCTTTACCCGGCAGGGGCTGAAAGGGCCGACGTTTGAAAACGCCTTTGGCGGCGCCACCTCGTTTCTGCGGCGCAACTATACCAAGGATTTGCGCGGGGTGGATGTGGCGGTGACCGGCGTACCGTTCGATCAGGCGGTGACCCACCGACCGGGTACCCGCTTTGGCCCCCGTGCGATCCGGGAAGCCTCGGCGTTACAGGCGTTTGATCCGCCCTATGGCTGGGGGTTTGACCCGTTGTCGGAATTTGCCGTGACTGATTACGGCGATCTGGCGTTTGACTATGCACGCGTCGCCGATTTTCCGGATGCGCTGAGCGCCCATATCCGCGCCATTCTGGCCGGGGGTGCCGCCTCGCTGACCTTGGGCGGCGATCATTACATCAGTTTCCCGATCCTGCGCGCCTATGCCGAAAAGTACGGCCCGCTGAGCCTGTTGCATTTCGATGCCCATTCCGACACCTGGCCCGATGACGATTTCAGCCGGATCGATCATGGCACCATGTTTTACAAGGCGGTGAAATCCGGGATCATCGACCCGAAACGCTCGGTTCAGGTCGGTATCCGCACCCATAACGATGACACGCTGGGTGTCACCACCATCGACGCCCGTGCCGTGCATGAACGCGGGCCGAAAGCCGTGGTGGAGCAGATCAGGGCGGTGCTGGGCACCCATCAGACTTACCTCACCTTTGACATCGACTGTCTCGACCCTGCCTTTGCGCCAGGCACCGGCACCCCGGTCTGGGGCGGGTTGTCGTCGGCGCAAGCGGCGATGATCCTGCGCGATCTGGCGGGGATCAATCTGGTCGGCGGCGACGTGGTCGAAGTGTCACCGCCCTATGACACCACCGGTGCCACCGCGATTGCCGGGGCACATGTCGCGATGGAGATCCTGTGCCTGCTGCTGTGGAACAAGCGGGGATGAGGGCCGACAGAACCCGCGCCACGGCATGAGCCTCGCCCGCCATTTGCTGCGCGCGACCGGCGTCGGTCTTGCGGTTCTTGCCGTCGGTCTGATGCTGGCGATCCGCCTTGCCCCGATGCGGGTGGAGCGTTGGCATGTTGATCCGACCAGCGCGCAAAAACAACCGTTGGGCAACGATTATGTGCTGCGCCCGTTTGGGGTGGCGCAGGATGGGGCCGACGGGATCGCATGGGTTTATGACGGCGACGTGGGCTCACTGGCGCTGCGTCTGCAGCAAACAGCACTGGCAGAACCGCGCACCACGCTGCTGGCGGGCGACGCGGCGCAGGGCTTCATCACTTTGGTGCAGCGGTCGAAATGGATGGGGTTTCCCGATGCCATCAGCATCAGAACCAGCGATCTGGGGCAGGGCCGGGCCACATTGGCGATCTGGTCGCGCCCGCGCTATGGCAACAAGGACTGGGGGGTGAACCGCGCCCGGGTGCAGCGCTGGCTGGCGGCGAACCGGAGTTTTCAGGTGGACCCTCGGCCCCTTCCCGCCGCTTCTCCTTGACCAGACCCGCCCCATAGGCCACATCGCGGCCATGGTACCCTTGGACAAGCTTGACCAGATCACCCGCCGTTTCCAGTTTCTGGAGGCGAAGCTGGCTGCCGGTGCGGCTGCCAGCGAGTTTGCCGCGCTGAGCCGGGAATATGCCGACCTGAAGCCGGTGACGGAGCAGATCGTGGCTTATCGCGCGCTGCTGGATGGGATCGGCGAAGCCGAGGCGCTGCTGAAAGACCCCGAGATGAAGGGGCTGGCGGAGGATGAGTTGCCGACGTTGCGGGCCCGATTGCCAGAGGCGGAACAGGCGCTGCGGCTGGCGCTGTTGCCGCGCGATACCGCCGATGCCCGCCCCGCCATTCTGGAGATAAGACCCGGCACCGGTGGCGAAGAGGCGGCGCTGTTCGCCGCTGACCTGCTGCGGATGTACCAGCGCCATGCCGAGGCGCAGGGCTGGCAGTTCCAGATCGTGGAACAGCAGGATACTGAGCTCGGCGGCATCAAGGAAGTGATCGCCAACGTGCAGGGGCAGGGGGTGTTTGCCCGGCTGAAATACGAATCCGGGGTGCATAGGGTGCAGCGGGTCCCCTCGACCGAAGGCTCGGGGCGCATCCATACCTCGGCAGCCACGGTCGCTGTCCTGCCGGAGGCGGAGGAGGTGGATCTGGCGATCCCCGCCACCGATCTGCGGATTGATACGATGCGGGCATCCGGTGCCGGCGGCCAGCACGTCAATACCACCGATTCAGCGGTGCGTATCACCCATCTGCCCACCGGGATCATGGTGACCTCGGCGCAGAAAAGCCAGCACCGCAACCGCGAGATTGCCATGCAGGTGCTGCGCGCCCGGCTGTATGACATGGAACGCAGCCGGGTCGATGCCGAACGCTCGGCCGACCGCAAAGCCCAGGTCGGGTCGGGTGACCGGTCCGAACGCATCCGCACCTATAATTTCCCGCAAGGTCGTTTGACTGATCACCGCATCAATCTGACGCTCTATTCGCTGGGTCAGATCATGGCGGGCGATATTGGCGCGATCATTGACGCTTTGACCGCGCATGATCAGGCCACCCGACTGGCCGAGATGGAAGGGTGACGGCTGCGGACGCGTTGCGCGCGGCGATTCTGCGTCTGAAAATGGCTGGTGTGCAAGATGCGCCAGGAGATTCCCGGTTGCT
>JAYTDA010000316.1:0-2196 GCA_043736155.1 Paracoccaceae bacterium | reverse complement strand
CGCATCACCGACTGGCCGTCGCACCTGGCGCGGATGGTCGAATTCTGGTCATCCGTGGCGTTAATGAGCGGGTGCTATCACGGCTCACCGGTGACCATGCATGTGGGCCTGCCGGTGACCCGGGCTCATTTCGACCACTGGCTGGTGCTGTTCCGCGAAACGGCGACCGAAGTGTGCCCTCCCGCCGGAGCTGCACATGTGATCGCCCGCGCCGAGCGCATCGCACGGTCGCTGAACATTGCCATCGAGGAAGCCACCCGTGACAGCACTGGGGCCGTGCCGAAGTTCTGAAACCAATATTGACCTGCATCAGTCCGCCGCATGACGGGCAGTGCAACAGTGGGCGCATTGGCCCGAAAACTCCTGAACGTTGTGGCATCGCAAGGACCGCGCCCGTGCCGGGGGGTAGATTTCGGGAAACTCACCTCCCGAAAGGAAAAAAGATGCTGACCAGACGCGCTGCACTGATGGGGGCCGCACTGGTTGCCGCCTCGCCCTATGTGATCAAGACTGCGGCCGCCGATGAGGTGATGGACACTTCGGGCGCCGCCCCCGTCGATCTTTCAGGCATGACCCGGCGCAAAGT
Source organism: Paracoccaceae bacterium (assembly GCA_043736155.1). GTDB lineage: Bacteria > Pseudomonadota > Alphaproteobacteria > Rhodobacterales > Rhodobacteraceae > JANNRR01. The sequence continues at coordinate 1,610 of JAYTDA010000316.1, read as the reverse complement.
GAAGCTTGTGACCCCGCCTTTTGTGCATCCGCATGAGCAGGTGGCCGCAACCCCCCCGCAGATCGTCGAATTCGAGATGAAGATCATCGAGAAGGAGATTCAGGTCGACGAAGACGCCTGGATGCAGGGCATGACCTTCAACGGCTCGATCCCCGGTCCGATGATGGTGGTGCATGAGGGGGACTATGTTGAACTGACGCTGTTCAACCCGCCGGAAAACATGATGCAGCACAACATCGATTTTCACGCTGCCACCGGTGGCCTTGGTGGTGGGTCGCTGACGCTGGTCAACCCAGGCGAAAAGACCGTGCTGCGCTTCAAGGCGACCCGGCCGGGCGTGTTTGTGTATCACTGCGCGCCGGGGGGGCCGATGATCCCCTGGCATGTGGTTTCGGGCATGTCGGGTTGCATCATGGTGCTGCCGCGCGACGGGCTGAAGGACCATCTGGGCGCGCCGGTGTCCTATGACCGCATCTACTACATCGGTGAGAATGACTTCTACATCCCGCGCGGCGCGGACGGTGCCTACATGCGCTTTCCCGATCCGGGGGAAAGCTATGCCGACACGCTGGCGGTGATGAATGGGCTGATCCCCTCGCATGTGGTGTTCAACGGAAGGGTCGGCGCGTTGACAGGCGACAATGCGTTGACGGCGGAACAGGGTGAGACGGTGTTGCTGGTGCACAGCCAGGCCAATCGCGACACCCGCCCGCATCTGATCGGTGGCCATGGGGATCTGGTCTGGGAAACCGGCAAGTTCAACAACCTGCCCGAACGCGATCTGGAAACATGGTTCATCCGGGGCGGCTCGGCGGGGGCGGCGCTCTATACGTTCCTGCAGCCGGGGGTCTATGCCTATGTCAACCACAACCTGATCGAGGCGGTCAATCTGGGGGCCACGGCGCATGTGATCGTCGGCGGCGACTGGAACAACGACCTGATGGAGCAGGTGGTGGCCCCAATGGAATATGACGCGCTGCATGAGGGTCGCTCGGCGCTGCCGTAACCCCGGTTTGGCCGGGCCAGGGGGCAGCGCCGGTTCAGGCGCTGTCCTGTTTGATCAAGGGGGCAACCATGAAACTTCGGTATGGTGTCGCGTTGGCCACGCTGGCGGTGCTGGGGACGCTGGCCCTGTTCTGGCCCGCCCGGCCGTTGCCGCCGGATCTGCCCGAAACCGTGCGCATCGCGGGGGGTGCACAGTCTTATCGGCCCGCTGGTGAGTTCAGGCAAGGAAACCGGGTGGTCGACGCGCCGCTGCAACAGATGGTGGCTGCCGGGCTTGAGATGATGAAGCACCATGTCAGCGAAGCCGACTATGCGCGCTGTGTGGCGGCGGATGCCTGCCCACCCGCTCCGTCGGCCACGCGCCCCGAATTTGCCCAGACCAACATCAACCATGCTGACGCCACGGCCTATGCGGCGTGGTTCTCGACGCTGACCGGTCAGCATTGGCGGCTGCCGACGGATGCCGATTGGCTGCGCGCGGCGGCAGAAAAGGCCAGCGATGACGGGTTCGCGCCCGATGCCAATGGTGCCGACCCGTCGCGCCGCTGGATCGCCAGCTATCAGCGCGAGGTGGCGCTGCGGGGTGAGGCCGATCTGGTGGCGCA
>JAYTDA010000315.1:0-57945 GCA_043736155.1 Paracoccaceae bacterium | reverse complement strand
TTGATGAAGGCCAGACGGTGGCGGGCGGCGCGGATACATTCTTTCAGGTTGGCACTGGTGCGCCGCTCCTCATCCATGATCCCCAGTTTCACCGTATGGCGCGGCAGACCCAGCACCGCCTCGACTCGGTCAAAGATAGCGCAGGCAAAGGTGACCTCGTCCGGCCCGTGCATCTTGGGTTTCACCACATAGACCGAGCCTGCCGCCGAATTGCGCGGCCCCGTCGCCTTGCGCAGGTCATGCAGGGCACACAGTGTGGTGACCATGGCATCCATCAGCCCCTCGGCCGCTTCGGCCCCGTCGCGGTCCAGAATCGCGGGGTTGGTCATCAGATGGCCGACATTGCGCACCAGCATCAGGGCCCGGCATCTGACCGGCAGTGCTGCCCCATCGGCACCAAGATACGCGGCATCCGGGTTCAAAACCCGGGTGACCAGTGCACCGGCCTTGACAAAGGTATCCGACAGATCGCCCTGCATCAGGCCCAGCCAGTTGCCATAGGCCAGAACCTTGTCGGCAGCATCGACAGCCGCCACCGAATCCTCGCAATCCATGATCGCCGACAGCGCGCTTTCCAGAAAGATGTCGGAAATTCCGGCTGGATCGGTGCTGCCGATCTGGCTGGCCGGGTTCACCCGTATTTCGATCAGCAGGCCGTTGACCCGCAGCAGCACCTGCAACGGGCACAGATCATCGCGCAGATGGCCCGCGAATTGCGCCGGATCGGCCAGCCCGACCGGTCCCGCCGGGGAATCGGCCACCAGCCGGCCCGTGTCCACCTCCAGCCCGGTCACCCTGGCCCAGGACAGCCCCGCCAATGGGGCCACCCGGTCCAGATGCGCCTTGGCCCAGGCTGTCACCCGCTGGCCCCGGTCCGGATCAAACCCCTTGCCCTCCGGCAGGTCCCCCAGCGCATCGGTGCCGTACAGCGCATCATACAGGCTGCCCCAGCGCGCATTGGCAGCGTTCAGCGCAAAGCGGGCATTCATCACCGGCACCACCAGTTGCGGCCCGGCAATGTGCGCAATCTCCGGGTCGACATTTTCGGTGTCGATGGTGAAATCGGGACCCTCGGGCTGCAGATAGCCAATGCTCTGCAAAAACCTGCGATAGGCGGCGGCATCATGCGGCTGGCCGCGACGTTCGACATGCCAGTTGTCGATCAGGTCTTGCAGCCGTTCGCGTTCGGCCAGCAAGGCGCGGTTTTCCGGCCCAAGATCATGGATCAGCGCGGCAAATCCCTGCCAGAAGGCGTCAGGGTCCACACCGGTTCCCGGCAGGGCCCGCTGGTCGATGAAATCGGCCAGTGTGGCATCGACGCTCAACCCAGCCTTGCGAATCCGTTGCATAGGGCGCTCTTCCTTCCGGTCATCCGGGTGGCAGCGTAAGTCGCTTTGGCGGCACAGACAACCGGATGCCGGACCTTCTGGCTGGCAACAGCGCCGGATCGCCGGTCTTGAAATCCGCTTTTCTGCAGTGCGCCCCCGGTGCGCGCCCCCGGTGCGCGCCGCCCTTGCGCCCGCCCTTGCGCCCGCCCGGCCTGCCGCTAAGTTGATGCCAAAGTGGAGAATGCCATGGCCATCGCCCCGACCCAGATCAACCTGTCCGACTATGTTGCCCCGCCCTGGCTGGTGGAACAGGTGTCGCTGACCTTCCGGTTGCAGCCCACAACCACCCGGGTGCTGGCGCGCATCCGGTTTGCCCCCAATCCGGCGCGCAGCGGCAGCCATGATCTGTGGCTGGATGGCGAAGGATTGCGGCTGATTTCGGCGGCGATCGACGGGGTGCCGCTGACCGGGTTGCAACCCGGCGCCACCGGTCTGCGGGTCGCTGCGGCGGCGCTGAAAACCGGGCCGTTCCTGTGGGAGGCCGAGGTCGAGATTGATCCGGCGGCCAATACCGCGCTGGAAGGGCTGTACATGTCGCGCGGGATGTATTGCACCCAGTGCGAGGCCGAGGGCTTTCGCAAGATCACCTTTTACCCCGACCGCCCCGATGTGATGGCGCCGTTTGAGGTGCGGATCGAAAGCGATCTTCCGGTGCTCTTGTCCAACGGCAACCCGGTGGCGCAAGGGCCGGGTTGGGCCGAATGGCATGACCCCTGGCCGAAACCGTCCTATCTGTTCGCGCTGGTTGCAGGCGATCTGGTTGCCCATTCCAGCCGCTTTACCACGCTGTCGGGCCGCCCGGTCACACTGAACATCTGGGTGCGTCCTGGCGACGAGGGCAAATGCGCCTATGCGATGGCGGCGCTGATCCGGTCGATGCAGTGGGATGAACGGGTCTATGGGCGCGAATACGACTTGGACATTTTCAACATTGTTGCAGTCGATGACTTCAATATGGGGGCGATGGAGAACAAAGGGTTGAACATTTTCAACTCCCGCTACGTTCTGGCCTCGCCCGAGACCGCCACCGACCTCGATTATGAGCGGATCGAGGGCATCATCGCCCATGAGTATTTCCACAACTGGACCGGCAACCGCATCACCTGCCGCGACTGGTTCCAACTGTGCCTGAAAGAGGGGCTGACGGTGTTCCGCGATCAGCAGTTCACCGGCGACATGCGCAGCCACGCCGTCAAGCGGATCGACGATGTGCTGACCCTGCGCGCCCGGCAGTTCCGCGAGGATGACGGCCCGCTGTCACATCCGGTTCGCCCCGCAACCTACGCTGAAATCAACAACTTTTACACCGCGACAGTCTATGAAAAGGGCGCCGAGGTGATCGGGATGTTGAAACGTTTGGTTGGCGATCAGGGCTATGCAGCCGCGCTTGATCTGTATTTCAGCCGCCACGACGGCGACGCCGCCACCATCGAAGACTGGCTGGCGGTGTTTCAGGATGCCACCGGCCGCGATCTGACCCAGTTCAAACGCTGGTACACCCAGGCGGGCACCCCGCGTCTGACGGTCACCGATGACTTTGACAACGGCACCTATACCCTTCATTTCACCCAGAAAACCCCACCCACATCCGATCAGGCGGACAAGCAGCCGCAGGTGATCCCGATTGCCGTTGGCCTGTTGAACCCCAATGGCGATGAAGTGGTGCCGACCCAGGTGCTGGAAATGACCGGGACAAGCCAAAGTTTCAGCTTTCCCGGTCTGGCCAGCCGCCCGGTCCCGTCGCTGCTGCGCGGCTTTTCGGCACCGGTCATTCTGGAACGCGCCACCACGCCCGAGGAACGGGCGTTTCTGCTGACCCATGACACCGACCCGTTCAACAAGTGGGAGGCCGGGCGGTCTTTGGCCAGGGATGTGCTGGCCCGCATGGTCACCGACGGCGCGGCCCCGGCCCCGGCCTTTCTGACCGCACTGGAACAGGTGCTGCGCGATGACAGCCTTGAGCCGGCGTTCCGTGCCCTCGCCCTGCGGCTGCCGTCCGAGGATGACATGGCGCAGATGCTGTTTGAGGGCGGCCAGACGCCGGACCCGACAGCGATCTTTCACGCCAGACAGGACCTGCTGACGGCACTGGCGCAGCACCTGTCGCCGTCGCTGCCCGCACTCTATGACGCCATGGCGGAACCGGGACCCTATAGCCCGGATGCGCGGGCGGCCGGGCGGCGGGCTTTGCGGCTGGCCTGTCTGGGGCTGCTGGCACGGCTGGATCGCGGTGCCTCTGCCGCAGGGCAGTATGCCGGGGCCGACAACATGACCGAACAGTTGGGTGCCTTGGCGACACTGCTGGATATCGGTGCCGGGCAGCCCGAACTGGCGGCCTTTTACCGGCAATGGTCGGGCGACCGGCTGGTGACCGACAAGTGGTTTGCCCTGCAAATCTCGCTGTCGGCCCCCGGTCAAACCGCCGGTCTGACCGAAAAACTCACACAACACCCCGATTTCGATTGGAAAAACCCGAACCGGTTCCGCTCGGTGATCGGGGCGCTGTCTGGCAATGCGGCGGGGTTCCATCATCCCTCGGGTGCCGGCTATCGGGTGTTGGCGGACTGGCTGATCCGGCTCGATCCGGTCAACCCGCAAACCGCGGCCCGGTTGTCCACAGCTTTTGAGACCCTGCGCCGCTATGATCCGGCGCGACAGGGCTTGATCCGCGCAGAATTGTCGCGCATTGCAACCACGCCGGGGCTCAGCCGCGATCTGGCGGAAATGGTGGCAAGGATGCTGGGATGAGAAAGGTTGCACTGGTAACGGGTTCCAGCGGCGGTATTGGGGGCGCCACGGCGCGGGCTTTGGCACAGACCGGGTTCGATCTGGTTCTGACCTGGCATTCCGATCAGCAAGGCGCGGAACAGGTCGCCGAGGCAGCGCGGGCTTCGGGGGCCAAGGTCATCGTGATCCGCACCGACTGCGGCCTGCCGGAGAATATCAACCACCTCTATGCGATGCTGGATGCCAACTTTGGCCGGATTGACCTGTTGGTCAACAATGCCGGTATGGTCGACCGCGCCGCCCGGCTGGAAGAAATGTCGCTGGAGCGGATCACCCGGATGTTTCGCGTCAACACCATCGGAGCCTTGTTGGTGGCGGCACAGGCAGTGAAACGCATGGCCCGACGCCATGGCGGCAAAGGCGGGGTGATCGTCAATGTGTCATCGCGTGCGTCGGTTCTGGGCGGCGGTGGCACCTATGTCGATTACGCCGCATCGAAAGGCGCGCTGGATACGCTGACCAAGGGTCTGGCCGATGAAAATGCGCTGGAAGGGATTCGGGTGGTTGGTGTCCGCCCCGGGTTGATCGAAACCCCGCTGCATGGCCGCAGCGGTGATCCGGACCGGGTCGCACGGCTGGCCGCCACCGTGCCGATGCAGCGCGCGGGGTCTGCCGACGAGGTGGCACAGGCGATCCTGTGGCTGGCCTCTGACGCCGCGAGTTATGTCACCGGCACAACGCTGGATGTGTCTGGCGGGCGTTAACCCGGCCGGATCACTGTTCCGGCTGGCAATAGGCCTGCGCCGAGGTCCAGGCCGCCACTTCGGCGCGTTTGGACCGGTCGTGCATCGGGCCCCAGTCAGTCGTCAGCCCGGCAATCGCGTTGCTCGGCACGCGGTTGGCGGCGATGCGAACGGCACAATCCAGATTGGTGGCACCATCCAGCAACCCCTTGGAATCACAGCCGACATGGCGCGCCGTTGCCGGTGAAATCTGCAACAGCCCCAGATAGCGGCCACCGCCGCCTTTGGCTGTCGGGTTCCAGGTGCTTTCGTATTTGGCAATGGCCGAGAACATGCCGACCCAGAAGGCCGCACGGTCATCGGGAGAGGCCGCTTCATACCCCGGGCAATACACCCCGATGTCCTGCGGGATCGACGACAGCAGCACTGCACCGTCGGTTTTCAGTGCGTCGAGCATCGACCGGGTCCAGATATCGGCTTCGGGCCGGTGGTCCCAACGGGTGGCAGGCAAGGCGCCGGAGAACCCCATGGAACTGCTCATTTCGGGCAGCGGGGCACAGGCGGTCAGCCCGATCATCAGGGCAGCGGTGGCGAATAGCGGGAATTTCATGGCAGCATCCTTGAACAACCCGAGCGTTTTCGCCGGATTCGGTGCGCCAATGCAACCTGTGCCCCCGGCAGTCGGCGGTTTTCCGCGACTTTGGCCCGGCAGCCGCCGCTGAAACCACGCTTGCAGCACCCCCCTATCCCGCCTAAAACCCGGCAAAAGCCAAAGGATTGCGCCATGCTGGACCTGACCTATGAACCGCCGAAGCCAAAGGTGATTTCCGGGGCAAAGTCGGATTGGGAGCTGGTGATCGGCATGGAAGTGCATGCCCAGGTCGCCTCCAACGCCAAGCTGTTTTCCGGCGCGTCGACGCAATTCGGGGCGGAACCCAATGCCAACGTGGCGTTTGTCGATGCGGCGATGCCGGGGATGCTGCCGGTGATCAACGAGTTTTGCGTGGCACAGGCGGTACGGACCGGGCTGGGGCTGAAGGCCGAGATTCACCTGAACTCGGCCTTTGACCGCAAGAACTATTTCTACCCCGATCTGCCGCAAGGCTATCAGATCAGCCAGCTGTACCACCCGATCGTCGGTGAAGGCGAAGTCATCGTCGATATGGCACCGGGTATTGCCCGGCGGGTGCGGATCGAACGCATCCATCTGGAACAGGACGCGGGCAAGTCGATCCACGACATGGATCCCACGATGTCGTTCGTCGATCTGAACCGCACCGGGGTCGCGCTGATGGAGATTGTCAGCCGCCCCGACCTGCGTGGCCCCGAAGAAGCCGCCGCCTATGTCACCAAGATCCGCCAGATCCTGCGCTATCTGGGTACCTGCGACGGCAACATGCAAAACGGCAACCTGCGCGCCGATGTCAATGTATCGGTCTGCCGCCCGGGGCAGTATGAGAAATACTGGGAAACCCAGGATTTTGCGCATCTGGGAACCCGCTGTGAAATCAAGAACATGAACTCGATGCGGTTCATGACCCAGGCGATTGACTTTGAGGCGCGCCGCCAGATTGCGATTCTGGAAGATGGCGGCAGCATCGTGCAGGAAACCCGGCTGTACGACCCCGACAAGGGCGAAACCCGCAGCATGCGGTCCAAGGAAGAGGCGCAGGATTACCGCTATTTCCCTTGCCCCGACCTGTTGCCGCTGGAAATTGAACAGGCCTGGGTCGATGAGATCCGCGCCAGCCTGCCCGAACTGCCCGATGCGAAAAAGGCGCGGTTCGTGGCGGACTATGGCATGACGGACTATGACGCCTCGGTGCTGACGGCAGAGGCGGGCGACGCCGCGTTTTTCGAGGCGGTGGCGCAGGGCCGGGATGGCAAGATTGCCGCCAACTGGGTGATCAACGAGCTGTTTGGCCGCTTGAACAAACAGGGCCTGTCGGTGCCCGACAGCCCGGTCAGTGCAGCCCAGCTTGGCGGTGTGCTGGACCTGTTGGCGCGCGCCGAAATCTCTGGCAAGATGGCCAAGGACCTGTTCGAGATCATCTGGACCGAAGGCGGCGACCCTGCCGAAGTGGCGGCGGCGCGCGGCATGCAACAGGTGACCGATACCGGTGCGATTGAGGCGGCGGTCGATGCCATCATCGCCGCCAACCCCGATCAGGTGCAAAAGGCGCGGGCCAATCCGAAACTGGCCGGTTGGTTCGTCGGGCAGGTCATCAAGGCCACCGGCGGCAAGGCCAACCCGGCGGCCGTGAATGAAATTGTGGCGAGAAAGATTGGCCCGTAGGGCGGGGTTTTACCCCGCCATTCCTCCATCCACGAACCTGCGCCGGGGAAAACCCTTTACGACACCAGCTTTTCCTGAACCGCAAACGGGCTGAGGCCCAACCAGATTTGCATTGTTGCCGCCAGTGACCGTGATCCGGAAAACTCGATCCGCGCCTGTTCGCGTGCCACCGTCGTCACCCCCATCCAGATCGCCGTCATCGTTCGCAGATCCGTTGTCACGAACAAATCAACCTCGAATCCCGGGTCTGACCAGCAGAGATCGACATCGCCCACAGCCTCGATCACCAGCCACCAATGGCTTTTCGACAAGGGAAGTTCGGGGTACAGAAACTGTACCACAGTGCGCCGTTTCGGCAGCGGCTGCGGGTTCAGATTGCGCCGCATGTCCCACATCAGCAGGGATGGATCGAGGTTTTTCAGCGACAGGCTGCTTTCAACCCACTTTTGTCCCCAAAACCCCATCGCTTCGACCACCGGGCGAATGTCACGTCCGGCTTGTGTCAGATGATACTCGAATACGCCACGTTCTGACGGCATCGACCGCCGCTCAACTATTCCAATCAGTTCAAGCTCTTTCAGCCGCTGTGACAGCAGGGTGGGCGACATTTTCGGCACTCCGCGCCGCAAATCGTTGAACCGGGTGGTTCCCGCGATCAATTCACGCATCAACACCATGGTCCAGCGGGTGCAAAGAACCTCCGCCGCCATGGCGAGGGGACAGAATTGCTTGTAACCGGGTTGGGACATGTCTGGCCTCCGCTCCATGTCGGAACAGACTATCAGTCTAAAGCCCTCAGACTAGTCTTGAAACTGTACTGGGTAGTCCATTTGGCAGACTGGAGCCGACAAGCTGCTGTGCGCAAGGATTGGTTCGGTGGCTGAGCCGACATTGTGTCGTCCCCCACCGATATAGAGGACCAAGGACATCATGAGCGTTTTTCTGATTGCCGATATCAAGATCACCAACGGCGACTGGGTGCCGGGCTATGCCGGCAATGTCCACAAACTGGTCGCACGGCATGGCGGCAAGTACCTGTCTCGCAGTGGCAATATCAAAACGGTTGAGGGCCCCGAAAGCGACAGCACACTGATCGCCATCTTGCAGTTCCCATCACAGGCGGCACTGGACAGTTTTGCCACCGATCCGGAATATGCCCCCTATGGCAAAGCCCGCCAGGCTGGCAGTATCAGCCGTTTCACCGTAATCGACGATACCGACATTGCCGGGACCATCAACTATTTGCCGAAAGGCCAGACTGTCCCGGCCTGATCGAACGGAACGCGTCCTTTGGCCCGGCCAAGTTTCCGGTCGGGCCAGCCATTGTGAAATCGGGCGCACGGATGGCGCAACCCCCTTCCCCTGCCCCCCCGAATCCCGCTAACCTGATGTCGTGGTGTGGGGAGGATTGCATGCAGACGTATGAGTATCGGGTCGTTCCGGCCCCGAAGCGGGCTGAAAAGGTCAAAGGCACCAAGACGACGCAGGACCGCTTTGCCCATGCCTTGACCCAATTGATGAACGATCTTGGCCGCGATGGCTGGGACTATCTGCGCGCCGACACCCTGCCTTGTGAAGAGCGCGTCGGCCTGACCGGGCGTACCACGGTATTTCAGCATATGCTGGTGTTTCGCCGCGTTGTTGTAACTGCCGAGGTGGCTACCCCGGTCGCTGCGGCCCCAGCCCCCATTCCGGTATTTTCCCGCCCGGCAGCCGTCCGCCCGGTCGAGCGGGGGTTAGCAGACTATGCCAATCTGGCCGCCCGCCCGCTGTCGCGCAAACTGACCGCCGATGCCCCGGAGGGCGAAGCGCCGCGGATTTCGCTGGTGCAACCGGTGCCGGATACGGTGCCGGCGGTTGGTCCGGCCACTCATGGCGTCACCTCGTAAAGACCCGGCACGCCGCAAGCCCGCGACCCTAGCCCGAAATGGTCAGCCCCAGCGCGTGGATGCGCGCCACGATCGGCCCCAATGCGGCATGCACCGCCCGGTGCCGCTCCAGGCGTGACATCGGGCCAAAGGCCTGCGCCGCCATATCGACCTGAAAGTGGCTTTCGCCGCCCTCGCGGTACCCGGCATGGCCCCGGTGTTTTTCGCTTTCATCCGTCACTTGCAACCGGGTCGGCTGAAAGGCGCTGGTCAACACCGCATGAATCTCGTCGGCAATCTGCATTTTAACGTGTCAACCCCTGTCGCCTGCCGGAAAAAACCCTAAACTCTTGCCTCCGACTCGCAAAGACAAGCGTCGCAAGACCCTGTCGAAAGGTGCGCCAGATGACAAGCCGTCCGCCGTTTGAATTCGATATCCGCGTGTCTGCGGACAAGAAGCGCCGCACCAAGGGCAAGCGCGGGATGTCGGGCGCTGTCGATACCTCGACGCGGGGCTGCGATCATCCGGGCTGCGCCGAGGCCGGGCAGTACCGCGCGCCGAAATCGCCCGATCTGCTGGATCAGTATTTCTGGTTCTGCAAGGATCATGTCCGCGAGTACAACCTGAAATGGAATTTTTTCCACGGCCAGACCGAAGAAGACTATGCCAAACTGATCGACAGTGACCGGGTCTGGGGCCGCGAAACCAAGCCGTTTGGCCAAAGATCCGAAGAGGCACGGGCCTGGCAGCGGCTGGGGGTCGAAGACCCGGCCGAGATATTGGGCGGCAATGCCACCCAGAACCACGGCAAAGGCATCGGCCGCACCCGCAAACTGCCGCCGACCGAACGGCGTGCATTGGATATTCTGGATGCCAAGGACCACTGGACCAAGCCCGAGATTCGCAAGCAATACAAAAGCATGGTCAAGGATCTGCATCCGGACATGAACGGTGGGGACCGCGCCGATGAGGACCGGTTGCAGGAGGTGGTCTGGGCCTGGGACCAGATCAAGGAAAGCCGGAATTTCCGCGAGTGACCGACCTGACGTGCCTGGCGAAGTGCCGTTGAATCGCCAGGACGGCAGCCCTCCCCTTGCACCGCCCCGCGATATGTTCCAAACCGTGCCTGAATCTGGCGCAGGCGCGCCGCAGAAAGTCAGACATGGCGGACGGAACGATGGATCAAGGTGCAAGACCAACCGAGGAAATTTCTCCCCGCGATGTGTTCGGTGTTGATACCGACATGAAGATCAAAGGCTTTGCCGAGCGCGCCGACCGGGTGCCCGACATTGATCCGACCTACAAGTTCGACCCCGACACCACCCTGGCAATTCTGGCAGGTTTTGCCTATAACCGCCGGGTGATGATCCAGGGCTATCACGGCACCGGCAAATCCACCCATATCGAACAGGTGGCGGCGCGGCTGAACTGGCCCTGTGTCCGGGTCAACCTCGACTCGCATATCTCCCGGATCGATTTGATCGGCAAGGATGCGATCAAGCTGGTCGATGGCAAGCAGGTGACGGCGTTTCAGGAGGGGATCCTGCCCTGGGCGCTGCGCAACCCCTGCGCCATCGTGTTCGATGAATATGATGCCGGCCGCGCCGATGTGATGTTTGTCATCCAGCGCGTGCTGGAAACCGACGGCAAACTGACGCTGCTGGACCAGAATGTGGTGCTGACACCGCATCCGTCGTTCCGGCTGTTTGCCACCGCCAATACCGTCGGTCTGGGCGATACCACTGGCCTCTATCACGGCACCCAGCAGATCAATCAGGGCCAGATGGACCGCTGGTCGATGGTCGCCACCCTGAATTATCTGAGCCACGATGCCGAGGTCGCCATCGTGCTGTCAAAAGCGCCGCATTACAACACCGACAAGGGCCGCAAGCAGATCAGCCAGATGGTGACCGTGGCAGACATGACCCGCACCGCCTTCATGGCCGGTGATCTGTCCACCGTGATGAGCCCGCGCACCGTGATCGCCTGGGCGCAAAACGCCGAAATATTGCGCAATCTGGGCTATGCCTTCCGCCTGACCTTTTTGAACAAATGCGACGAGTTGGAGCGCCAGACCGTGGCAGAGTTCTATCAGCGCTGTTTTGACGAGGAACTGCCGGAAAGCGCCGCCAGCATGGCGATGAAGTAGTTTAGAATGGAACTGAGCCTGTTAAGGCAAATCGTTGATGAATGCCTTGTTCTTGAACGCGCAGAGCCTCTTGGCGTCACTAAGCCGCCTTATTCTCCTGGAGTTTACGCTCTCTTTTTCAAAGGTGAACGTGTTTATGTCGGTGTAGCACGAGGCAAAAAAGGCCTTCGCAACCGGAAAAGAAATTATGTTGGTGGTGATGATGGGCATACTACGCATCGCGAGTTTTTAGCTACAATCCCGGATAAAGTTGCTCGAACGGCTCACATATGCGCGAATGTTAATATGGCTTGGCACGTGACCGAAACAGCAACTATCGCCGAAGGGCTTGAAAAGAAGCTGATTTTGCTTCTAAGGCCAAAATGGAACCGATTGGTTTAGTGTGATTAGGGTGGGTGAAACCCACGATCCATGCAATGGGTTTGATCCAACCTTTCGTTGACTCACGCCGCTGTTGGGCTATATTCATTTTGAATACCCCACTGAGGAATACTGTCATGGCCTCTACCTCCCTTACCCTCTCCCCGCATTGGGATGACTTCATCGCCGCCGAAGTCCGTTCCGGCCGTTATGCCTCGGCCAGTGAAGTAATGCGGGCGGGGTTGCGGGAGTTGGAGGATAAGAACAGACGGATGGTGGCGTTGCAGGCGCATCTGCACGCGGGGGCGGCGCAGGCGGAACGGCTGGAATTCGCTGTTGGATTTGACATGGAACATGTCATCGAACGTGCCAAGCTTGGCGCTTGACCAAAGTACACGTCACACCACGGGCGCTGAAGGACCTGGATGCGATTGCATTCTGGACCCTGCGCAATTGGGGCGAGGCGCGGATGGAAAACTATCTTCGCGCGCTCGGTGTCCGGTTCAATTGGCTGGCTGAAAACCCAATCCGGGGTCGAGAGCGCGGTGAGGTGGGCAATGGCTACCGCTCGTTTCCCGAGGGGCGGCACATGGTGTTCTACCTTGTCATTCCAAACGGAATTGCGATCATCGGCGTTCCGCATCAGGCGATGGATACGGCAAGCCATTTCGACGGTGAGCCTTGACCAGACCATTGCATACTGGCCCGACCGGCGTCATCGGGCCGGAGCGGGTTCGACGTTTGAGCCACTGGCCCAACGTTTTCCAACTGCTTCATTCATTGGCCACTATTGTAGCGCAATGCTGCATTCATGGGCGGTTTGCAAAAACACCTGTTCAGTCTGACCCTTAGCCTGATCCTCTTGTGTCAGGCGCTGGTCGCCAGCGCCCAAACCAACCCGTCAGACCCGCTGTACCTGTTTGCCACCTGCACCGGGCGATTGTCCGCCATGGTCGAACATCAGTGGCTGTTGAGCGATCCGGGGTCGGATGAAACGGCAACGCTGCGCGCAGACATGCTGTAACTGATGGAGGCGGCATTGGCCGAGGAGCAGGCGCAACAGGCCATGGCCTGGCGGCTGGAAGCCAAAGCGGCGGCGGCGGGGCTGTTGAACCGCGCGTCGTTCGGTCAGGATGCAGAGATCGCGGCATGATCGCTGCGGCGGGCGATGGCGTTGGTGAAGGAGTGCCGCGCCCTGATCCTGCAGGGGGGCGGCGTGTGAAAAAGGGGCGGATGCACCGCCCCTTTCAAGTCACACCAGTCGATATCCTCAGCCGCGCGCCGCCATGGTGGCATTGCCCCACCAGACGATATCATCCAGCAGCGCCTTGGCCGACGGGGCAATCACGGCTTCGATGTCAGCCAGTTTGCCTGATCCGCCCATGCCGGGATGCACCTTGAAAAAGTCGGACCCGCCGATCCGCACGTTGTTGCGCACCGGCACCATTTGCAGTTCCACACCGATGTTCTGCAGATGACCCAGCGCATTGGCACCGCCCATCGAGCCATAGGAGATTGCACCAAACGGCTTGTGCGTCCATTCGACATAGGCCTGATCCAGCGCGTTTTTCAGCACAGCGGTGACGGATCGGTTGTATTCGGCCAGAACGAAGATGTAGCCGTCAAACTCCGCCACTTTCTTCTGCCACGTCACGGCAGTGGCATCTTGCGTCGGCACCCAGGCGTTTGACGCCATTTCGGCAAAGAACGGCATTGGGAAATCGCGCAGATCAACCAGTTCCACCGTCATGTCGGTGCGGGCCTGGGCCTGTGCCAGCATCCACGCTGCCGGAACATCGGCAAAGCGGGTCGGGCGGGTCGAGCCGATGATCAGCGCGATGTGGGGTTTCTTGTCAGCCATGGTGAAGTCTCCATTGTTCTTCTGGTATGGAAAAGTTACTGCATGGGCATCATCGACTTTGACGCATTCCACAAGTAGGCACCTTTATGAAACCTCGTCTCGTTGCTGATACCGCTTGCTGTTCCACCATCAGTGACCTGTTGTCGCGGGTTGGCGACAAATGGACCATTCTGGTGGTGCGCGCCTTGGGTCGCCAACCGATGCGGTTCAACGAATTGCGGCGTGAAATCGGGGACATAAGCCAGAAGATGCTGGCCCAGACCCTGCGCCATCTGGAACGTGACGGCTTTGTGCGGCGCACCGTCACCCCGGCGTCACCGCCCAAGGTCGATTATGCGCTGACCCCGCTTGGTGCGGATTTCCTGATCCCGGTGTGCGCCCTTGCAGGCTGGGCCGAACGGCATGTTGGCCAGATCACCAAAGCCCGGGAAAGCTATGACCGGCGGCAGGGCGCAGACCTGACGATGGAGCCTGTCCAATAGCCGCGCACGGCGAACCGGCAGGCCCTTGTCCTTGCCGGTCGCCGGTGATTTATCTGACCCATGATCAAGCCATCCGACAACCCCGCCGATCCGTTCAAGAAAGCCCTGGCCGAGGCAACCAAGACCATGGCGCATGACCCGGAATTGACGGTGACCTATTCCGTCGATCCCCCCGGCATGACCAAGGACGGGGTGCGGCTGCCGCAGGTCAGCCGACGGATGACCCGCGACGAGGTGTTGCTGGCGCGCGGCACCGCCGATGCCTTTGCCCTGCGCCTGCGCTATCACAATGTGGCGACCCACAGCCGTTATCAACCCACCGGCCAGATGGCCAAGGAGTTGTACGAGGCGATGGAAACCGCGCGGTGCGAAGCGGTGGGGGCCCGCACCATGCCCGGCACCGCCGGCAATATCGACGCCAGGATTGCCTCCGAGGCCGACCGCAAGGGCTATGGCCAGATCACCCAGGCCGCCGATGCGCCGCTGTCAACCGCCGCCGGCTATCTGGTGCGCCATCTGGCCACCGGCCGCCCGTTGCCGAAATCTGCCGCCAATGTCATGGACCTCTGGCGCGGTTTCATCGAGGAACAGGCATCCGGCACCCTGTCGGACCTCGATCATGTGCTGGAGGATCAATCCGCCTTTGCCCGGCTGGCGCGCAAGGTGATTGCCGATCTGGGCTATGCCGACCAGTTGGGCGACGACCCGGACCAGTCCGACGAAGACGGCGAAACCGAAGAAACCGACGACACCGAAGACAATCCCGACAGCCAGGACGATGACGACGGCGACAGCGAAGAGGCTGACGCCAAGCCCGAACAAAGTCAGGATGAACAGGACGCGTCGCAGGCACAGGTCAGCATGGACGATCTGGCCGATACCGAAATGGGCGAAGAGGCGGAACTGCCCGAAGGCGAAGCCCCGCTGGAGCCGCCACCGCCTGCCCCGCATTCCGACGCCGATCCGAACTATCTGGTCTATGCCAAGGATTTCGATGAGGAAATTCTGGCGCAGGATCTGGCAGACCCGGCCGAACTGGAACGGCTGCGCGCCTATCTGGACCAGCAGCTTGAACCGCTGAAAGGTGCTGTGTCGCGGCTGGCCAACAAGCTGCAACGCCGGTTGCAGGCGCAGCAGAACCGGTCTTGGGAGTTTGATCTGGAAGAGGGGATGCTGGATGCCGGGCGGCTGGCGCGGGTGGTGGCCAACCCGACGACGCCGCTGAGCTTCAAGGCCGAAAAAGACACCGAGTTTCGCGATACCGTGGTAACGCTTCTGATCGACAACTCCGGCTCGATGCGGGGCCGCCCGATCTCTATCGCGGCCATTTGCGCCGATGTGCTGGCCCGCACGCTGGAACGCTGTCAGGTCAAGGTGGAGATATTGGGCTTTACCACCCGCGCCTGGAAAGGCGGCCAGGCCCGCGAACGCTGGCTGGCCGCCGGCCGCCCCGGCCAACCCGGCCGCCTGAACGATCTGCGCCACATCATCTACAAGGGGGCCGATGCGCCGTGGCGCCGGGTGCGGGATAACCTGGGCCTGATGATGAAGGAAGGGCTGCTGAAGGAAAACATCGACGGTGAAGCGCTGGAATGGGCCCACCGCCGCATGGTGGCGCGGCCCGAGGCGCGCAAGATCCTGATGGTGATTTCCGATGGTGCCCCGGTGGATGACAGCACCCTGTCGGTCAACCCCGCCAATTATCTGGAAAAACACCTGCGCGACGTGATCGCCATGGTCGAGCGCCGCCGGATCGTGGAACTGCTGGCGATCGGCATCGGCCATGATGTCACCCGCTACTACGAACGCGCGGTGACCATCACCGATGTCGAACAACTGGCGGGTGCAATGACCGAACAACTGGCAGCGCTGTTCGACACCAACCAGCGGTCGCGGCAACGGGTGCTGGGGCGGCGGCTGGCGCGGCGCTGACCCTTTTCGATCTGCACTGGAGGGCCAAGCCATGTTCCAATCCTTCACCGCCACCTCGTCACCCGAACAGGGGCCGCCCCGGCTGGCTGCCCTGCGCGAAGCCATTGCCGCGGCAGGGTTGACGGGTTTCTGGGTGCCGCGCGCCGATGTGCATCAGGGTGAATATGTCGCCCCCCGCGATGCGCGGCTGGAATGGCTGACTGGCTTTACCGGGTCCGCCGGGTTCTGCATCGTGTTACCCGAGGTGGCGGGGGTTTTCATCGACGGGCGCTACCGGTTGCAGGTGCGGTCTCAGGTGGCCCTGGACCATTTCACCCCTGTCCCTTGGCCCGACACCAAACCGGGTGACTGGCTCAAACAACAGCTGCCGGGTGGCGGCGTGGTGGGGTTTGACCCCTGGCTGCACACCCGTGATGCGATTGACCAGGTGGAAAAGCTGCTGGAGGGGTCCGGTATCACCCTGCAACCTTGCGCCAATCTGGTCGATGCGATCTGGCCGGATCAACCTGAGCCGCCTCAGGGCCGGGTGACACCGCATCCACTTGATCTGGCAGGAGAAAGTGCACAGCTCAAGCGCGACCGGCTGGCACAGGGGTTGCGCGATGCCGGACAAAGGGTGGCGGTGATCACCCTGCCCGACAGTCTGTGCTGGCTGTTGAACATCCGGGGGCAGGATGTGGCGCGCAACCCGGTGGTGCATGGCTTTGCGCTGCTGCACGACAGCGGGGCCGTGGATCTGTTTCTGGACCCGGCCAAGGTCGATCCGGTGCTGATTTCCCATCTGGGACAAGGGGTCAGCCTGCATTCCCCTGCCTCCTTCACCGAAGCCTTGCAGGGTCTGCAAGGCGCGGTCCGGGTGGACCGCGCCACAGCTCCACTGGCGATCAGCCAAAGCCTGACGGCGCAGGGCATCGACGTGGCATGGGGTGAAGACCCCTGCATCCTGCCCAAGGCGCGCAAGAATGCGGGCGAACTGGCGGGCTCCCGTGCCGCGCATCTGCGCGACGGCGCAGCGATGGTGGAGTTTCTGTGCTGGCTGGACCGTGAAGCCCCCGGCGGCACCCTGACCGAAATCGCCGTGGCCGCCGCGCTGGAAGGCTTTCGCCACGCCCAAGACGACCTGCGCGACATCAGCTTTGACACGATCTCCGGCGCTGGCCCCAATGGGGCCATCGTGCATTACCGGGTGACCGATGCCACCAACCGCGCCGTTCTGCCCGGTGACCTGTTGCTGGTCGATAGTGGTGGCCAGTACAGTGACGGCACCACCGACATCACCCGCACCATCGCCATCGGCCCCGCCGGAGCCGAGGAGCGCGCCTGCTTTACCCGGGTGCTGCAAGGAATGATCGCGATTTCCCGGGTGCGCTGGCCCAAGGGGTTGGCAGGGCGTGATCTCGATGGCTTTGCCCGCTATCCCCTGTGGCTGGCGGGGCTGGATTATGACCATGGCACCGGCCACGGGGTCGGGGCCTTTTTGTCGGTGCATGAAGGGCCGCAACGGCTGTCGCGGCTGTCGGATGTGGCGCTGGAACCGGGGATGATCCTGTCGAACGAACCGGGCTATTACCGCGACGGCGCCTTTGGCATCCGGATCGAAAATCTGGTGGTGGTGCAACAGGCCCCTGACCTGCCAGGGGGTGATGCCCGCGCCATGCTGTCGTTTGAAACCCTGACCTGGGTCCCGATCGACCGGCGGCTGGTCGATGCGGCGATGCTGTCGGTTGGGGAGCGGGACTGGCTGAACGCCTATCACGCCGGGGTGCGCCAGCGGCTGGCGGGCCGGGTTTCTGCCGCTGCGGCGGACTGGCTGCAGGCGGCGACGGCGGCGGTTTGAGCAGTGCGCCGGGATGTGAATGTGGCACTGGGCAATTTCGCAACGGCAATGGTGTCGGTCCAGATGATCGCAAATGATTTATTTGATCGGACCGCATTCCCGCCAGTTCGGTCTTTACAATTTGGTAAGAAATCGCCATCATCAATGGTATTCGATAGCGAAAAGTTCAGGCAACCCGCTTGAAACGGACCCGGCGGAGTGCTACCTCCGCCGGGTTTCTTTTTCACGAGGTTACCCCCCGATCCAAAGGCGGATGGCGGCGATCAGCAGCGTTCCGGCTGCGGTCAGTGCCATCCACTTTCGATAGCGATTTTCATCCAGGATTATCACCCCCTTACGCCGCAATGGCTCACGGCAAGGCTAGGATATCATTCAAGTTGTATCGGAAACGTTAACCACTTGATCATTTTCCCTTGCTTGATCCCGACCCGCGACCGTCAGGCTTTGTTCACCTTATATGCCGGTCATGCGGTGCGCGAAGGCCCACCCGCCCTACCCCGCCAGCAGCGCCTTGGCGGCGGCACGGGCGGCGTCGGTGATGCTGTCGCCTGCGACCATCCGGGCAATTTCATCTACCCGCGCCTCTGGCACCAGGGCGGTGACGGTGGACAGGGTCTGCCCCGCTGCCACCCGCTTTTCGACCCGCCAATGGTGTTGGCCCAAGGCGGCGACCTGCGGCGAATGGGTCACCACCAGCAGTTGCGCCCCGTCGGCCAGCGCCTTCAACCGGCGGCCGACGGCATCGGCGGTGGCACCACCGACGCCCCGGTCAATCTCGTCAAAGATCAGGGTCAGGCCGTCGCTGCCTTTGGTCAGGCACACTTTCAGCGCCAACAGGAACCGCGACAATTCCCCGCCCGAGGCGATCTTTTCCAGCGGCCCTTCCGGTGCCCCCGGATTGGTGGCGGCGACAAAGGCCACACTGTCGCTGCCATCGGGTCCGGCGTCGCCGGGGCTGACCTGGGTGGCGAACACCGCGCGTTCCATCTTCAATGGGGCCAGTTCGGCGACCATCGCCTTGTCGAGCCGGCCCGCCGCTGCCTTGCGCCGGGTGGTCAGGGCGGTTGCCGCCTTGCCATAAACGGCTTTTGCCTCGGCGGTCACCCGCTCCAGCCCCTCCAGCGCCCGGCCGCCATCGTCCAGCAGGGTCAGGCGGCTGCGCAGGTCATCGGCAAATTGCCCCAGATCATCGGCCAATACGCCATGCTTGCGCGCCAGACCGCGCAGGGTGAACAGCCGGTCCTCCAATGCCTCGCGCGCCGACGGGTTGAACGACAGCGCCCGGAGCGCATCCCCGACCCCCTGCTGCGCCTCACCCAGTTCGGCAACGGCCCGGCCAAGCGCCGACAGCGCAGCGTCCAGTCGCCCTTCGGCACGGTCGGCCACCGCCTCCAGCCAGCGCAGGGCATCGGCCATCAGCCCTTCGGCACCGCCAGCCCCAAGCGCGGCATCGGCTTTGGCGACATCTGCGCGGATGCGTTCGGCGGCGATCATCAGGCGGCGCTGGCTGTCGAGTGCGGCTTCCTCGCCCGGCTCGGGGGCCAGTTTGTCCAGTTCCTTGACGGCATGGCGCAGAAAAGCCTCATCGGCTTCGGCAGTGGCGCGGTGCTGTTCGGCGGTATCCAGCGCCTTTTGCGCAGCAACCAGCGCCCGCCAGGTCTGGCGACAGTTGGCCAAAGCCTCCCCAATCCCCGCGAAGTCATCCAGCAGGATCCGGTGATTGCGCGGGTTCAGCAGGCCACGGTCGCTGTGCTGGCCATGCAATTCCACCAGCAGGTCCGACAGGGCGCGCAACACATCGGCGGATACCCGGCGGTCATTGACCCAAGCCTGTTTGCGGCCTTCGGCATTGACCGACCGGCGCAGGATCAGTTCGCCGTCAGCCTCTATCCCGGCGTCGGTCAGAACCGCCTGTGCCGCGTGGCCGGGGTCCAGATCAAACACCGCCGTCACTTCGCCGATGCTGGCACCGGCGCGCACCAGTTCGGCGCGGCCGCGCCAGCCCAGCACAAAGCCAAGCGCATCCAGCAGGATCGATTTGCCCGCCCCGGTTTCGCCGGTCAGCACGTTCAGCCCGGGCTGAAACTCCATCGACAAGCGGTCGATGATCAGCAGATCGCGGATTTCAAGCGTGCGCAGCATCGGCTTTTCCCGGCAGGTCCGTGCTTTGGCCCGCCACTACAGCCACTGGCCCCTGATGACCTGACGGTAGACCTGTGCCAGCCAGCTGTCGCCTTTGGCCTCCGGGGTCAGCCCTTTGCCGGTCAGCACCTGGTAGCTGTCCTGATAGAACGGGTTGCCCTGAAAGTTATGGCCCAGGATCGCCCCTGCGGTCTGCGCCTCGTCATTCAGACCCAGCGCCAGATAGGCTTCGACCAGCCGGTGCAGCGCCTCGGCGGTGTGGGTTGTGGTCTGGAACTGCTCGACCACCACGCGGAACCGGTTGATCGCAGCGGTATAATTGCCGCGTTTCAGATAGTAGCGGCCAATCTCCATTTCCTTGGCGGCCAGCTGGTCAAAGGCAAGGTCGAACTTCAGCACCGCCGACCTTGCATATTCGCTGTCGGGATATTGTTCGATCACCACCCGCAGCGCCTGCAGCGCCTGATAGGTCAGGCCCTGATCGCGGCCAACCTCGTCGATCTGGTCATAGTAGCTGAGCGCCAGCAGATAAGAGGCATAGGCGGCATCCTGATCGGCGGGGTAAAAGTCGATGAACCGCTGCGCCGAGGCCCGGCTGTTTTCGTAATCGCGCGCCTTGTGATAGGCAAAGGCCTGCATGATCAGCGCCCGTTTTGCCCATTCGGAATAGGGATACAGCCGCTCCACTTCGCCGAAATAGCGCGCGGCTTCAGTGGGTTTGGGGCTGGTTTCCAGCTCATGCTCGCCGCGCTGGAAAATCTGTTCGGCGCTAAAGCTTTCCAGCGGCGCTTCCTGTTTGGAACTGCAGCCGGACAGTCCCGCTGTCAGCAGCATACCTGCGGCAATTGCCGCGCCTGTCCTGCCGATCGTCATGCGCGCTTACCCTTGCTTGCATCCTGTTGGGGCCAGAACCGGGCCTGTGGCCGGTGCAGCCCAGCGGCTGCGCCCTTGTTGCGCTTGTCCTAGCACAGAAAAAACCGGGGCGCAAAACGCCTTTCAGTGTCTGAAGGACCCGGTGTTTGCAGGATCAGGCAAAGGCTGCGATATCAGCCTGTGTCACACCGACGCCGGGCAATTTGCCCCCGGTGGAATCAGCGACATCGACCAGACGGAACGCATCCGGCGCGGCAAACAGCGCCCTGAGCAACTGGTTGGTCAGGGCATGGCCGGCACGGTGGCCGGAATAGCGCCCCAGGATCGGCGCACCCGCCAATGCCAGATCGCCCATGGCATCCAGCATCTTGTGGCGCACCGCCTCATCCGGGTGGCGAAAGCCGCCGGGGCTCAGCACCCGGTTGCCATCCACCACCACGGCATTGTCCATGGTGCCACCCAGCGCCAACCCGTTCAGCCGCATCTGATAGACATCCTGCTGGCGGCAAAAGGTGCGGCTGTCACACAGTTCGCGGACAAAGGCGCCGTTCGACATGTTCAGCGCCTTGGACTGGCGACCAATCGCCTGATCGGCAAAGTTGATTTCAAAGGCAATCTCCAGCATGTCAGACGGGTCCAGCCGCGCCCAGGCCTCGCCGGTCCGCACTTCAACCGGTTTCAGCACCCGGAACGCCCGTACCGGTGCCGCCAGTTCGCGAAACCCGCGGCGGACAAAGGCTGCGACATACTGGGCAGCGGAGCCGTCAAGGATCGGCACTTCCGGCCCGTCAATCTCGATCATCGCATTGTGGATGCCGCATCCCGCCAGCGCCGCCATCACATGTTCAATGGTGGAAACCGAGGTGCCATGGCGGTTTGCCACCTGGGTACAGAGCTGCGACGGCACCACCGCATCCCAGCGCGCCGCAATATAGCCGACCCGGGCCGGAACATCGGTGCGCAGGAACCAGATGCCATGTTCAGCCGAAGCCGGTCGCACCGTCATGCTGACCGCAGCACCGGTATGCAAGCCGACACCTTTGAACGTCACGGCTGATTTCAGTGTTGTCTGCACGGCATCCTCTGTCTGGCATCCTCGGTCTGGCATCCTCGGTCTGGCAACCTCTGCCTGACCACGGAGCCAACCTGTTACCGGGCAGCTAACCATCTGGTGTCGTTGCCACAACTCAATCTTTGCTACGGTGTGAAACATTGGCGGACAGCATGGGCAGGAATCTGCCGAAAGGCTTGGGATAACTTTGTAACCATCTGATACTGCATAAGAAAAGGCCAGCTTTCGCTGGCCTGTTCCGATAAATTGTGACGGTGCGTCAGTTGGCTTGGCGGCGCAGAAACGCCGGAATCTCGTTGCGCTCGGTTTCCGGGTCCATCTCGGTTTCATCGTCATACGAGGTGACCGGGGGCTGCTGGCGCAGCTGCGGCTGCGTGCGGTCTGCCGGGTCGGCGGCATGGCCGGTCATCCGGTTGATCAGCGAGTTGATGCCAAAGCGCGGTTTTTCCGCCGGGACGCGGGCACCCGGTTGGGCCGAAGCTGCCATCGGGGTGGTCATCGGCGCCTTGTTCACCGCGCGTTGCAGCCGCGCCAAAGCCTCTGGCGTCGGGGTGCCAGCCGGGCGGGCGCGGGGTGCCACAAAGCTGGCGGCTTCCTCCAGCGATTGCGGCGGCCGCGCAACCGACGGCTGCGGTGCCAGCGGGCGGTAAATCGGCGGCGGCAGATCATCATCGCCGGTGGCGAAGAAATCCCGTTCCTGCGGTTCATATTCCGGTTCAGGGTCATAGTCGGGGGCCAGCTGTTCCTGCAGTACCACCGGTGTTGCCCTGACCGGATCAGCGGCAACCGGCGCCGGTGCTGCAACCGGTTGTGCGACTCGGGGGGCTTCGCCATGGCTCAGCGGCTCTGACAGGCGGCGGCGTGGCACGGCGATTTCGGCGGCGGGGGCGGCATCGATGCCGGTCGCCACCACCGAGACCCGCATCCGGCCTTCCATTTCGGTATCCAGGGTGGAGCCGACGATGATATTGGCGTCGGGGTCAACCTCTTCGCGGATGCGGTTGGCAGCTTCATCCAGTTCAAACAGCGTCAGATCATAGCCACCGGTGATGTTGATCAGCACGCCTTTGGCACCGCGCAGGCTGATTTCGTCCAAGAGCGGGTTGGCAATCGCCTTTTCCGCCGCCTGAATCGCCCGGTTATCGCCTTCGGCCTCGCCGGTGCCCATCATCGCCTTGCCCATTTCGTCCATCACGGCGCGGACATCGGCAAAGTCGAGGTTGATCAGACCGGGGCGCACCATCAGGTCGGTGACGCCCTTGACGCCCTGATACAGCACGTCATCGGCCAGAGCGAAGGCTTCGGTAAAGGTGGTGCGTTCGTTGGCCAGCCGGAACAGGTTCTGGTTCGGGATGATGATCAGGGTATCGACCACCTTTTGCAGCGCCTCAATGCCTTCTTCGGCCTGACGCATCCGTTTGTTGCCCTCGAACTGGAACGGTTTGGTGACCACGCCCACGGTCAGCACGCCCAGCTCACGCGCCGCCTGTGCGATGATCGGGGCAGCACCGGTGCCGGTACCGCCGCCCATCCCGGCGGTGATGAAACACATGTGGGCGCCCGCCAGATGGTCGACGATCTCTTCAATGGTTTCTTCGGCAGCGGCAGCACCGACCGAGGGGCGCGCGCCGGCCCCCAGACCTTCGGTGACCTTGACACCCATCTGGATTTTCGCGGTGGCGCGGCTTTGCGCCAGAGCCTGCGCATCGGTGTTGGCAACCACGAACTCCACACCCTCAAGCTGCTGCTCGATCATGTTGTTCACGGCGTTACCACCGGCACCGCCGACGCCAAACACCGTGATCCGGGGCTTCAACTCTTCGCGTCCGTTCATCATCAGGTTCAATGTCATTGTCTGTCCCGCCCGTTCTTGTTCGAGGCTTTAGCGCCTGTCCATCCCGCTTTGACAGAAATGTAACGATTGACAGCCGCATCGTCACGCGAAAAACGCAATGAAATCACAAAATGTGGTAGAACTGTGTCACAAAATCAGCGGGATATTGCCACAGGTCCTATAGGTGGTGATTCAAGGCACATTTACACCATTCGATCGGGCAACAGGCGAAAATGCCCGCAGAACGGGGCAACAGGGTGCAACGCACCGCACAGTCAATTTCATTCGGCAGCACTGCTCGTGCCATCTGTCGGACGTTCGCCGCCCTTGTAGTATCAGTCTACCCCGCCAGCCCCAATGCGGCAAGCGCCTTGCTGCATTGGGCAGGGCATCGGGGCCTTTGCCCTTGGGTTCTTCACATCACCTGGCAACCCAGCCCTTTGACCGACATGATGTTCTGGTTGCGCCCGTTCGACAGCCGCGACCGTTTGATCGAGTCCAGAACGCATTGCCCGCCGGAAAAGGAAAACTCCAGGTGATAGACAATGCGCAGCTTTTGTGCCCGTTTGCCGCTGCCACCCGCCATCGTGAATCGGGTTTCAAAATCGTCAAGGTCCAGCACCAGCCGCGATCCGTCCCACTTTGCCGCACGCGAAACTGTGCCTTTGACCCGCAGCGGTTCTGTCGACGTAAAGCCGCGCGCGGTGGATTTTTCGCCGTCGCTACAGGTAATCGGTGGGTTTTCGCCTGTCCCAATCCGGCATTCCCGGGCATGCTGATCCTTTCCATTCAGCGGCAATATATACCCCTCATCAGCGGAGAATTGATCGGAGTCTTGGGTACAGGTGCGTTGCAACGGAGCGACCAGAACAAAATCCCCCTGAATCTTCACGTCGCTCACGACAATGCAGATGTTGCCATTGGCAGACACCCGTCTTTCACTGAACTGGAAATGCCCCGGCAGGGACTGTGCCAGCGACGGATCAGGCAGCAGCACCAGGATCAGGGCGGCAATCGCTGCCCTTTCAACAAATCTGGCGACCATTGAAAATGCGGCAGCCGGAGCTGCGCGGTTTGGCCGCTGGCTTTTGACGAACGACAGGGGCTGGGACATAGCATGCTCCTTTGGAGGAAAGTTTCTGACCGGCAGGGCAACTGACCGGGGTCACACACACACCACCCGCCAGATTTTCACCGTCGGCGCAGCGGGTCGGGCACACCGGGCCGGGGGCCTGCGCCATGGCGCGCAGCAGGGCGGCATCCGGCCCGGCACCAGCGCCGACCAGATCAGGCCGCGCCGTGCCAAAGGCAGTCAGCGCCCGGTTGCTGCCAGCGCCCCAGTCACCGTCAATCGGGCCGGGGTTGCAGCCTGCGGCGGTCAAGGCGGTCTGCAGCGCGATATGCAGCGCCTTGCCCGACAATTCCGGTTCCGGCAGCGCCTCGGGCAACAGGGTCACCACCGAAAGCTCGGGCGGATCAACGGCAAAGGTCGCACGGACCGCATTTCCTGCTGAAGCGTCGGCTCCGGGGGCGGGTGGCAGCCCGGAAGCATCCGCCAGTGCCGGCAGGTGCGGCGGGTCTGGTGGCCCGGCAGGTGCAGCCGGTTCCGCCAGAACCACGGGTTGCGCTGGGGGTGCGGGGACCGGCGCCTTGGCGGTTTCTGTCGGCACCACGGGTTCAGGGGACTGGGTATCAGGTGCCGTGGGATCCGGGGCAATGGTCTGGGGTGCCAGGGGTTTAACCGCCGGGATCGCCGGTGCCGGGGGTTCGGGCGCGGCCGCCGCCGTCACCGGTTCGGGCGCGGGGGGGGCGGGCGCGGGGGGGGCGGCTTTTGGCACAGGCTCGGCACTGGCACTCTGTGCCGGTTCCACAGGGGCAGCAGGCTCTGGTGCGCCAGCCCCGGGTGCTGGCACCGCAGGTGCCTGTGCCGTGACCTCGGGTAACAGCCGCACCAGCCGGGCCCGCGCCAGCGGGGCGAATTTGCCCTGCGGATAGCTGTCCAGATACAGCCCGTAATCCTCGGCACGGCCACTGCCTTCGGCGGCTTGCCAAAAGGCCAGTTCCACCTGCAGGGCAACGGCACTGTCGGTGATGGTTGCGGTGGGTTCGGCACTGACCGCAACCGGGGCGGGCACCTCGGCGAGCGGCGGCAGAAAGTAGTAATCCTGCGACGACAGGCTGCCAAACAACACCGGTTCCTGTGCGCCATTGGTCTGGGCCAGCACGTCATCATGCAACTGGCGGAACAGTTTGCCGATTTCCAGACCGGGGGTCTGGATCGCCTTGACCAAAGCCACGGCATAGGGGCTGTTTTCGCCTTTGCCGTCAAAGGCAAAGGTGCCTTCGCGCGCCGCCAGTGCCACCAGGGTGTTGCCGCCCGGTTCAACCCGGGCCAGGCCAAAACCGACACCCCGGTTGTCGTCGACCTGTGACAGGCGGGTGGCAAACGGATTGTTGCGGCAGGCATCGACGATCACCAGCCCCAGCACATCGGCTTCGGACACCGCGCGTTGCAGCAATTGCAGCGGCACGGTCTGAAAATCGGCGTCTGATACAAACTCCAGCTGGGCATCGACCGGGATCAGAAAGTTCTGCTTGTCGATCTCCATGCCATGTCCGGCAAAATAGATCACCGCACTGTCGGATTTCGCCGCCAGCCGCTGAAAGCTGCCCAATTCGCGCACCATGTCGGAATAGGTCAGGTTCTCTTTATAGATCACCTCGAACCCGGCAGCCGACAGGGCAGCGCTGACAGCGGTGGCATCCGTGGTGGGGTTTTTCAGCGGGTTGGCGGCCTCATAGTTGCCATTGCCGATCACCAGTGCCACCCGGCCTGCGGCAGCGGCACCCAAAGAGGCGCCGACCCAAAGCGTGAGGGACAGCAGGAAAATGACGAAACGCGGGTACAATGACAGGCTCCCGGATCAAACCGGGATCATCATACGACAAATCCGCCTGATTTCCACTACCTACATGGCAAAGTTGCAAAGATTGACGGTATGGAAAACCCGCCCTAGAGCATGTCCGACAAAATGCCTGCCCCGGACCTGATCCGGGGTGGAGTCCGGTTTTGGCGAAAGACATGCGCGAAACAAGAAAGCTAGAGCCTGTCTGGCGTTTCCATCAACGTCGGACAGACTCCAGGACTTCGGTTTTCGTCACCAGTTTTCCTTGAACCATTTCAGCGCGCGTCGGATCGAGCGGGCCGGGTAACGCTCGGCCGGGATCTCGAAATCCCACCATTCATCCTGTGGATGGGCGGCAAACAGGCACAGCCCGACGGCAGAGGCAAAAGCCGCCCCTGTAGCCGCCTGTGGCAGACCCTGGACCCTGAGCGGGCGGCCAAGGCGGACGCGCTGGCCGAGGATCTTGGTGGCCAACCCATCCAGCCCCGGGATCTGGCTGGCGCCGCCGGTCAGCACGATCTGCTGGCTGGGCAGATGCTCGAACCCGGCGACATCCAGCCGGGCCCGGACCTCTTCCAGAATCTCCTCAACCCGGGGCCGGATGATGCCGATCAGTTCGGCGCGGCTGACGGTGCGGCGGTCCTTTTCCCAATCGCCGCTTTGTCCACCGATTTCAATCATCTCGCGGTCATCCATGCCGGTGGCGACCACGCCGCCAAACCGCGCCTTCAGCTTTTCCGCCTCGACCAGCGGCATTTGCAGACCCTTGGAAATGTCGGAGGTGACCTGATCGCCGCCCATGCGGACCGAGTCGGCATAGATCATGTGTTTCTTGATAAAGATCGACAGGCCGGTGGCACCGCCGCCCATATCGACACAGGCCGCCCCCAGTTCCTGTTCATCCTCGACCAGCGACGAAATTCCCGAGACATAGGCAGAGGAGGCGATTCCCGCCAGTTCCAGATCGCAGCGCTTGATGCAATAGAGCAGGTTCTGGATCACCGATGTGTCGATGCTCAGCAGATGCATGTCACAGGCCAGCCGGTTGCCCATCTGGCCACGCGGATCGCCCAGACCGGTGCGGTGGTCCAGCGCAAAATTCACCGGTTGCGCATGCAGCACATCGCGCCCTGCCCCAAGGTCGGGCACATCACAGGCCGACAGCACCCGCGCCACGTCCTGACCGGTGACCACTTGATCCTGCAGATCGACCTCCCCCGCCAAACCATAACTGCGCGGCCGCGCCCCGGCAAAGCAGGCAATCACATGGTCAACCCGCACATTCGCCATCTTTTGCGCCGCCTGTACCGCAGTACGCACCGCCCGTTCGGTTTCCTGCATCGCGTCAATTTCGCCAAACCGCACGCCGCGCGACCGCGTGGTGGCGGCGCCGATGACGCGGAACGAGGATTGACCCGCCATCGGCCCGACACCATCGACCTCGGTGGACCGGTCCGGGCCATCGAAGCGCAGGATCAGACAGGCGATCTTGGAAGAACCTATGTCCAGAATGGCAACAACGCCGCGCTGCATTGCCGCCTTGCGCATGTTCCGCATGGCGCGTTGCGCCTGATAAAGATCGGTCATGGTGTGGTTGCCTTTGCTTCGGTGATTGCTTCGGGATCGGCTGGTGCAGCGGGAACCGCCAGCCGGATTGTGGGTCGGTGCGGCAGACGCATGTCAACGTGAACGATGGCGCGGGCCAAAAGGTCTTGCGCCTTGTCCAGCGCAATCACCCGTTCCAGCGCCGGGATCGGGTGGGTTTCGGGCAACAGGATGCGCTGACCCCGGTCCAGCACCAGATCCCAGCGCCGTTCGCCGATCCGCACCAGTCCGCGCACCCGTGGCCCCAGCGGACCCGCAGTGGACAGCAGCGCCAGCGCCTCGGGCACCGCTTGGTCGGCACTGTCGCCCGCCACCAGCGGCAGATCGGCCCGGGCGCTGCGTTCGGCGATCGAGGCGACGCGGTGGCCGGTATCATCCAGCAATTCCAGCGCGGTGCGGCTGCGCCAGACCAGCGCCGGGGTGCGTTGACGGATCATCACATGCAGCACCCCGCCGGAGCGGATCTGCAACTCGGCACTGGCCACGGCATCAAACCCTTCCAGCGTGGTTTGCAGGGCAACCAGGTCAAGATTGAACGATGAGGTCGGCAGTTGCACCGGGACAATGGCGCGCAAGGCATTGGAGACTTCGGCACTGGCCCCCTCGATCTTCATCGCGGTGACCATGAATTCCGGCCGCTCTTCAATCGAGGTGCGCAGATTGGTGGCCCAGTCGGTGATGGCGGCGCGGCGGTCGGGATTGGCGAAATACAGGCCAATGGTGAACACCAGCAGAAACGCCGGCAGCCCGACCCGCAGGGTGGCGCGGAACAGCGGTGTCAGCCACAGCCGGTGCATCCGGTAGGCGGTGCGGCTTGGGGCCGGGTCACGGCGCAAAGGCGGGGCAGTCATCGGTCGCATGAGGCATCCTTCACGATCCAGGCGCACAGGTCGGCAAAGCTGATGCCCAGGTGCAGCGCCTGTTCCGGCGCCAGCGAGGTCGGTGTCATCCCCGGTTGGGTGTTGGTTTCCAGCAGGATCAATCCTTGCACCCCCCGCGCCTCGTCCCAACGGAAATCGGTGCGGCTCAGCCCCCGGCAACCAAGAGCGTGGTGGGCACGCAAGGCATAGTCCAGACAAGCCGCTGCAATCGCTTGCGGAATATCGGCGGGCAAAACATGGCGCGACCCACCGGGGGCATATTTGGCATCATAATCATACCAGCCTTCGGTCAGGATGTCGGTGACGGTCAGCGCCCGATCTCCCAACACCGTCGTGGTCAGTTCCCGCCCCGGGGCATAGCTTTCCACCATCACCATCTGCGGCATCGTGGCGGCCAGACGCGGCGCATTGGCGCCTTCGCGCACGATGTAAACCCCGACGGATGAGCCTTCGTTATTGGGTTTCACCACATAGGGCGGCGCCATCACATGGCCGGCCTGCACGTCAGCGGCACTGGCGATCAGGCTGTCGACCACCGGCAATCCGGCTTCGCGAAACGCGGCCTTGGCGCGGGTCTTGTCCATTGCCAGCGCCGAGGCCAGCACCCCGGAATGGGTATAGGGAATGCGCAGCCATTCCAGAATGCCCTGCACACAGCCATCTTCGCCCCAGCGGCCATGCAGGGCGTTGAAGACGACATCCGGTTTAAGTTCAATAAGTTGCGAGGAGAGGTCCGGACCAGCGTCCACCTCCACCACCTGGTACCCTGATGCCCTCAGCGCGGCGGCGCATGCGCGCCCTGACACTTTTGACACCTCGCGTTCAACGGAGGGGCCACCCAAAAGCACTGCCACAGTGAGGGCTGCCCTGCTCGACATGCCCCGCCTCGTCCCGGGCCTTTTGGCCCTGTTTTATTCGTTTGTACTGCCGTTTATGCGTTTGTACTGCCGTTTATTGGAGTGCCTGCTGGCGTTGCCGCCTCACCGACCCTCATGATTTCCCACTCTAACGTCAAACCGCTGCTGTTGAAAACCCTTTTTCGCACCTGTTCGCCCAATCCCTCCAGATCGGCGGCGGTTGCCGCACCGGTGTTGATCAGAAAGTTCGGGTGCATCGGCGACATCTGCGCCCCGCCAAGGGTGGCCCCGCGCATTCCGGCGGCGTCGATCAGCTTCCAGGCCTTCAGGTCATGGATATCGTCGGCCTTGCCGGTAGAGGAGAAACCGGCGGGGTTGCGAAAGGTCGAACCGGCGGAACGGTCTTTGGTGGGCTGGCTGGCATCACGTTTGGCGATTTGCGATTGCATCTTGGTTTCAAGCGCTTGCGGGTCGTTCTTCGTGCCCAGAAGTGTGACTTCGGTGATGATCGCGCCTTCGGGCAGATCGGCCTGGCGATAGCGGAAGTTCAGGTCTTCGGGTTGCAGTGTTACACATGCACCTTGCCTTGTAACCACTTGCGCCGATTGAAAAACATCCGCCGTATAGCTGCCATAACACCCCGCATTCATCCGCACCGCACCGCCAATGGTGCCCGGGATGGTGCGCAGCCAGCTCAGATCAACCCCCGCTTCCGCCGCCATGCGCGCCACATGGGCATCGAGCGCCGCCGCCCCCGCTGTTATGGTTAACCCATTGATCGCAATCCCATTAAACCCCCGCCCCAGCCGCACCACTACCGCCCGGATGCCGCCATCGCGCACGATCAGGTTCGATCCGACCCCGATCGGGAACACCGGGATCGCGGGGTCAAGCTGGTGCAGGAAGCTCTGCAAATCCGCAAGGTCCGCCGGTTGAAACAGCCAGTCCGCCGGGCCGCCGACCCGCAGCCAGGTCAGCTCGTGCAGCGGGCGGTTGGCGGTCAGGGTGCCACGGGGGGTGGGGAGCGGGTGCATGGAGGGTTGGTAGCGCGGGTTCGGGGCGGGGGGCAAGGGGGATGGGGTGGGGTGCAGGGCACAAGATGTGAGGGTGGGGGCAAAGCTGGGTTTCATGGAGGTGTCATAAAGGTTTTGTGCAGGAAAATTTCCGGGGCCTTGCCATCCGGCTGAGCGGGAAAAGACGATCTTCCAGTGGAAGATCGGCCCCGCTCACAGCGCCACAGCGCCGCTGGACTGGCAGAGCACGAGACCCCGGAGGGCAGCGCCTGCCCCGGCGAAGCGAAGCGCCCGCCGTGGGCGGGGCAGGCGCTGCCCGGTCCTTAGAGGACCGGGGGTGAGGCTGAGAGGTTGCTCTGCGGCAGGCCCGATGGGGCCAGCCGGGGGGGGTGGGAATGCGGAAAATGGGGACGGACCTCACCCTAGACCATCAAGATTCCAACGATGGTTAGGATCAATCCATAGACTCCCGCATGCTTGTTGAGGTGATCAACGCTGGATTTCCCTGCGTTCTTCACGATGTCAAATACGCGCAGGAGTCTGCTCTTAGTTTGGTAAAGGGCGATCTGGCGTTCGACTTCGGTCGATCCACTCGTTATGGCCGCAGCGTCTACCGGTAGCTCCAGTTTCAAGTCTCCTTCAGCTATCTTTGCACTGGCATCTGCGGCGATGATGATGTCGCGACCGACCTCGGCAGACACAACGACCGGTGCCGACGCCAGCCTTGCTGTTTCAGCTTCTTTCACATCGGAATCAAAAGCCATCAGGTCGCCTGCCGCTCCTGCAACCGAACCGACAAAGTCTGCAACGAGCGAATCGTTTTTTGGGCATTCGCCAGCTGCTTCCTTGGCAATCACTCTTGCGACAACTCGGCGACAAACCCTCAGCAGCATGATGGGACGATTGGCGTAGCGGTTACATCCATCCAGAACCAAATCGCGTTCGGGAAACAACATTGCATAGGCTTGGTTGCCTGAATTGCCTTGATCGAAGATAGCCGTCGCATCTCGCAGGGTATCGACGACATCGGCGCGGCGATTGCTGCTGAGATGCGAAACTGTCTCAACCCTCAACAGTCCGGTTGCGGGGTTGATGACGATTACTTCGGCATTTGGCGTGGCCTTGATTGCGTAGCGAAGCTCAATCTCCGCAATCAACCCCGCGATATGCCCCTCGCCCTTCTTCCAATCCTCATCCGGGATCAGGGCGATGTCGCGCAGCAAGTCGGGGTTGAGGGGGGTGCCGTCGAGGGCGGATTGGTACCAGCGGAGCCAAAATTTGCTCCAATGGTCGGGCCAATTGAAGAACGTAAGTTTCCAGTCTTGTTCGAGACGGCGGGACGGCTTTTCGCTCCACAGCTTGGTGAAATTGATTTTACTGCCAGTTTCGGTCGCAAGGCAGTCTTGTAGCACCTCGTGCCAAATTGCTCCGTCACCAAACTCCCTCTCGTCATGATTCTCGAGTTTCAAATCGGGATCATCGGCAACGGTCAGTTCAATTGCTTGCGTGACACAATCCCCTACGGAGATGCCGAGACCAGAGGCCGGATGATCCGTGCTGAATTCGGTGTGATAGCGATTATCGATCACCCTCGCCAAAACGAAGACAGCCGAAAGGATAAAGATATCCAGTTTGTCAGAGGCCCTCTCCGCTGATTTGTTTAGTTTATTGATCGTTTCCTCAGAAATGGAAAAGGTCGAACCGACTTTGTCCAGAACCGACGATGAAAGAAGCATGCGCCATAGGGGTAAAATGATTCCAGTCCATGGACTGTCCATCCCAAGATTTTCCCGAAAAGCAATGGGCGCTGCTCTCATCATCGCCCGATGTGCGATAAGCATTGCATCCTGTGGACTCAGACCCGAAACCCAAAGGTCAAGGTCGTGCCGTTGTTTGATCTCAGCAGCTTTCATGCCACAGAGATTGGCGGCTGGTTGGAATTGTGCAAGGGGGAAATTCGGTGGGTTGCACCCCCCCAACCCTCGACCCGGCGAACCGTAAAAATTCGGTTAAGCCAAAACGCCAACCCATTGATTTCCCATCATTGTGAAAACGTCCCGGCCCGGGACATCGCCTGCCTTCCCGGCAGGGTGGGGTGAACCCATCCTGCCACAGAGTCGGGGCCTGCCCCGACCTACGGACCTGCCCGTCCCGTCACCCGCTTCAGCCACAGCCACAGGAAATACACCGGCCAGCGCAGCACGCTCGCCCCCGCCGCCAGCACCAGCAGCCCGACCAGCGGGCCGGATTGCCAGGTGACAAAGCCCACGATGGGGATACCGGCGGTAATCAAAACATAGGCAGCGCGCCAGTGGTGGTCGCGGCTGGGCAGCATGCCGATCAGGTTGGCAAAGATCAGCCAGAGGCAGGCGAGGATGAGCGACAGGCTCATGCGTCTTCTCCACGCCGCGCGCGGTTGAGGTAGTCGGGGATAGGGCGGCCTGTGGCGCGCAGGACCAGGTAATGAAGCGGGCGGCGCAGCATGGAACCGACGGCCAACAGGCCCGCCACCACCCACCAGAGGCCGTGTTCCATGCCGATCCAGACCAGCAGCACCGGCACCGCCAGCAACAGCGGGATGCCGGGATAGATCTGCAACCGCATCGGCAGCATCGCGGTGACCGAGGCCACGATCACCCACAGCGCGCCGAGGACCAGCGGCGGGCTCATTGCGCCAACCTTGCGGGCAAGCCGTTGGCCCAGGCGGAGATCGAGCCGGCACCCAGGCACACCACATAGTCGCCGGGCCGCGCCTGTTCGCGGACCAGCCGTTCCAGATCATCCTCGCCCATGCAGGCGCGGGCGTGGCGGTGGCCGTGCGAAATCAACCCCGCCACCAGATCGTCGCGCGAGGCACCCGGGATCGGGTCTTCACCGGCGGCGTAGATATCGGTGATCGCCACCACGTCGGCTTCGTTGAAACAGGTGCAGAATTCCTCGAACAGGGAATGCAGCCGGGTATAGCGGTGCGGCTGGTGGATGGCGATGACCCGGCCCCCGGGCTGATTGGCGATGGACTGGCGGGCGGCTTTCAGCACGGCGGCGATTTCAACCGGGTGGTGGCCGTAATCGTCGATGATGGTGGCACCGTTCCAGGTGCCGACCTTGGTAAAGCGGCGGTTGACCCCGGCGAAACCGGCCAGTGCGGTGCGAATCTCGTCTTTCTTCATCCCGAGGTGGCGGGCAACGGCCACGGCGGCCAAGGCGTTGGAGACGTTGTGATTGCCCGGCATCGGCAGGGTACAGGCTTCGATCACGCTGTCGCCTTCGCCCTGCAGTGCCACGTCGAAATGGGCGGTGCCATTCTGGAAGCTGAGGTTCACCGCCCGTACATCGGCCTGGGCGTTGAAACCGAAGGTGACCACCCGGCGGTCGGTGATGCGGCCCACCAGCGCCTGCACTTCGGGGTGGTCGGTGCAGCAGACGGCGAGACCGTAGAACGGGATGTTGCTGACGAAATCATAAAAGCCGCGACGCAGCGCATCAAAGGTGCCCCAATGCTCCATATGTTCCGGGTCGATGTTGGTGACGATGGCAATGGTGGCGGGCAGTTTGTTGAACGAGCCATCGGACTCGTCCGCCTCGACCACCATCCATTCGCCAGCCCCGGCGCGGGCGTTGGAGCCATAGGCATGGATCACCCCGCCGTTGATCACGGTGGGATCAAAGCCGCCCTTGTCCAGCAATGTTGCAATCATGGTGGTTGTAGTGGTTTTTCCGTGGGTTCCGGCCACCGCAATGTTCGATTTCAGCCGCATCAGCTCTGCCAGCATTTCAGCACGGCGCACCACCGGCAGGCCACGCCGCCGCGCCTCTTCCAGTTCGGGATTGCCCTTTTTGATCGCGGAAGACACCACGATCACTGCGGCTTCACCCACATTCCCGGCGCTCTGGCCCTCAAACACCGTGGCCCCCAGGGTGACCAGACGGTCGGTGATTTTGGAGGCTTTCAGGTCAGACCCCTGCACCCGGTAGCCCAGGGTCATCAGCACTTCGGCAATGCCGCTCATCCCGATGCCACCAATGCCGACGAAATGGATCGCCCCAAGTTCTCCGGGCAGTTTGGTGGCCGCGTTCATCGCGTTGTTCCTTGTGTGTCAGCCAGTTGTTCCACCAGTGCCGTGAGTCTTTGAGTTGCATCGGGTCGGCCAAGGGCAAGGGCTGCTGCCGCCATCCGGGTGGCAAGGCCCGGGTTTTGCAGAATATCGGCGATTTGCGCCGCAAGGGCCGCAGCCTGCAACCCCGGTTCGGCCAGCACCACGGCGGCACCGGCTTCGGCCAACCCCCTGGCATTGGCGGCTTGGTGATCGCCGGTGGCGGCGGCAAACGGCACAAGGATCGAGGGGCGGCCGATCACGGTGATATCGGCCAGCGACGAGGCACCGGCGCGGGAAATCACCAGTTGCGCCTCGGACAGACGGCGGGGAATGTCGTCAAAGAACGGCTGCACCTCGGCGCGGATCTCGGCGGCGTCATAGGCGGCGCGGACCCGGTCGGCATCTTCGGGGCGGGCCTGATGGGCAATGCGGATTTGGCTGCGCAGGCTTACAGGCAGCATGGCCATCGCGGCTGGCACCAGATCAGACAGCACCCGCGCCCCCTGACTGCCACCGATCATCACCACCGATACCGGATAATCCCCCGGGGCGATATAGGCGGCCCCGGCCCGTTCCAGCACCGATGCCCGCACCGGATTGCCGGTATGGGTTGCCACCACCCCGGCAGGCAAAACCGTGGGCCAGGTACCACAGGCAAAGGCGTGAACCTGGCGGGCAAACAGGCGGTTGACCTTGCCCGGGACACCATTCTGTTCATGGATCATCCGG
Source organism: Paracoccaceae bacterium (assembly GCA_043736155.1). Classification (GTDB taxonomy): domain Bacteria; phylum Pseudomonadota; class Alphaproteobacteria; order Rhodobacterales; family Rhodobacteraceae; genus JANNRR01. Next base: position 22,292 of record JAYTDA010000315.1, on the reverse strand, counting down.
GGGCAGCGCAGGATCAACGCGGCGGCCAGTGCCGGGATCGTCGGATATCCGCCAAAACCGACCACGACGGCGGGGCGCTCACCCATCATCCGCAGCGTCGCTGCAAAAATCCCTGCGGCAATGCGAAACGGCACGACCAGCCGCGCCAGCCCGCCACCCCGGGCAAAAGTGGCAGAGCCGACCTGTTCCACCAGCACCGCCCTGGGGAAGCCAGCGGCATAGCGGGCGCCGCGCACATCGGTGGACAGCTTCACCCGCCAGCCTTTCGCCACCAACGCCTCTGCCAGTGCCTGCGCCGGAAACATATGGCCCCCGGTGCCGCCGGCGGCAATCAGGATCAAGGGCGCGGCACCGGCCATCAGCGGCCCCGCTTGAGCAGGATATCCCCGATCTCGCCCTGCGGACGGCTGCGGGTAAAAGCCAGCAGCATCCCCACCAGAATCCCACCGGCAATCAGCGACGACCCGCCATAGCTGACAAACGGCAGCGTCATCCCCTTGGCGGGCAACAGCCGCACCGCCACCCCCATGTTGATCAGCGCCTGTACCCCGAAGATGCAGGCGAGGCCGGTGCCTGCCAGCCGGATAAAGGGGTCACGTTCGCGCATCAGGCGAAACAGCGACCGCACCGCGATCGTGGCATAAAGCGCAATGATGATCAGGACCAGAATCAGGCCGTATTCTTCAGCCGCCACCGCGATGATGAAATCGGTATGGGCATCGGGCAGCGACCATTTCACCTGGCCCTCGCCGACGCCGACGCCAAAGAAGCCGCCCTCCTGAATCGCATTGGTGGCATAGCCGATCTGGGTGCGGGGATCGATGTCGGATGACAGAAAGCCGTCGATCCGGCGGGCAAAATGTTCCGAGGAATTATAGGCCGCCATCCCCGCCATCACCACCAGACCACAGACGACACACAGCAGGATAAACGGGGCACCCACCACGAAATACATCACGCCCCAGGCAAACAGCACCAGTGCCGCCTGACCAAAATCGGGCTGCATCGCCAGAAAGCCGACAATGACGATGGCCATGACAAAGGAATAGGTCTTGCCGGGTGGCCCGTTGATTTCCTGTGACGCTGCCATCAGCCAGGCCGCCATCACCACAAAACCGGGTTTCAAGAACTCTGACGGCTGCACCGAGGCGAAGCCCAGCGAATACCAGCGCACCGCACCTTTGCCGAAATCGGTCCCCAGAAACGGCAGCAGCATCAGCGCCAGTGCCGCCAGGAAAAACCCCACCACCCCCAGACGCCGCACCAAATCAGGTGCCATCATCGAAATCCCGAACATCGACAGCAGCGCCATGGCGCCAAACACCATCTGGCGTTCGACATAGTAGAACGGTGCCAGACCATTGCGCGATGCCAGGGGGGGTGATGAAGCCAACCCCAAGAGCAACCCGATGCCAAACAGGATCAGGATGCAGGTCAGCGACCATTTGTCGATCGAGCGCCACCAGCGCGGCAATACCGGGTCGCCTGCCCGCATGGGCACGGTGCCAAACACCATTTCCGTCATGGATAAACCGCCTCGACTGCCTCAAACCGCCCGTTCTCCGGGTCTGGGGACAAGTCTAGCGCGAATGGGATTGGGGCGCTAGGAAAATCACGGCAAATGGCGGCGATGAAGCCGGGCTTCTCAGGCGATGTCTGACCCGGATTCCCGTCAGTTGCCCCCGGTCGGCCCGCGGCGCCAATCCTGTACCAACAGCAAGCAGCGCCCCGGCCCGTGCCAGAAGGGCGGCCACCCTTCCCGGATATCGCAAACCGATCCAGGCAGAGGACACAGACAACAGGCAAAGGTGCCTGCAAGCACGGCACCCTACGCGGGCAGGGCGGGGATCAGCGCCAGCACCCGCGCCACGAAATCCTCGCCGCGTTGCTCGAAGCTGGGATATTGGTCGAAACTGGCGGCGGCAGGGGCCAGCAGCACGGTGTCACCGGGTTGGGCCTCGGACGCGGCGGCGGCAACCGCGCGGGCCATGGTGTCGCAGACCTCATAGGGTGTGTCGCCGAGTTGCAGCGCGAAATCGCGGGCGGAATCGCCGATCAGGTAGGCCTTGACTACCGTTCCCAGCAGGGGGTGCAACGCGGCGATGCCGCCATCTTTGCCCATGCCACCGGCGATCCAGCGGATCTGGTCAAAGGCTTGCAGGGCTTTGGCGGCACTGTCGACATTGGTGGCCTTGCTGTCATTGACATAGCGCACCCCTCCCAACGTCGCCACGGTCTGGCTGCGGTGCGGCAGACCGGCGAAACTGGCGAATGCGGTTTCAATCAGCCTGGGTGCGAGCCCGAGGGCGCGGGTCGCGGCATAGGCGGCACAAGCGTTCTGGTGGTTGTGCGCCCCCGGCAAGCCGGAAAAGGGGCGCAGGTCGACCGAGGCGATCTGTTTGCCCTTGCGCCATTCCGCAAGGAACCCCTTGCGGGCAAACACCGACCAGCCCGGACCATCGAGCTTTTGCCCGGACGATACCCGGATCACCCGGTCATCGCCGGGGCGGGTGGCCATCTGGTTCGCCAGATAGCGCCCCTCGGCCTCATCCACCCCGATCACCGCCCGGTCCGGCCCGCCTTCGGCAAACAGGCGGCGCTTGGCGGCGAAATAGCCGCCCATGCCGTTGTGGCGGTCGAGATGATCCGGGCTGAGGTTGGTGAATACCGCGATATCGGGGGTCAGCGCCCGCGCCAGATCGGTCTGATAGGAGCTGAGTTCCAACACGACAACTTCACCGTCGCGCGCCGGATCGATATCCAGCACCCCGCGCCCGATGTTGCCCGCCATCTGGGTTGGCCGTTCCGCCACTTGCAGGATATGGTGGATCAGCGCCGTGGTGGTGGATTTGCCGTTGGAGCCGGTGACAGCGATCACCCGGGGGGTCTGGTCGAAACCGGCCCAGGCTTCGGTGGCAAAGGAGGCGAAGAACAGCCCGATGTCATTGTCGACCGCGATGCCCAGCTCCATGGCGCGGGCAATCAGGCGGTGCGGGGCCGGGTACAGATGCGGGATCCCGGGGCTGGTGATCAGGGCCGCCACATCGTCAAGGGCACCGGGTCTGGCCAGATCGGTGGTCACAAACCCCTCGGCCCCGGCGCGGGCACGGGCCTCGGGGCTGTCATCCCACAAGAGCGGGGTGGCACCGCCAGCGGCCAGTGCCCGGGCGGTGGCGATGCCGGAGCGCCCGAGGCCCAGCACCGCGACCTTGCGACCGTCATAGCCTTGGACAGGGATCATCGGGGCCTCCGGGTTGCGAATGCGTGTGGGGAAGCAGAAAGGGGGCTTTCCGCCCCCTCGCCCTGCGGGCTCACCCCCGAGGATATTTGAGAACAGAAAATGGGCAGGGGTTCAGGCGGTCCTGGTAGCGGGCAGCCTCAGTCGCGGGCGCGTTCGACGTAAGAGTTGTCTTCGGTGTTGATCACGATGCGGGTGCCAGCACCGATATGGGGCGGCACCATCACCCGCAAGCCGTTGGAACAGTTGGCGGGTTTGTAGGAAGATGACGCGGTCTGGCCCTTGACCACCGGTTCGGTGTCGAGAATCTCTACCGTGACCTTTTGCGGCAGTTCGATCGCGATGGCGACACCGAGATGGGTCTTGAGATGGACCCGGATGCCTTCGGCCAGATAGGCTTTTTGGTCACCGACGATTTCAGGTGTCACCGTCACCTGGTCAAAGCTTTGCGGCTCCATGAAATGGAAACCTTCACCATCCTGATACAGAAAATCATAGGCGCGTTCATCGACAAAGGCCTTTTCCACCTGTTCGGTGGTGCGCCAGCGTTCGCTGACCTTGACCCCGTCGGCGATGCGGCGCATGTCGACCGAGGTGGTCGGCGTACCCTTGCCGGGGTGGAAGTTTTCGGCGATGAGGACAACGTACAGCTTGCCGTCGAGTTCAACGACATTGCCCTTGCGCAGCGATGAGGCGATGACTTTCACAGATCTGTCCTTGTAAGTCCCGCAACCGGTTGGCGGTGCGGCGTTGTTGCAGCGGCGGCAGCGTCTGTACAGGAAACCGCCATCGGCGCTGCACCTAGCGCATTTCCGCACCGATCTCCAGCCGAAAGCCAAAGCGCCATGAGCGAGCCTGCAACTTCCTGGTGGCACCCGCACCGCCATGCCGACCGCCGCCCGCTGCTGCTGGTGCGCAATCGGATCCAGGCGGCGCTGCGGCACTGGCTGGCCGCGGCGGATTTCACCGAAGTGGACCCCGCGGCGTTGCAGGTATCGCCGGGCAACGAAGCGCATCTGCATGGCTTTGCCACCGATGCCATCGGCAATGACGGGCGCGGGCGGCGGATGTATCTGCATACATCGCCGGAGTTTGCGATGAAAAAGCTGTTGGCGGCGGGCGAGCTGCGGATCGCCGCTTTTGCCCATGTCTGGCGCAACCGCGAACGCGGGGCGCTGCACAGCCCGGAATTTACCATGCTGGAATGGTACCGGGTCGGCGAAAGCTATGCGGTGTTGATCGACGATTGCATGGCGTTTCTGCGGCTGGCGGCGGATCAGGCCGGGGCGGCGCAGTTGCGCTATCGCGACCGGGTCTGTGACCCCTTTGCCGAGCCGGAGCGGCTGTCGGTGGCCGACGCCTTTGCCCGCCACGCCGGGATCGATCTGTTGGCGACGCTGACAGACGGTGGCGGCGATGTGGGACTGATGGCGGCGGCGTTGCGGCGCGCCGGGGTGAAGGCGGCGGCGGACGACACCTGGTCGGACATGTTCGCCCGGGTACTGGCAGAGCGGGTCGAGCCGCAGCTGGGGTTGGGGCGGGTGACGGTGCTCGACCGCTATCCGGCGGTAGAGGCGGCCCTGGCGCGCCCTGCCCCGGATGACCCGCGTGTCGCCGAACGGTTCGAGCTTTATGCCTGTGGCGTCGAACTGGCCAACGGCTTTGGCGAACTGACCAACCCTGCCGAGCAGCGGCGGCGGTTCGGGCTGGAGATGGACGAGAAGGCGCGGGTGTACGGCGAGCGCTATCCGGTTGACGAGGCGTTTCTGGCGGCGCTGGCAATCATGCCCGACGCCTGCGGCATTGCCATGGGATTTGACCGGCTGGTGATGCTGGCGACCGGGGCCCCCAGAATCGACGATGTGATCTGGGTGCCGGTGGGGTAAAGTCTACCGCAGCTTCAGCGTCGCCAGACCGATCAGCGCCAGGATCAGCGAAATGATCCAGAACCGGATCACGATCTGCGGTTCTGCCCAGCCGCGTTTCTCGAAATGGTGGTGGATCGGGGCCATCAGAAACACCCGTTTGCCGGTGCGTTTGAAATAGAGCACCTGGATGATCACCGACAGGGCCTCGACCACGAACAACCCGCCGATGATCGCCAGCACCAGTTCGTGCTTGATGCTGACCGCAATCGCCCCGAGCGCACCACCCAGCGCCAGTGACCCGGTATCGCCCATGAACACCGCCGCCGGCGGCGCGTTGTACCACAGGAAGCCCAGACCACCGCCGATCAGACCGGAGGTAAAGATCAGGATCTCGCCGGTGCCGGGCACATAATGCACATCGAGATATTCGGAAAAGTCGGAGCGGCCAACGGCATAGGCGATGATGCCAAGTGCTGCGGCGGCGATCATCACCGGCATGACGGCAAGGCCATCCAGCCCGTCGGTCAGGTTCACTGCATTGGCGGAGCCGACGATGACCAGCACCGCAAACGGCACATAAAGCACCCCCATGTTGATCAGCGCCGTCTTGAAGAACGGCAGCGCCAGCTGGTTCGACAGCGCATCCGGATGGGTCTGGGCCGCGACCACACCCGCAACAGCGGCGATCACCAGACCAATCACCAGCCGCGCCTTGCCCGACACGCCTTTGCTGGTCATTTTCGTGACTTTGGCATAGTCATCGGCAAAACCGATCAGCCCGAAGCCAACGGTGACAAACAGCAATATCCAGATATAGGGATTGTCGAGCCGGGCACACAGCAGAGTAGACACCACCAGCGCACCAAGGATCAGTACCCCGCCCATTGTCGGCGTCCCCGCCTTGGAAAAGTGGCTTTGCGGGCCATCGTCGCGGATCGGTTGACCCATTTTCTGCCGCCGCCGCAGCAGATCGATCAGCGGCCTGCCAAAGATGAAGCCGAAGGTCAGCGCAATGAAAAACGCCGCACCGGCGCGAAAGGTGATGTAGCGGAACAGGTTGAAGATGTCGCCGCCATCGGAAAACTGGGTCAACCAGTACAGCATTACAGGGCCTCTTGTGTCAGGATTGCGCGGGAGTGGCCCAATTTGCGCAGGCCGTCAACCAGGCTGCTGACCTTGATGCCTTTGGACCCCTTGACCAGCACCACATCGCCGCCATCGACAAGGACGCGCAGGCGGGGCATCAGGTCTGCTGCGGTTTCCACCCATTCGCCGCGTTGGCGTTCCGGCAGCGCCTGCCACAACGCCCGGCTGCGCGACCCGATGCAATGGACCATGTGGATGCGCGCCATCGCCGGCAGATGCGCCACGGCGGCATGCAGCGCCGCCTCGGCCTCGCCCAATTCCAGCATATCGCCCAGAATGGCAATGCGGCGCCCCAGTGCGGTGCGTCCCACCCCGTCTTTCGGTTCCGATGCCGCCAGCACCTCCAGCGCCGCCGCCATCGAGGCCGGGTTGGCGTTAAAGGCATCGTCGATCAGATCGAAGCTGACCTCTTCGACCGGGTCGAGCAGGATGGTTTCGCGGGTGCCTCTGCCTTTGGGGGGCCGCCACTGGCCAAGGTCACAGGCGGCAAGGCCGACATCAAGGCCAAGTGCCGCCACCACCGCCAGCACCCCCAGCGCATTCATCGCAAAATGCAGGCCCGGCGAGGATATCTTGATCAGGGCGGGCAACGGGCCGAGGTTGGCGCGCAAGATGGTGGCGCTTTGGGTCTGGGTCGCCTGGGTCAGGCGAAATGCGGCATCAGGTGCCGTGCCGAACAACAGAATGTCGGCACCGGCCTGCTTGGCCGCTGCCACCAGCAGCGGCGCTGTGGGGATATCGGCGTTGATCACGGCGGTGCCACCCACGCGCAAGCCCCGGAATATCTGCGATTTTTCCCGCGCGATATCCTCGACGCTGGCGAATGCCGCCAGATGTGCCGGGGCAACCGTGGTGATCAGCGCCACATCCAACCCGGCCATTTCCGCCAGCGGGGCAATCTCGCCGGGGTGGTTCATCCCGATTTCAATCACCGCCACATCGCAGTCCACCGGCATCCGCGCCAGGGTCAGCGGCACCCCCCAGTGGTTGTTGAAGCTTTTTTCCGCCACATGCACCGAGCCTTGACCGCGCAGCACTGTGTTCAGCATTTCCTTGGTCGAGGTCTTGCCGACCGAGCCGGTGACCCCGACGACCCTGGCCTTTGTGCGGGCCCGCGCCGCCCGCGCCATATCCCCCAGCGCCACCAGCACGTCATCCACCAGCAGCAGCGGCGCATCGGCGGGCACGCCATCGGGGATATGCGACACCAGCGCCCCGGCGGCACCATTGGCCAGCGCCGCCAACACGAAATCATGACCATCGCGCGCGTCTTTCAGCGCCACGAACAGATCGCCGGGGGCGAGTTCACGGGTGTCGATGCTGAGACCGGTTGCCGTAAAGGGCATGGTGGCGCGGCCTCCGGTGGCGGCTTCGATGTCCGATGCGGTCCAGAGCGGCGTCATATCCGGCCATCCAGTGCCGCCACCGCGATTGACGCCTGTTCGGCATCATCAAACGGATAGGTGGTGGAGCCGACGATCTGCCCGGACTCGTGCCCCTTGCCGGCGATCAGCAGCGCATCGCCAGGTTCCAGCGCATCGACGCCGCGCAGGATCGCCTCGGCCCGGTCGCCGACCTCGGTCGCCTCCGGGCAACCGGCCATCACCGCAGCCCGGATGGTGGCGGGGTCTTCGGACCGGGGATTGTCATCGGTGACAAAGACCAGATCGGCATGTTCCGCCGCCGCCTGCCCCATCAGCGGGCGTTTGCCACGATCCCGGTCGCCACCGGCACCGAACACCACGACAATCCGCCCCAGCACATGCGGACGCAGTGACGCCAGCGCCGACGACAGCGCCCCCGGCTTGTGGGAATAATCGACAAACACCGCAGCGCCATTGCCGCGCACCGCTGCCAGTTCCATCCGGCCCCGCACTGTCACCAGATGCGGCAAGGCCTCAAACACCGCCTGCGGTGCCGCCCCGGCAGCGATCACCAGCCCCGCCGCCGCCAGCACGTTTTCGGCCTGAAAGCCGCCGATCAGCGGCAGCCGGACCAGATGGGCGGCACCGTTGAAGCTGAAGCGCAGTTCCTGCCCGGTGGCGTCATAGCGCTGCGCCAGAATGCGCAAGCTCGCCTCGGGGGCGGTGCCGACGGTGATCAGCCCAGTGTCGCCATTCTGCAGCATGTCACACAACTGGCGGCCACGCGGATCGTCGATATTGATCACGGCGGTGCCGTCTTCGGGCAAGACCCGAGTGAACAGCAGGGCTTTCGCGGCAAAATATTCCTCAAACCCGGCGTGGTAATCCAGATGATCCTGGCTGAAGTTGGTGAAAGCCGCCGCCTTGATCGCCACCGCGTCCAGCCGGTGCTGATCGAGCCCGTGCGAGCTGGCCTCCATCGCGGCATGGGTGACGCCTGCTGCTGTCATTTCGGCCAGCAGGCGGTGCAGGGTAACGGGTTCCGGGGTGGTATGGGCCAAGGAAGCCGTGAAGTCGCCCTGTACCCCCATGGTGCCGATATTGCAGGCGGACAGGCCAAGCTGTTGCCAGATCTGGCGGGTAAAGCTGGTCACCGAGGTCTTGCCCGAAGTGCCGGTGACCGCCACCACGGTCTTGGGCTGTGCGCCGAACCACAGCGCTGCGGCAAAGGCCAGCGCGGCGCGGGGTTCCTCGGCGACAACCAGTGCGGCGCGGCTGCCGACAAGGGCCGGTGCGGCCTTGAGTGCGCCGGTGGCATCGGTCAGGATCGCGGCGGCACCCAGTTCCAGCGCCTGCGCCACATGGGTCGCCCCGTGGTCGGTTGATCCCGGCAGGGCGGCGAACAGGTTGCCGGGTTTGACAAGGCGGCTGTCGGTGGCGATGCCGGTGATGGCAGCCTCCCGCCCGCCTTGGGCGGTCAGGCCAAGGGCGGCGAGGGATTTGGTTGGGTGTGTCAAAATGCTGCCCCCGACTTCAGGGCTGCGTGAGGCAAGGTACAGGGCCGATGGCGCGACTGGACTGTCGCTTTGGCTTCCTGCACCGTAACGGACAGAGGGCGGCGCTCGACCGCGGGTGGGCGCAACGGCGTTGGGTTTGAGTGCTTTATGGTGCCGCACCTCCCGCCGGTTTTCCTTGCTGTAACTTCGCAGAAACGCCCGCCCACAGGGGCGGCCGGGCGATGCCCGGCGCGCTGACGCGCTTGATTCCGGGCAAAAAGGGCGGCCGGCCGGTTCCCTTGGTCCTCACCGTGCTCCAAGCGCATTGCGGCAGGCAAAGGAAATCTCCCAAGAGGGTTGAGTTGGCGTTGGGCCTTGGCCTCGATCACCTGCCGATCCCCTATTCCTGCACCTGCGCCACTGTCATCGCCATCCCGGTGGCAGGATCAATCGCCGGACGCAAGCCCAGAAGCGGGGCGATGCGGCGGATCATTTCGGCGCCGACCGGCACCGATGTCCAGCCCGCCGTGCGCCGCGCCTCGCCGGTCGAGGTGTCGACCGGTTCATCCAGCGTCACCACCAGCACATATTTCGGATCGTTGGCCGGGAACACGGCGGCAAAGGTGGCGATCACCTTGTCCTTGTAATAGCCGCCGGTGGGTTTGGCCTTGTCGGCGGTGCCGGTCTTGCCGCCGACGAAATAGCCCGGCACTTCGCCAAAGGTGGCGGTGCCATGGGTCACCACATCGCGCATCATTGCGCGCATGAGCGCCGAGGTCTGTTCCGAGATCACGCGCGGGCCGGTGACCGGGCCGGATTGGCGCAACAACGTCGGCTTGACCAGCGTACCGCCATTGACAATCGTGGCATAGCCCGCCGCCAGATGCAGCGGCGAGGCCGACAGGCCGTGGCCATAGCTGACGGTCATGGTGGTAATCTCGGGCCAGCGCTTCGGCACCAGCGGTTTCGCCCCCGGAGCCTCCATCAGTTCAACCGGGGTGGCAACCAACAGCCCCAGTGCCCCCAGAAACGCCTTTTGCCGCTCTGCCCCGATCATCAGCGCCACCCGCGCGGTGCCGATGTTGGAGCTTTTCACGATGATGTCGGTCACCGACAGTTCCGGGCCGTAGTTGTGAAAATCGCGGATCTTGAATTTGCCCCAGGTCATCGGGCTGGCGGTTTTTATCATCGAATTGACGTTGACCAGCCCCAGTTCCAGCGCCTGGGCGATGGTGAAGATCTTGAAGGTGGAGCCAAGTTCAAACACGCCCTGCACCGCGCGGTTGAACAGCGGGCTGTCGGACGGATCACCCGATACCGGCTGCGCAGGCCGGGTATTGGGGTCGAAATCGGGCAGCGATACCAGTGAGATGATTTCACCGGTATGCACATCCAGCAGCACCGATGTTGCCGCCCTGGCCTTCATCAGCTTCATGCCACCCAGCAACACCTGTTCCGCCGCCGCTTGAACCGTCAGATCCAGCGACAGCTGCAGCGGTGCGCCGTTGTTGGCGGGGTCACGCAGATAGGCGTCAAAGGTGCGTTCGACCCCGGCAGCGCCGATCACTTCGGCGGAGCGCACGCCTTCGCGGCCAAAGCCCGCCCCGCCCAGCACATGCGCCGCCAGGGTGCCATTCGGATACAGCCGCATTTCGCGCGGGCCAAACAGCAGGCCGGGGTCACCGATGTCATGCACCGCCTGCATCTGTTCCGGGCTCAGCCTGCGCTTGATCCACAGGAACTTGCGGCTGCCGGTAAAGTCTTTTTCCAGTTCCGCCTGATCCAGATCAGGGAAAATCTTGACCAGTTCACCGGCGACGCGGCCGGGGTTGATCATCAGCGGCGGCTGCGCGTAAAGCGCCGAGGTCAAAAGGTTGGTGGCCAGAATCCGGCCGTTGCGGTCGACGATGTCGGCGCGTTGGGCGACTATGGCACTGTCGGTGCTGGCGGTCGCCGGTTCGGCGGGTTCCGAAGCGGCCAGCAGCCCCATCCGTGCGCCAACCATTGAGAACGCCACAAAGAAAAACAGGCCGAGCACCAGCAACCGGCCCTCGGCCCGCGCCCGCGCCTTGTCGCGCATCGCCTCGTGGCGCTGCCGGACGTTTTCGCGTTCGATGGCATCGGGGTTTTCGCCCTTGATCCTTGCCTGCAGGATGCGGGCCAGCGGGCGCAGCGGGGTGCGGGTCACGGGGTTGCTCACGGGACCGTTCGCGGGGCTGTTCATGGGGCGGTTCCTTCGGCAATGTGTTCACCCGAGGCCAGGGCACCGACCACATCAACCGGGCTTTCAATCGCGCCTTCGGGCAGGTCGGCGGGTTGGTCAGCCCGGGGCACCGGGGGCAAGGGATAGGCAAGGGCGGGCACCTCACCGAACTGGCCGGGATCCAGCGGCAGCAGGTTCAGCTTGTCAAAATTCAGATCGGCCAGTTCCTCCAGCCGTTCCGGCCGGTTCAGATAGGCCCATTCGGCGCGTTGCACCGACAACGCTTCGCGCAGGGCCCCGATCTCGTTTTGCAAGGCGCGCACGCTGCGCTGGCTTTGCTGGGTCTGGTAATTCTCGCGGTAGGCCCAGAAGGCCAGACCCATCACGGCCAGCGACGCGACCAGGAAAAACAGACTGCGCATTCAGCGACCTTTCTCTGGCAAAAGCGGGGTACCAAGGCTGGCGGCATCGACCGGACCCGCCGGGGCAGCGGTGCGCATGGCCACCCGCAGCTTGGCGGAGCGCGACCGGGGGTTTGCCGCCGCCTCATCCGGGTCGGGGCCGATGGCGCGGCGGGTCACAAGCTGAAACTGCGCCTCGGTCGCGGCCTTTTCCGGGGCATAGCGGTTGGCGTTGGGGTCCTGCCCGGAGCGTTGCAGCAGGAACCGCTTGACGATGCGGTCTTCCAGCGAGTGAAACGTCACCACCGCCAGTTTGCCACCGACCTTCAACGCCCGCTCCGCCGCCTGCAACCCCAGCACCAGCGCGCTGAATTCGGCATTTACCGCGATGCGGATCGCCTGAAAGCTGCGGGTCGCGGGGTGGCTTTGGCCGGGTTTGGCGCGCGGCAGGCATTTTTCCACGATCCGCACCAGTTGCAGCGTGGTGGCAATCGGCGCAATGGTGCGGGCAGCGACAATGGCGCGGGCGATCCGGCGCGAGGCGCGTTCTTCGCCATAGTGATACAGGATGTCGGCGAGGAGGGCTTCGGACGCGCTGTTGACCAGATCGGCGGCACTGTCGCCCTGCTGGCTCATCCGCATATCCAGCGGGCCGTCTTTCTGGAACGAAAAGCCGCGTTCGGCCTCGTCGATCTGCATCGACGACACGCCAAGGTCGAGCACTACACCGTCCAGCAACTGCCCCGGTGCGGCTTCGGCAGCCAGCGCATCCATTTCGGCAAAGTTGCCGGGTTTCAGCAGCAGACGGGTGCCATAATCCCCGGCCCAGCTTTCGGCCAGACGAAATGCCAAAGGATCACGGTCCACCCCGATCACCCGTTCCGCTCCGGCGTCGAGCAGGCCGCGGGCATAGCCGCCGGCACCAAAGGTGCCATCCAGCCACAGACCGCCGACAGGCGCCACCCCCGCCAGCAATGGGCGCAGCAACACGGGGATATGGGGTGCGGTGTCGGGGCCGGTGGCAGCAACCGCAGTCATTCCACCCTCTTGGCCTGCAACAGGGACCGGAGGTTGAGGGTTTCGCCGTAGCGGCTGACCAGTGCCTGCGCGGGCGCGGTGCGGCTGGCATCAAACGCCGCCAGGGTCCAGATTTCAAACCGGTCGCCAAAGCCGACAAAGCGGATGTCACCTTCCAGCCCCAGTTTGGTGCGGTGCGCCAGCGGAATGACGATACGGCCATCGCCGTCGATCTCTGTCAGGGTGACATTGGCGTGATAGCGGTATTCCAGCGCCTCGCGTTCGGGGGAGGCGATGGCATGGCTGTCGATCATGGCATCAATCGCCGCCATGCCTTCAACGGAATAGCATTCAAGGCAAGTCATCTTGCCGGGTTCGAACACGATCAGGATGCTGGCGGGGGCACCTTTGGTTTCACGGGTCGGCGGCATGAAATCGGGGTCGCACTGTTCGGCAACGCGGCGTAGGGCGGCGGGGACAGAAACCCTGCCCTTTGCGTCGATCTTCTGATCGAGTGTCCCCTTGAACTTCGGCGCCACTGCCACTGACGTGCCCTGCTTTTGCCCTTGACGGGCGTCCCTTGTATTCCCCCCAGCCGAACCGTGTCTTGCGGTCCGCCCCATAGGAAAACGGCGAGACGAGCGCGCTGCCACTTGCTCATCTCGCCGCCCTGACCCCATTTCTGGGTTGGTCCGGCTGCGCAGGCTACCTGGGGGGAGTCTGAAACTGCGCGCCGGAACTCGGTGTCGTGAAGGGGTAGCCTGTATGACCTTCGCCTCTTGGGATCGTTGTCTGCTGTCCCTTGGGTGACTGCCCTTTCACCGTGCTTACAGGGATGCCATGGTTTTGAACGGTAATCAATGGTATTTTATGGAACTTCGCCCCAATCGGTAGTTCTGACCGGGTTGAAAACACCAGCGGTAGCGTGGAAAACGCGGTGGGATGTCAACAGGTGGATGATCGCGGATCAACGATCACAAAATGTTGTGTGGTGGCGGGTGTTTCTTGACGCTTGTTGGGCAGATGAAATTTTCCCGCCATCCCACGGAAAACGCGGCGACCGGGACTGATGGCGATGGATTTTGACACGAAATCCCGGAAATCAGCCGCGAATCACCCCGGTTTTGCCGGAACACCGGCAATTGTGGCGGGAAATACCACCGCAGATCCTGCCGTCCTTGCCCCGGCAAACCTGCAACCGAATTTTCTACGAAAATTCCCGCCTGCGCTGGTCCGGCCTGGACCGCGTTTCCAAAGATAACCCGTCACTTGGGTCGCTACCTGCGCATCTCTACGCCATCCCCCCCGCCACCAGTCGTGCTGCCAGTCTTGCATAGGCTTCGGCATGCGGCCCGTCGCCTGCTGCAATCGGGGTACCGGCGTCACCCGCCAGCCGCACCTCGATGCTGAGCGGCAGTTCGCCGAGAAACGGCAGATCCAGCTTCGTTGCCTCGTCGCGCACCCCGCCATGGCCAAAGATATGCGCCTCATGCCCGCAGTTCGGGCAGATATAGCTCGACATGTTCTCGATCAGCCCCAGCACCGGGGTTTTCAGAGTGCGGAACATATCCAGCGCCTTGCGGGCATCGAGCAGCGCCACATCCTGCGGGGTCGAGACCACGATGGCACCGGTCAGATGGGTGCGCTGGCACAGGGTCAGTTGCACATCGCCGGTGCCGGGCGGCAGATCGACGATCAGCACATCCAGATCGCCCCAGGCCACCTGCCCCAGCAATTGCTGCAACGCCCCCATCAGCATCGGGCCGCGCCAGATCACCGCCTCGCCTTCCTTCATCATCAGGCCGATCGACATCAGGGTGACGCCATGCGCTTTCAGCGGCACAATGATTTTGCCGTCGGGGGACGAGGGGCGGGCAGACACCCCCATCATCCGGGGCTGCGACGGGCCGTAGATATCGGCATCCAGCAGACCGACCCGGCGACCGGCGCGGGCCAGCGCCACGGCAAGGTTGGAGGCGACGGTGGATTTGCCCACCCCGCCCTTGCCCGAGGCAATCGCCAGGATGCGGTCGATGCCGGCGATGCGCTGTGGCCCGGTATTGGCGGTGGGGTGGCGACCGATGGTCAGGCTGGGGGGGGCACCTGCCGGGGCCGGGGCCGGTTTGCCATCGCCGGGATTGCCATCGCCGGGATTGCCATCGGCGGGATTGGCATCGCCGGGTCTGGCATCGCCGGGTCTGGCATCGCCGGGTCTGGTTCTGGGGCCATGCGCTGTCAGCAGGGCCGACACCGAGGTTACACCCGGAATGGCGGCAACGGCGCGCTCCGCCGCCTGGCGCACCGCCTCCAGTCCGCGCGCCTCTTCAGGGGTTGGGGCTTCGATGACGAATCGGACTTTACCTTCCGCCACGTCCAGCGCCCGGACCAGATCGCGGGACACCAGATCACCGCCACCCGGTAGCGCAAGCCCTGACAGCGCTTGCAGAATTGTCGCTTTATCAACCACTTTTTCCGACCTCTCGCGCGGGATTTGGCCGCAGACTCGCGATTCCGGCGGGCAAGGGCAAGGGCTGATCCGCAAGCTGCCGCATCTTTGGGCAACTGCCACAGTCCCGCCCGAAAACAGGTCAGGGTCAGTTATGCAATTGCTGCATAGCAGCATTGACCACCCGAGGGATTGTGCAGGTGCAGCATTGGGGCCATGTTACCCCTAACAGCGCACCAAAGGCATCTAAAGACGCCAAGGCGCAGAGCAGTAGAAGAAAGTTCGAGGTTACACCATGGCTTATGCAAACGACATCCGCAGCCACGCCGGTTTCAGCTTCACCGACCGCCTGTCCGGTCTGGTCCGCAGCGTCGCCGAAGCCCGCGCAAAACGCGCCATCTATGTCCGCACCCTGCGGGAACTGGAAGCGCTGTCTACCCGCGATCTGACTGACCTGGGCATTGCCCGTGCCATGATCCCGCAACTGGCGCGCGAAGCGGCCTACGGCAACTAAGAGTTTCGGCCCCGGCTGGCAACTGCCCCGGGGTCCAAAGATACGGCCCACCCCTCCTCCTCCCTGGGTGGTCCGTTGTGAAGAGCGGCGGTGCCAACCTCCTCCCTGGCATCGCCGCGCCTTTCCTCCCGGAGAACCGGGACCCTGTTCCGGCCCGGTGGCACTGCCACCGGGCCAGAAGATACGATCCGCCCCACCTCCTCCCGGGGCAGATCGTGACTCAGGCGGCACTGCACCTCCTCCCGCGGTGCCGCCGCTTTCATCCGGGTGCAGATCACGGTCTGCCCCCACAGGAATGCAGCGCCTCCTCCTCCCTGAGGCGTTGTTGTGAAGAGCGGTGGTGCCAACCTCCTCCCTGGCATCGCCGCGCCTTCTCCCCGGAAAACCGGGACCCTGTTCCGGCCATGGTGGCAAAGCCGCCGGGCCAATGCATACGATCCGCCCCACCTCCTCCCGGGGCAGATCGTGACTCAGGCGGCACTGCACCTCCTCCCGCGGTGCCGCCCCTTGCCTTTTGGCCACGGCTTTCGCGCCGGACCTGGCCGAATACAGCGGCCCGTCCTCCACCCCCGGGCGGCTGTTGTGAAGAGCGGCGGCGTCACCCGCCTCCCGGAGGCCGCTGCACCTTTTTCTGGACCTGCAAGGGTCATGTGTGTGCCGCAGCCCCGCCGCAGTATGGCCATGGGCAGCGGATAGATCAGGGAAAGCCCCACCTCCTCCCGGGGCGTACCTTGTGTTTGAGCATCAATCGACGGTGGCACCTCCTCCCGGTGCCACCGTTTTTTCATCGGGATGGGGTGTCTTGGAGTCTGTCCGACGTTGATAGAAACGCCAGACAGACTCCAGATTCCTTGTTTTGCGCATGTCTTGCGCAAAACCGGAGTCCACCCCGGATCAGGACCGGGGCAGGCATTTTGTTGCACACGCTTGGGCAGATGCCAGTGACGCGGTTCGCAATGGGAACGGACGGGGGTATCTGCCCCGTCCGTTCCCATTACGAACCGCGCCACGCTCCGGTGGCATGCGTTACGGGATAGCAGGGTGTCAGAATGGCCATGGCAAAAGCGCCGCCAGACCGCCCCCCATGCCATCAGGCCGGATCATCCCCGACCGGCTGCGGCGCCAGCATCGCCTGTGCCATGGCTTCGGCAGTTTCCAGCGACAGTTTCACGGCGCGGTAACCGCGGGTCTGCCCCAGTCTGCCGGTGGCAAGCCGGCGCCCGCCGCTGCCTTCGATCTGCAGTTTTTCCACGCCGCTCATCGGCAAAGGCACCAGATCCCCGACTTGCAGCGCCATCACGGCGCTGAGCGGGATGGTGATCCGGTGCAACACAGCCTGCAACTGGGCAGGCGTCGCCATCACGGTGCGTTCCATGCTGGCGGCCCAGGCCGCACCCGGGTCCGGCGCTGCGGCGCCGCGCCGTTCCGGTGGGTTGCCGCGACCAGCCGCAGGCAGCGCCAGCAGCATGGTGCCGCGTTTCGCCCCCATTGCCAGATCAACCTCGATCCGGAACACCCGGTAAGCGGTATCTTCCAGCAAAAGCCCCAGCGGGCGCGGATCGTTGAGAAAGGAGGCATAACGGAACCCACCGGCCCAGATCAGATCCATTTCCTGCGCCAGCGCCGTTTCCAGTTCGATCAACACCTGATCGATGAAAGCCACCGCCATGGTGGCATCGGTGCGGGTCGGGCGGCGGGCCGGGGCATCGCCATGGCCGACACGGCCCATGGTCTGCATTTCAACCAGTGCCGCCAGCACCGATGGTGACAAAGCCACCAGCCCCAACCCTTCGGCAGGGCCGTTCAGCACCGCCAGCAGTGCCTGATCTTCCGGCAAATCAAGCATTTCCACCAGCGACAGCCGGTCTTCGGTGACCTTGTCAACGATCAGGGCGAGGCGCAGTTGATCCTGCGCCGCCTTGGCCAGGCCAACCCGCAGTGCCTTGGCGGGTGACATCGCGGAAAAGCTGAGCCGGGGTTTGCCCGCCTCTGCCTTGCGTTTCAGAACGTTCTGTGCGGTCTGGTCGTTCATGCCCCCACGCCTGCCGGGCTGCGATCAAAAAAGACCTGACAGAGGTCGGTTACCAAAGCGTTGAATTCAGGCGGGCAGTGCCAGCTTCTGCGGAAAAGACACCCGAAAGGCGGCACCGCGCTGGCCGGGCAGATAGGCGATGGAACCGCCGAGTTTCGCCATGATCTCGCGGCAGATCGCCAGGCCCAGCCCTGCCCCGCCAGCGCGCGACTGATCGCCGAGCCGGGCGAATTTCTCGAAGATGATGGCTTGATGTGCCGGGGCGATGCCGCTGCCATTATCGATGAAATCGACATCGACCCGGTCGCCGCGCAGCCGCACCCCGATCCGCAGTTCCGGCTGCGGTGCATCGCAATATTTGCGGGCATTGGCGACCAGATTGATGAAAACCTGGGTCAGGCGGTCGGTATCGGTGAACAGCGCCACAGCCTCTGCACCGGGCTTGCGCAGGATGCGCAGCCCCGGCAGCCCTGCCGGAGCACTGGCCTGCACCGCCCGTTCGATCAGATCCGCCAATGCGGCGCGGCTGGGTTTCAGCGCTCCGCCACCGCTTTCCAGCACCGACAGATCCAGCAGATCATCCAGCAGCCGGGTCAGGCGGATCGCCTCATCATGGATGATCCCGGCATAGCGGCCCCGCTCGGCAGCGGTCAGGTCACTTTCGCGCATAATCTCGGAAAAGGCGCGGATCGAGGTCATCGGCGTGCGCAATTCATGGCTGATCTGGCTGAGAAAGCCGTCTTTCTGCACCGACAATTGTGTCAGCTTGTCATTGGCTTCGCCGAGCGCACGGGCAGTGCGGCTCAATTCATCCGACTTCACTTCCAGCTGGCTGGAATATTCCATGATCTGTGCGGTTTCATTGGCCATCGCCATCAGATCGGTCACCGACACCAGCGCCCCGCCAATCACCTGCCCCACCATGGCATGCGCGGTGGCCGCACCCACCGATCCCGCCAAAGCGCGTTCCAGCCGCTCCAGCACCGCCGGGGTGGGGTCTGGCAGAAAGCCGGTTTTGCCTTGCGCCTGAGCCTCGGCCTGAAACAGGCTTTGCGCCACTTCGGGGCCAAGGGTGCGCTGCGCCATCGCCAACAGATCTTCGGCACCGGCGCCACCGGGGTTCCAGCCGCGTGCCCCGGAACCGGCATCAAACACATGCACGAATTTCACCCCCTGCACCCGTTCCAGCGGGCCGGGGAACGAGGCCAATGACCCGGCCAGAAAGGTCACGGCGTTCAGTGACAGGCTCCAGAACAGGGAATGCAGCAGCGGATCCATGCCTTCGGTGCCAAACAGCGCCTGTGGCCGCAGCCACCCGATGCCCCACGGCCCTTCAGCCATGAGTTGAGCCGACAACAGACCGCCTTCACCGATTGACGGCAGAAACAGGGTATAAAGCCACAGGCCAAACCCCACCACCAGGCCTCCAGCCGCGCCAATCCGGGTTGCCCCGCGCCAGAACAGCCCGCCCAGCATCGCCGGCAACACCTGCGCCACCCCGGCAAAAGACACCAGTCCAATCGCCGCCAGCGCCCCGGACCCGCCAGAGACCCGGTAATAGCCATAGCCCAGCGCCAGAACCCCGGCAATCGAGGCGCGCCGCGCATTCAGCACCAGCCCGCGCAGGTCCTGCAGTTCCTGCCCGCCTTCGCGGTGCTGCCAAAGCCACAACGGAATCACCACATGGTTCGACACCATGGTGGCCAGCGCAATCGACGCCACGATCACCATCGATGTCGCCGACGAAAATCCGCCCAGAAACGCCAGCATCGCCAACCCGCCCTGCCCTTGCGACAGCGGCAGCGTCAGCACAAACAGGTCGGCATTTGACCCCGAGGGCATCAGCGCCAGCCCCATCACCGCAATCGGCACCACAAACAGGCTCATCAGCGCCAGATACAGCGGGAAAGCCCAGGCGGCGGTTTCCAGATGCCGTTCATCGGCATTTTCCACCACAATCACCTGAAACATCCGTGGCAGGCACAGGACGGCGGCAGCGGAC
This sequence comes from Paracoccaceae bacterium, assembly GCA_043736155.1. Classification (GTDB taxonomy): domain Bacteria; phylum Pseudomonadota; class Alphaproteobacteria; order Rhodobacterales; family Rhodobacteraceae; genus JANNRR01. Next base: position 2,565 of record JAYTDA010000315.1, on the reverse strand, counting down.
AGCAGGGTAATGCCGACCCATCGGCCCGGTTGCACCTGCCATTCGGCAATCTCTGACGCATCGATCCGCGCCATGATGTCAAGGGGACCCGCTGCCAGACCCCAGACCACGAAAACGCCCACTGCAACCAGCGCCACCAGTTTCACCACCGCCTCCAGCGCAATGGCGGTGACAACGCCGTGGTGCTGTTCCTTGGCGTCCAGATTGCGGGTGCCAAACAGCACGGTAAACAGGGTCAACCCACAGGCCAGCCAAAAGGCGGTGCCATTCAGATCGGGTTGCTGCCAGCCGCCGGACGATGTGGCAAAGACCGCGAAAGACAGGGTGACCGATTGCAGTTGCAGCGCGATGTAAGGGGTGATGCCGACCACTGCCAACAGCGTCACCAGCACCCCCAGCAGGTTCGATTTGCCATAGCGTGATGAAATCAGGTCAGCGATCGAGGTGACGCCTTCGGTCTTGCCGATCCGCACCAGTTTGCGCAGCACCAGGGTCCAGCCGACAAACACCAGTGTCGGCCCCAGATAAATCGTCAGAAACTCCAGCCCCGACCGGGCGGCATAGCCGACAGCGCCGTAAAAGGTCCAGGCGGTGCAATAGATCGACAGCGACAGCGTATAGACCAAAGGGGATCGCAGAAACCTGGCGCGACCGGCGCGGGCACGGCCTTCGGCGACAAAAGCCACCAGAAACAACAGGCTGACATAGACCAGACAGACCAGCACCAGCAGGTTGAACGGCACCATCTATTCGGTTCCCTCGCGGTCGGCCCCCGGCTCTGCCCCCGGGGCCGCCGTCAACCACCGCACCAGTAGCGCCGCCGCCGCTATCAGCCCGAACCAGACTGCGAACAGATACAGGCCCACCATCGAGGTCGACACCGCCCCGGCCCCACCGCGCCACAACAGCGGCAGCACCAGCAACACCCCCCCGATCAGCGGCAACAGCCGTGCCGCATCGGCCAGACGCCGCCGCCGATAGCTCTGACGCGCCAGAAACAGCGGTTGGCGCGGCGATCTCATGGCGGGGCCAACAGCGACTGCACTGCCGCCAGGATATCGGCATTGGCAAAGGGTTTCGACAGAAACCGGCTGGCCCCCAGCCGCTCTGCCATTTCGCGGTCACGCGGCTGGCCCTTGGCGGTCAGCATCAGCACCGGCAGCGCCGCTGTATCGGGGTTGCTGCGCAAATCCTGCAGAATGTCGAACCCGCTGCGCCCCGGCAGCATCAGATCGAGGATCAGCAGATCGGGTCTGGCTGCTGCAATCACCGCCATGGCATCCAGACCATTGCCGTGCGACGCAACGGAATAGCCGCCCCGGGTCAGGATGAAGCGGATCGCCTCGATGATATTGGGTTCATCGTCGATCAGCAGGATCTGGCCGCCCATACCCCCCCCTTCCCGGCCGGTTTCCGGCTGTGTGACCGGGGGACTATCGCCGCCTTTGGGGTATCTGTCAAAAGCTCTGGCGGCATTGGCGGGTCTGTGTGCGTTGCCGCCTGTCGCTTTGCCAGCCGCACCCACCCCTGCCCCCCCCGCCAGCGGGAGAGGGGGGCGCCCAGTGCACGGGCCGGCGGTTCTGCCGAATGCTCGGATCACGGCAGCAGGTGCGGTACCCGGATCAGCCCCGCGCCTTCAGCGCCGTGATCCCTTCGGCCACCAGTGCGTGATCGTCGACATCGGGCAGACCGGACACCGTGGCAGCCGCCACCATGCCGACGCCCTCGACACAGATCGGCACCGACCCGCCACTGGCGGCATAGTCGGCGGGGTTGACGCCGTGGCGTTCGACGGTCTGCCCCCGCGCCTCCAGCCGCAGCCGCACGATCAGCGATGCCTTTTGTTCCAGAAAGGCCAGGTTGCTCTTGCGCCGGACCCACAGGTCATTGGCGGGCGATGCTCCGGACATCGACACATGGAACAGCGTCCGGTCAAGGGTGCGGATATTGATGGCAACCGGCAGATTGCCCGCCTCGGCCCGCGCCACCAGCCATTGACCGAGCCACAGCGCCTCGGTCTCGGCAAAGCGGGTCAGCACCAGCGTTTCAGCCTGTTGTTCCAGTTCGGCGATATCCATCGGGTCCCCCTGCTGCCGTCCCTGCCAAAGAACCGGGATTGCCGCCGGATTCAATGCAAAAGAACCGGGACACCGGTGGCCGCGCGATAGATGCAGAATCCCGTTGACCCGTTGGCGGGGCTATGATGGTCTGATTCTGACCAAATGGTCAGAGATCAAGCGGGGCAAAGACCCTGCCGTCAGGGAGACGGATGATGGCATCCACTATGGCTTCACCGGGGGCTTCACCGGGGGCTTCACCGGGCGAAAACCTGCGGATCAATGGCGCGCGGCTGTGGGACAGCCTGATGCAAATGGCACAGATCGGCCCCGGTGTCGCCGGGGGCAACAACCGCCAGACCCTGACCGACGCCGACAGCGAGGCGCGGCATTTGTTCCAGCGCTGGTGTGAAGGCGCAGGGATGACCATGGGCGTCGATAGCATGGGCACCATGTTTGCGACCCGGGCAGGCGAGGACCCTGCGGCTTTGCCGGTCTACATGGGGTC
>JAYTDA010000314.1:0-3043 GCA_043736155.1 Paracoccaceae bacterium | reverse complement strand
TCGTCCTTGTTGGAATTGATGTTGGTGAACATCCGCAACTCTTCCAGCGACTCTCGGCTGAGGTTCTGTGCTTCGTCGAAAATCAGGATCACCCGGCGGCCGCGGCCATATTCCTCGATCAGATAGGCCTGAAACCGGGCAAAAAGATCGACATAGGTCTCCTGCGCGCCCGCCGGCTGCGACAGGGCCATCAAAACCCAGCGCAGCAGTTCGCCGCGGTCGCCATGGGCGTTGGAGACCAGGCCGATCTTTACGTCATCGCCGAGAGTTTTCAGCAGATGCTGCAGCAGCGTGGTCTTGCCGGCGCCCACCTCGCCAGTGATCAGCGTGATCGGGGCGCGGGTCAGAAGCCCGTATTCCAGCATCGTATAGGCGCGGCGGTGGATGGCGGACCAGAACAGGAAGGCCGGATCCGGCAACAGTGAGAACGGCCGTTCGGTCAGGCCGAAATAGGCGCAGTAGATATCAAGGGTGCTGCCCATGCTGTGCCCGACTTGACCTGTCACCACCTGCCCCGCTGCTGCCTGTCCCGCCGCCTGTTCTGCCAACGCAGCACGCTTGCGGCGGCTGCGAAAGCTGTGGAGCGGGAGGCTCTTGCCGGCCAGCCCCGCTTCACTGGTCCCGGGATCGGAAGGCTCTTTCAACGCTGCGTCCACCGGAAAATCGTCAGCCACTCTGACATCATCGGAAAGTACAAGAACGTCGGGGCGCAAAACCATTCTCCAGCGTCAAATCCTGTTCGAACCGTCAAAACTGCAACCTGCCGCCGGTCCCTGTGGGGGTGCCACAGGGACCGACAGGTTAACCTCTGCAGGGATGGAAAGCCAGAGACGCCGCCAGCACGCACCGCTCCGGGCCATTTTATACCGCCGCCGGCGCACCCCTCTGATCATCGCAGAGGCAGCAGCCGGCAGCGGATTCAGTTTTTATGCAGCTTGATGAACTTCGGACCGTTGGACGAGGTTATCGTCGTGATCAGATGCCCGCCGGTTGTGGTGCCGTTTGTGGTGGTGGTGACGGCATGCCCGCCGGGGACTGCGCCCGTGTCGACGGTTCCCGTTCCGAGAAGGCCCGTTCCCGCGGTCTCTGTCGCGGGGATTGTATGCCCGCCGCCGACGGACCCGCTCTGGTCATGGGTGTCGGGGGGGGGGGGGCCGTCGGTGGTGCCGCCAGTGCCGGTGCCGGTCAGGCTGGTTTCATAGGCCCCGCGGTCGGCGCCCGCTCCGGCGGGCCGAGCGACCCCGGAGATGTCCGTTGACGGCGCATCCCCGGCCTCGGCCGTGTCGACAAAGCCGGAATCTGCCTTGGGGCGATAGTCGAATTTGGCCGGGTTCTCGAAGGACTGGGCCATGTCCAGCACCACAGAGTTCTTGACCAGAACGATGTTGTTCGGAAGGCTGGGCAACACTGCGAACGACATGGCGATGTTGTTGGCAACCAGCACATCCTGCGACAGTGCCCCGTCCTTGCGGTTGGCAACCTTGATCCACGGCACCGTGGCAGCCAGGCTCTTAAGGTTCACCACCGTGTTGTTGACGATCTGGGCGCCGCGCGTGCCCGTGACGGTGATCCCGTGGGCATGCTCGGTCACGATAAGGTTGTTGCGGATGATGAGGTCGTCATAATAGCCGTCGAACATCCCGATCCCTTGCAGGGCAACGTTCATCACACTGCTTGTCTCACTGGTCCATTGAATGATCGTGTTGCCTTCCAGCACCAGACCGACGATCGGATCGCCCGAGGTATAGCTCTGGAACCCGTCGCGGTGCGAGCCGTCGATGGCCTTGAAGGAGTTTTTCACCAGATTGTTGCGGAAGGTGCTGCGCGACACGCCCTTCATGCCGTCTTCGCAAAAGCCGTCGATGACATTGTTCTCGACCAGCGAGTCGGGCCCGGCCGAAATCGCCGTCCGCACCCCGGTGAGCGTGTTGTTGCGCACCACGTTGAAGGCGCTGGAAAGGGCAAAACCGGTCGTCGCGGCGGTGGTCCAGCGTTCCTTGCTCCAAGACAGGAAATTGACCGAATCCGCGCGGCTGCGCATTTCGAGGTTTTCGAAGGTCAGATAGGTCGCCCCGGCATAAGCCCGGATGAGAAAGCTCGTGGTGGTGTCGCTGTCCTGCCGCCAGACCTTGAGGTTGCGCAGCCGGATGTTTCTCGTGCTGGCGTCGAAATGGACCGAATTGAGACGGGCAGTGCCGGCGTTTTGCGACTGGATCGTGACCTGCTTGTCGAACAGCTGGTTCTTGATCACCACCGTCCCGTGGTCACCGTCCATTAGCAGGATCGTATCGCCCCCGACGATCTTCTTGCTGGCAAAGGCAGCGTCGATCGACGGCCAGGGGCAGGCCAGGGTTCCAGCCGCCCCGCAGGTCAGTGCCTTGCCGAGCGGGGCGACATAATAGTCTGCGGCACCGGCACTCCACGCGGAGGCCGCGAGGGTCAGGGCGGCAAGGAGAAGTGATTTCAGACGCATTGCGGATTCCCTACAGTTGGCTTCAGGACATGGAATTGGTCCAGAACAGAGAACAAATGGCCACGGCAGGGCCATGTCCCCTTTGAGGCATTTTCGTGGTGCCCGGCCGATTCCCCGCCACCGCAGCGGTACGATCCGCGCTGCCATCGATGATTCGCGGCAGGGCGGCCCGGTCGTGGCCCTCTGGCAGGGCGGTCGAACACCCGTCAAAGACACTATTGTATAGCTAACCAAGGATTAATGAACAAAGATTTGCCACGATTTGCTTTGCAGCGCGGCTGGCAACAAAATACAATCCATGGTTGTCCTTGCACTTTGATTTCAATACCTTGAGGGGGGAAATCGGTTGCCAGAGGCGCTGCAGCAATGTTACTACTTCCTTTATAGAATGGCCCGGTGGCTGGTTTTCGCCACAATTTTGAAGGGCTGCAGCGTTGGGGCGGGTCGGGTCGATGTCCGGCAACATGTGTACGTTTTGTGCTTCAACAATGTGAAAGTTTGTTAAATGACGGCTCATTACCCGGAATTCCTGGAAAGCCCGCAGGGTCAGAAAAGTCTGTTGCAGGTGCC
>JAYTDA010000313.1:0-64258 GCA_043736155.1 Paracoccaceae bacterium | reverse complement strand
ATCCCAAGGGAAAATTGAACGATAACATCACTGATCCAGAAAGCTCCTTAACTTCCTGCTCCGGCTCGGATGCTTCAACTTCCGCAGCGCCTTCGCCTCGATCTGCCGTATCCGTTCCCGTGTCACCGAAAACTGCTGCCCCACCTCCTCCAGCGTATGATCGGTGTTCATCCCGATGCCAAACCGCATTCGCAGCACCCGCTCTTCACGCGGGGTCAGGGAGGCTAGCACTCGGGTCGTCGTCTCCTTCAAATTCTCCTGAATCGCGCTATCCAGCGGCAGAACCGCGTTCTTGTCTTCGATGAAATCGCCAAGCTGCGAGTCTTCCTCATCGCCGATCGGGGTTTCCAAGGAAATCGGTTCCTTGGCGATCTTCATCACCTTGCGGACCTTTTCCAGCGGCATCTGCAGCTTTTCGGCCAGTTCCTCTGGCGTCGGTTCGCGGCCGATTTCATGCAGCATCTGCCGCCCGGTGCGGACCAGTTTGTTGATCGTTTCAATCATATGCACCGGAATCCGGATGGTGCGCGCCTGATCGGCAATGCTTCGCGTAATCGCCTGCCGTATCCACCAGGTCGCATAGGTCGAAAACTTGTAGCCCCGCCGATATTCAAATTTATCGACCGCCTTCATCAACCCGATATTGCCTTCCTGAATCAGATCCAGAAACTGCAGGCCCCGGTTGGTATATTTCTTGGCAATCGAAATCACCAAACGCAGGTTGGCTTCGACCATTTCCTTCTTGGCCTGCCGCGCTTCTTTCTCGCCCTTTTGCACCTGATTGACGATGCGGCGGAATTCCTGAATATCGACACCGACATATTGGCCGACGGCGGCCATATCGGCGCGCAATTCCTCTACCTTGGCCTTTGAGCGTTCCAGCAATGCCTGCCAGCCCCGGCCGGCCTTGGCGGCCATGCGGTCCAGCCAGGTCGGGTCCAGTTCATAGCCGCGGTATTCGTCGATAAACTCACGGCGGTTGATCCGGGCCTGATCGGCCAGCTTCACCATGTTCGAATCAATCGACATGATCTTGCGGTTGATGCCATAGAGCTGATCGATCAAAGCCTCGATCCGGTTGTTGTGCAGGTGCATCGAATTGACCAGTTCAACAATCTCGCTCCGCAGCTTCTGATAGGCGGCTTCCTCGGTCTTGGAAAACGAGTTATCCTCGTTCAGCGTGGCCGACATCCGCAGGTCCTGCATCTCGGCCAGCAGCACATAGTCGCGCGCGATGGTATCCAGCGTTTCCAGCACGCGCGGTTTAAGGGCTGCTTCCATCGCGGCCAGCGACATCGCCGATTGTTCGTCGTCTTCGTCATCATCATCGGCGCGCAGGATCGGGTTGCCGTCGGCATCGAGGTCCGGCTCATCCGAAACGCTCGGGCGCGGGGCCGGGGTTTCGATGTCGAGCCCTTCGACCACCGGGCCCTCCAGTTCGCCGTCTTCGTCCAGCGAGCGCCCGAAGGTCGCCTCCAGATCGATCACATCGCGCAGCAGGATGTCTTCGCTCAGCAATTCGTCGCGCCAGATGGTGATGGCCTGAAAGGTCAGCGGGCTTTCGCACAGGCCGGCGATCATCGTGTTGCGGCCAGCCTCGATCCGCTTGGCGATGGCAATTTCGCCCTCGCGGCTCAACAGTTCGACCGACCCCATTTCGCGCAGATACATCCGTACCGGATCATCGGTGCGGTCCAGCGTTTCGGTGGTGGAGGTCGACACGGCCACTTCGCGCGAGGTCGAGGCTTCGACCAGTTCGGTCGAGCCTTCGGCACCCTCTTCGGCCTCGTCATCCTCGATCACGTTGATGCCCATTTCGGACAGCATCGACATCACGTCTTCGATCTGTTCCGAAGATACCTGATCGGGCGGCAGAACCTGATTGAGCTGGTCATAGGTGATATAGCCGCGCTCGCGCGCATCGGCGATCATCTTCTTGACCGCAGTCTGGCTCATATCCAGCGCCATGTCGGTATCCTGCTCTTCGGGTTTCGCGTCGTCGGTATCCTTGGCAGCCATGTGCGCTCCTAGAGAGTGGGTCCGAATCAGAAGTGTCATACCGAATCACCGCTGCGAATCACAGGGAAATTCGGGGGCGTTCAGGGCATTCAGCGGCGAATCACCATTGGTTGGTGGTTTACCGTGATTTCTTTACCCAAACCTGACCATCAATCAGGCTTTGCAACTGTTGCGACAGCGCGGCGCGGTCTTCGCCAAGGTCGGTGCCATCGTCCAGTTTGGACCTTACCGCCTGATGCCCGGCCTCTGCCGCGCGGCTCAACCGCCAGGTCAGGCCTTCGTCCGCCAAGCCCGCCAAATCCTCCATCGCGTCTTCAACCTCGCGCCGGATGCCGCGCCGGGCTTCCAGTTTGGCCAGTTCTTCGGCCAGACACATCAAAGCCAGTTCGCCGTCATCCCGGTTGCGCACCGGCGGCGCAATCTGGACATGGCTGGAGGACATCAGTTTTTCAAGAGCCTCCGGCAGGGATTCGCGCAGGCGTTCTGCCGGATCCGGGTCGCGGCCATGGTGCAACAGGGCATCGCACAGGCGGCTGTGATCGTCGGTGGAAAAGCTCACGGCTTCCAACTGGCTTTCAAACTGCGCAATCAGCGGCGGATGGGTGATCAGCACCGCCAGAATGATCGCCTCGCTCACCTGTTCCTCGACATTGCGGCCCTGCCCTCCCGCCAGCAGCGTCGCCTTGGTGGCAGACAACGGCGGGCGCGGGGCTTCGGTCCAGCCTTTGCCGTTCCAGCTTTTGCCGGCTTTGCCGCCGCCATGCCGGCGCGGTTCGGCAACCGGTGTCGGGGTGCGGCGGGCATTCAGCAACTCCCACCGCAGGCGTTTGACCTCATCCTCGTAATGCGCCTTGATCGAGGGGTCACGGATGGTGGCCACCAGCCCCCGCATCACCTTGTCCAGCGTGGCGCGGCGTTCCGGGCTGTCAAACACCCGGCCCTCGGTTTCGCGCCGCCACAACAGCGCCACCATCGGCTCCGCCGCAGCAACCAGCCTTTGCATCGCCCCGGCCCCTTGCGACCGGATCAGATCGTCGGGGTCAAGCCCTTGCGGCAACAGGCAGAACCGCAACCCCTGCCCCGCTTCCAGCAGCGGCAGTGCAAGATCGATCAGCCGCAGCGCTGCCGCCACCCCGGCCTTGTCGCCATCGAGCGCAATCACCGGTTCCGGGTGAATCCGCCACATCAGGCGCAGCTGATCCTCGGTGATCGCGGTGCCAAGTGGGGCGACGGTAGCACCAAACCCGCCCTCGACCAGCGCAATCACATCCATATAGCCTTCGGCGACAATCAACTGCGCGCCCTTGCCCGCCGCTTCGCGCGCCGGGGCGTGGTTGTACAGGCTGCGCCCCTTGTCGAACAGTTCGGTTTCCGGCGAATTCAGATATTTGGGCCATGGTCCATCGACCATGGCCCGGCCACCAAGCCCAGTGCAGCGGCCCCGGGCGTCGCGGATCGGAAAGATGATGCGGTCGCGGAACCGGTCATAGGGGGCACCGCCGCCATCCGGTACCGCCGCCAACCCGGCATCGAGGATCAGATCGGCGGCAACCCCTTGCGCCGTCAGGTGCCGGGTCAGACCGGTTCGGCTGTCAGGGGCAAAGCCAACATCGAACCGCGCGAGGCTTTCGGCGCTCAACTTCCGTTTGGCGATATAGCCGCGGGCCGCCGCCCCGGCACCGGTGTTCAACTGCAGGCGATAGAACCGCACCGCCGATTCCATCACCTCTGCCAGTTGGCTACGGCGGTCGGTCTTGGCCTGAGCCGCCGGGTCACGCTCCGGCATCGGCATCCCGGCTTCGCGGGCCAGAATCTCAATGGCTTCCATGAACCCGACATTCTCGGTTTCGCGGATAAAGCTGACAGCGTCGCCCTTGGCGTGGCAGCCAAAGCAGTAATAGTAGCCCTTTCGGTCATCGACATGGAAAGACGCGGTTTTTTCCTGATGGAACGGGCAAGGGGCCCACAGATCGCCCTTGCTCTGGTTGGATTTGCGGGCATCCCACATGACCTTGCGCCCCACCACCTGCGACAGCGAGGTGCGGGTCCGCAGATCATCAAGGAAACCGGGTGGCAGCGACATGGGTTCTATATCGGCCCGGACGGGCGGCAGGTAAAGCCCGCAGGGGCGGAAAGTTGTGGATCGAACGGTTCAGGCATTTCCGCGCCGTCCCGGACTTGATCCGGGACCTCGAGTCTTCCTGAGTTACACTTCGGACTCGAGGCCCCGGCTCCTGGCCGGTGCGGCGAAGCTCGGCGGTCAGGCGGGTGCCTGTAGCTATTGGCCCTCCACCTACCCCAGAATATCCGTCATCACCCGCTGGAACAGCCGCGCCCCCAGCGGAATCAGCGCATCGGGGAAATCGTAATCGGGGTTGTGCAACTGTGGGTGCCTTTCGCCGGAGCCTACGAACATTATCGCCATTTTCGTGCCATCCTCGCCAAACCGGCCAAAATCCTCCGATCCGCGCAGCGGCAGATTATCGTCGGTCTGCGGGATATTCAGCGCATCCAGCGCCGAAACAAGGCGGGTGATGGCATCCGGGTCATTCACCGTGGCGGAAAAATCGTCCTGGGTGGCAAAGTCGGTCCTTAAACCATCCTTTGCGGCCTCTCGCAGGACCAAATCGACGGCATCTGACCACAAATCCATCATCGGCCCATCTTCGCGGGTGCGCAGCTTGACCCACAACTCGCCGTAGCCGGGCGAGATGCCGAACGCAGCCTCCCCAATGCGGGAATGGGTGATTGTAACCATGCGGAAATCCGGCGTCAGCGCGCCACCGGGGCCAAGCGCCAGCAGCGCCGGGATCAGGCGGGCGATGCAATGCACCGGTGAGGTACCGGTTTCGGGCATCGAGGCATGCGCGGTCTTTCCGGTCAGCCGGACAATCATGCCTTGCGAGGCACACATCATGGTGCCTGCCCGCAACGCCGCATGGCCAAAAGCCAGCCCCGGCATGTTGTGCAAGGCAAAGGCCCAGTCGGGTTTCAGCGCCTTGTAACGCGGGTCGGCCAGCACCGCAGCGGCGCCTGCGCCGTTCTCCTCGGCGGGTTGAAACAGCAGCACCACCCGGCCACTGGCGGGGCGTTTGCGCGAAATCAGCCGCGCCAAAGCCATCAGGATCGTCATATGGCCATCATGGCCGCACATATGGCCCTTGCCGGGGATGGTGGAGCGCCAGTCCGGCTGACCAACCTCATCAATCGGCAAGGCATCCAGTTCGGCGCGGAACAGCACGGTTTGCCCCGGTGCATCGCCGTTCCACACCGCAGCAACGCCATGGCCGCCAAGGCCGGTTACCACCTGATCCGGTCTTGTGCCCGCCAGCGCCGCAACCACGCGCGCGGCGGTTTCGCGTTCCTCGCCCGACACTTCGGGAAAACGGTGCAGGTCGCGCCGCCAGTCGGTCAGTTCGGCAATATCGGCATTGGTCAGCATCAGCGCACCTCTCTGGCGGAAACCATGGTCAGGGCCGTTTCCAGTTCATGCCAGGCGGTGCGGGCCATCGAGCGGAACACCATGATCTGAAACCCCGCTGCTGTGCGCTGGATCAGGGCTGGCACATGCTGCAACTGGCTGCGCGCCACTTGCCCTACCGGAAAAGAGCCGGGGCGCAGATCGAGCGGGCAGAGCCGCGCCAAAGCCGCCGCACCTTTCGGTCCCTGCAGCAGCATCACGGCCCAGCCATCGGACTGATCGGTGACGGCGGCAAGGGTAGCCAATGAAGGATCAGCGGTGGCCCCCAGCAGAAACGCCTGCTCCCGCCCCGCCCAGATCACGCTGACCCCGTTGGCCGACAGGCTTTGCCCCGGCCCTGGAAACCCGACACCATGTGCCTTTTTCAGCGCCTTGGACAGGACGGCCAGCTTGCCTGCAAACGGTTGCAGGCTGGTCATCGGACCCAGAGGCATCTCAGACAGGGTGCCCGCCGCAGTCACCACCGGCGCTTGCCCCGAAAGCGGGCCTTTGGCGATCAGTTCAGCCACGGGCGCGTCTCCCCTCTGGGTCCAGAAACACCGGGTCGGTCACGATACAAGGTACATCCACCGCGCGCAGATGATCGACCAGCCGGATGGTTTCCCCTTGCCGCGCCCTGCCATTTTTCAGGAATGCCAGCGCCAGATGGCTGGCAAGCGTCGGTGACCAGCACACCGAGGTGACATAGCCTTGGTCATTCTCGCGCACCGGTGCCTGTCCTTGGGTGAACAGATGCGCGCCGGCTCCGATGGTCTGGCGCGGGTTCACCGGTTTCAGCCCCACCAGTTGCTCGCGCGCCTCGCCGTTCAGGCCGGGGCGTGCCGCCGCAGCCTTGCCGATGCAATCCTTGGACGCCACCATCTTTGCCATGCCGATGTCAAAGGCGGTGGTGCGGCCGTGAATTTCGGCATGGGTGATAAAGCCCTTTTCGATCCGCAAGACGTTCAGCGCCTCCATGCCGTAAGGGCCGCCATCGATGGTTTCGGCCCGTGCCACCAGATCGCGGAACAAAGCCTCGCCGTAGCGCGCAGGCACCGCCAGTTCATAGGCCTGTTCGCCGGAAAAGCTGATGCGGAACAGGCGGCCCGCGATCCCCTGCACCATGACCTTACCACAGGCCATATAGGGGAAATCCGCATCCCTGACCGGCGCATCCAACACCGTATTCAGCAATTGCCGCGCCAGTGGCCCCGCCACGGCGAATTGTGCCCAGTGTTCGGTGACAGAGATGAACCGCACGGCGAGGCCGGGGCAATGCGCCTGATGCACAAATTCCAGATGCCGCATCACCAGACCCGCCGCCGCCGTGGTGGTTGTCATCAGGAAATGGGTGTCGCCAAGCCGGGCAGCGGTGCCGTCATCCAGCACATGCCCGTCTTCGCGCAGCATCAGGCCATAGCGCACCCGCCCGACCTTCAGGGTTGAAAACGTGTTGGTATAGACGAAATCGAGGAACTTCGCGGCATCCGGCCCCTGAATGTCGATCTTGCCCAATGTCGACACATCGGCGACGCCCACCGCATTCCGCACCAAGGCGACTTCGCGGTTGCAGCTTTCCACCCAGGACTTTTCCCCCGGTTTCGGGAAAGTGCTCGGCCGGTACCACAGCCCCGCCTCGATCATCGGGGCACCCCGTTCCAGCGTGGCGCGGTGCGATGTCATGAACCGCTGCGGCGCAAAGCCCATGCCGCGACCGCCAGCGCCCAAAGCGGCGATGGATGTGGGCGCGAACGGCGGGCGGAATGTGGTGGTGCCGGTTTCGGCAATCCCGCGCCCGGTGGCATCGGCCAGCACCGCCAGTGCGGCAACGTTGGAGCTTTTGCCCTGATCCGGGGCCATGCCTTGGGTGGTGTAGCGTTTCATCAGTTCGACCGAGGCAAACCCTTCCTGCGCCGCCAGCACCACATCCTTGACCGTCACATCATTCTGAAAATCGAGCCAGGCCCGGCCTTTGCCCGGCACCTGCCAGAGGGGTGTCAGGACATAGGGAGCGTCTTCGGCAGCCGGTACAGCGACATCGGGCATGGCCATGCCCAACCCTTCCAGCGCCCAGCGCGCCGCACGCGCGCCATCGGCCAGACAGCCGGCGGTGGAAAACACCCCGTTCGCCGCCCCCGCTGCCAGCATCCCCGGAACCGCCGCCTCGGCGGGCAGAAACGCCGCCAGTTCCGTATTCCACACCGGCCGCGCCCCCAGATGGCAGCTCAGATGCAGCGTCGGGTTCCAGCCGCCCGACATGGCGAGGGCATCGGCATAGACCACCTGTTCGGCCCCACCATGCGCTACCCGCAGCGCGGTCAGCCCCAGACGGCCCTCGGTGCCCACCACCTGCCCGCCCATATAGACCGGGTAATCCGCCCCCTCTGGCCGCCGCGCGTCAGCACGGCTGTCGATCACCGCCGCAATCTTCACCCCCGCCGCCGCCAGATCGCGGGCGGTGCGGTGGGCATCGTCATTATTGCCGAACAACGCCACCGTCGCCCCCGGCACCACGCCGTAGCGGTGCAGATAGGTCCGCACCGCACTGGCCACCATGATCCCGGGCCGGTCATTGTTCGGGAAGGCCAGCGGGCGCTCGATCGCCCCCGCCGCCAGCACAGTGCGCTGCGCCACGATGCGCCAGAAACATTCCACCGGCAGGTCGGCGACAGGTGCTGCCAGATGATGCCCCACCCGCTCCAGCGCTGACCAGGTGCCGCCGTCATAGGCCCCGGTGACCGTGGTGCGCGGCATCAGCCGCACATTGGGCATGGCGGCCAGTTCCGCCACCACACCGGCGACCCACGCCACCGCCGGTTGTCCACCGATCTCCATCGCCTCGCCATTCAGCCGCCCGCCAAACAACGCATCCTCTTCCGCCAGAATCACATCGACCCCGGCCCGCGCAGCGGTCAGGGCCGCCATCAGGCCAGTTGGGCCGGAGCCGACCACCAGCAGATCGCAAAAGGCAAAGGCCTTTTCAAAGGGCCGTTCCTCATGGCTTGGCGGCAGCTTGCCCAGACCCGCCGCCCGGCGGATCAGCGGTTCATACAGGCTTTCCCAGAACGGGCGCGGCCACATGAAGGTCTTGTAATAGAACCCGGCCCCCAGAAACGGCGACGCCAGATCGTTGACCGCCATCAGATCATGGCGCAGCGACGGCCAGCGGTTCTGGCTGGTGGCAGCCAGCCCTTCATACAGTTCCTGCACCGTCGCCCGCACATTCGGGGTGTCACGCACCGACACCAGCGCATTCGGCTCCTCCGAGCCAGCCGTCAGCACGCCCCGTGGCCGGTGGTACTTGAAACTCCGCCCCATCAGCTTGACGCCATTGGCGAGCAAAGCCGAGGCGAGGCTGTCGCCCGCGAACCCCGAATAAGACGTGCCGTCGAACCGGAACGTGACCGGGCGGGCGCGGTCGATCAGGCCTTTGCCCGCTACCCTCATGGCTTGGCCCCGCCAGCGGGCCTGGGTCGCTGCAGGTCCGCAACCAGTTCAACCCTTGCAATCGCATGGCTGACGGTATTGCGGGTGACCGCCAGCCAGGCGGTGCAGCCCGCCTCGTGATACCACAGATCGCGGACCCCGCCTGCGGGATTGTCGCGCAGATGCAGGTAGGCGTCCCACGCTGCGGGGGCGGCATCGGCGGCGGGTCGGTTCAGGTAATCATCTGATCCGTAATAGTAAAACTCACGCCGGTCGCGCGGGCCGCAGAGGGGACAGGTCAGGCGCATGTCAATTGCCCTTGCAAGTGGTGATCGTCACCGGATCGGTCGACAGGCCCGCAAGTTCAACCCAAAGACCCTTTGCCACCAACGCGGCCAGGCGCGGGTCAGTGCAGGCAATTGCCGCAGCGGTCAGCGGCACGCCGTCGGGTGGAACGGCGACTTGCAGCGTCATCACAGCCCCGGCCTGCGTGGCCCCCAGCAGCCGGACCCCGATTGCAAGGTCGCGCGGGCTCTCTGCCGTCATTTCGGACGCCAGCACCGACGCCATGTAACAGACGTCGCCCGACCCGTCGGTCGCGGCACAGGGGTTGCGCACCGGCGTCCCGATCGTTTCGGCCAACGCCGGCACCGCACAGAGCAAGAGGGGAATGATCGCCCGCATCAATGCAGGTTATGCTGACTGCCCGTGCCCTCTTCGTCGAGGACATGGCCGGTCGCGAAGCGGTCAAGGCGGTATTTGCGGGCAACCTCGTGGCTTTGCCCGGTGGCCATCAGATGCGCCATGCACCAGCCTGACGCAGGCACCGCCTTGAACCCGCCATAGTTCCAGCCGCAGTCGATGAACAGCCCCTCCACCGGCGTGCGGTCGATGATCGGTGAGCCATCCGGTGTCATATCCATGATGCCCCCCCACGACCGCAGAACCTTGGCGCGACCGATCATCGGCATCAGCGTCATCCCCGCCTCCATCACATGTTCCACCATCGGCAGGTTTCCTCGCGCGGCATACGAGGCGTAGAAGTCGATGTCGCCGCCAAACACCAGACCGCCCTTGTCGGACTGGCTGATGTAGAAATGCCCCATGCCGAAACTCACCACATGGTCGATCACCGGCTTCAGCCCTTCTGTCACAAAGGCCTGCAAAACATGCGACTCGACTGGCAACCGCATCCCCGCCATCGCCGCCACCTGCCCCGACCGGCCGGCGACGATGATCGCCACCTTGCCCGCCTTGATCGCGCCGCGCGTGGTCTGCACGCCCTTGACCGCCCCGCCGTCAATATCGATCCCTGTCACTTCGCAATTCTGGATCAGATCAACCCCCTGCCGGTCGGCACCCCGGGCATAGCCCCAGGCCACGGCATCATGCCGGGCGGTGCCGCCGCGCGGATGGTACAGGCCGCCATAGATCGGGAACCGGGTCTGTTCGAAATCGAGATAGGGCAGCTGCTCGCGCACGCCGTCACGGTCCAGCAGGATCGCATCATCGCCCTGATTGATCATTGCATTGCCGCGCCGGGCAAAGGCGTCGCGCTGGCCGTCGGAATGGAACAGGTTGATCAGCCCGCGCTGGCTGTGCATCACGTTGTAATTCAGCTCCGTCTCCAGGGTTTCCCACAGTTTCAGCGAGTGGGAATAGAATTCTGAATTGCCAGGCAGAAAGTAGTTGGCCCGCACAATCGTGGTGTTGCGCCCGATGTTGCCGGAACCAAGGTGGCTTTTCTCCAGCACCGCGATGTTGCGCATTCCGTGATTTTTGGCGAGGTAGAACGCGGTCGACAGCCCGTGGCCGCCGCCGCCGATGATGATGGCATCATAGGCGGGCTTTGGTTCCGGGTTGCGCCACGCCGGTTTCCAGCCGCGGTTGCCCAACAGCCCCTGCGTGATGACTTGCAAACCCGAATAGCGCATTGCCAGCCCCCTTTGTCCCGGTGCAGTGAACCGGGTTCCCGTGGGATGTTCAATGCCCTGTTGGCGGCAAGGCCGCTGTGCAAGCTGCGACAAATCGTGTCGTTTCGGTCAGGTTGCTCTGACAGCTGAAGCTCAGGCCCGGACAGGCCGCCGGTGTCATGCCGTTGCACCGCCGGGCCAAATACCCGGTGCGGCCCACACCGGACTGCGGGCCGCGCCGGGGGAATGGTCGGCCAGGGGCAAGCCCCCTGCCCGCCGGAACCCCCCTCAAAGCCCTTTGGAAGCGTAGCTTTGCGCCACTTTGCTGATCGCCACGATATAGGCTGCGACCCGCATGTCATGCACATCGTCACGGCCACGCCAGACCTGCCGGATCGACTGATAGGCAAGGCGCATCGTGTCATCAAGACCGGAGCGGACCAACTCCAGCTCGCCCGCCCCGCGCAGATAGCGATCCTTGAAGCCGGGTGAAAGTTCCCAGCCGTGGCCCTTGTCGTTGCTCAACCGCTCCAGCTCGTCGATCAGCATCTGGTGCCGCCCCTCTTCCTGGCGGCGCTGCATCCGGCCAAAGCGGATATGCGACAGGTTCTTGACCCATTCGAAATAGCTGACCGTCACCCCCCCAGCATTGGCGAACATGTCGGGGATGATCACCACCCCCTTGGCGCGCAGGGTATCATCGGCACCGGCGGTGATCGGGCCGTTGGCGGCCTCGATGATCAGCGGTGCCTTGATCCGCGCGGCGTTCGAGGTGTTGATCACCCCTTCCATCGCAGCTGGGATCAGGATGTCACACTCCGCCTCCAGCAGACTGGACCCGTCGGCAACATATTGGCCGATCGGGCAATCCTTGACGCCGCCATGTTTGGCGATCCATTGCCGCACCGCTTCGACATCCAGACCGGTATCGTTGACCAGTGCGCCGTCGCGTTCGATGATGGCGGTGATGATTGATCCGTCATCTTCCGACAGGAACTTGGCGGCATGATAGCCGACATTGCCAAGGCCCTGCACGATCACCCGTTTGCCGTCCAGATCGCCCGACAGCTTCGCCTCGGCGGCATCTTCGCGGTGGCGGAAAAACTCGCGCAGCGCGAATTGAACGCCCCTGCCGGTCGCCTCGGTGCGGCCTTGAATGCCGCCGCCGGACAAGGGTTTGCCGGTGACGCAGGCTTTGGCGTTGATGTCGGTGGTGTTCATCCTTGCATATTGATCGGCGATCCAGGCCATTTCCCGTTCACCGGTGCCCATGTCGGGGGCGGGCACATTCTGGCTGGGGTGGATCAGGTCGCGTTTGATCAGCTCATAGGCAAAACGGCGGGTAATCTGTTCCAGCTCATGTTCATCATACTGGCGCGGGTCGATGCACAGCCCGCCCTTTGATCCGCCAAACGGCGCTTCGACCAGCGCGCATTTATAGGTCATCAGCGCCGCCAGCGCCTCGACCTCATCCTGATTGACGCCCAGCGAATAGCGGATACCGCCTTTAACCGGTTCCATATGTTCGGAATGGACCGAGCGGTAGCCGGTAAAAGTCTCGATCTTGCCACGAAGCCGCACCCCGAACCGCACGGTATAGGTGGCGTTGCAGACCCGGATTTTCTCTTCCAGCCCCGGGGCCAGATCCATCAGCGCCGCAGCGCGGTTGAACATCAGATCGACAGATTGCCGAAAACTCGGCTCGCCTTGAACAGCCATCAGGTCCCCCATAAAAGTGCTGCGCGGCACTGGCGCGGCATGGCAAGGGCGACCTTAGACCCGATTTGTAAACAAGAATACCTGCTGTCGGCTTTTCCGAATCTACCCGGGCTGCTGCAGGTGCCGCCGACGGCTAGTTGCCCGCCAGGTGCAAACCGCGAGAAAGGGTTCCGACAGAACTGTGGCGCCAAACCGCCTGATCCGGAAACAATCCCCACCGTCGCGCAACCCCGTATCCTGATTGGAAAAACACCGCCTGAATTGACCGCCGCACTGCCACATTTCTGCCCCAACCCGTGGCATAACTAAGGGGTGCGTCTTGAAGGGCGTGCAGGGGTCATTTGCAGGACCGGGAAAGGCTTAACGATGTGCGCCAGTATCACTAACCAGCAGGACAAGGCAACGCGGACCGGGTTCAGGGCCGAACTTGCCCAAAGGGTGGCTGCGTTCCGCCGCGATGAACAGGGTGCGCTAATCATCTTTGGTCTGATCATCTTTGTGCTGATGCTGATGATCGGCGGCATGGCGGTTGACCTGATGCGTTACGAATCCGTGCGGGCGCAACTGCAAAGCACCGCCGACCGCGCCACCCTGGCAGCCGCCAGCCTGACCCAGTCGATGGACAGCGAAGCTGTGGTCAATGACTATTTCACCAAAGCTGGTCTGATCGAGTATCTGCAGGGTGTCACGGTGGTCAACGCGGTCAACTCGCGCTTGGTGGCAGCCAATGCCAGAGCCACGGTGCCAGCCATGTTTGTCCAGATGCTTGGCGTCGATGAAATGACCGGCCCCGCCAACAGCACCGCCGAAGAACATATCTCTGATGTCGAAATCACGCTGGTTCTTGACGTGTCAGGCTCGATGGTTAGTGGCGGCACGCAAAAACTGAATAACCTGAAACTTGCGGCGTCGGATTTCGTGGATACGGTTTTGGCGGGTGATACCGAAGAAAAGATCTCGATTTCACTGGTGCCGTTCAACGGCCAGGTGATCCTTGGCGACGATCTGGCCGGCAATTACAACATCTCGACACAGCACACCTTCAACACCTGCGTCACCTTTGCCCCCGCCGACTTCGGCACGGCCGGGGTGTCCACATCGGCCTCGCTGACACGCGCCGATGTGATCGACCCCTGGTCAAGCAGTGCCGCCAAGAACCGCGTCAACCCAAGCGGTACCGGCACCGAAACCAACTATTGCTCGAATGATGCGCGCAACATCGTCCGCCCGTTCCTGCGCGATCCGGTGGTGCTGAAAGCGGCGATCAACGGCATGGTCGGCGACGGCAACACCTCGATCGATATCGGTGCCAAATGGGGCCTGGCCCTGCTGGACCCCAGCAGCCAAAGCGTCATCACCAGCATGGTGGGTCTGGGTGAAGTGCCTGCGACGTTCAATGGCCGCCCCTTTGCCTATGACCGCAACAACACCGCGAAAATTCTGGTGGTGATGTCGGATGGTGAAAACACCGCAGAGCATCAGTTGCGGACCGCCTACAAATCCGGATTTTCGCCGATCTACCGCGATCCCAGCAATGGATCATTGACGATCTATCATGCCACGGTGGCTGGCCCCAACAACTACTATGTCATCAACGCCAGCGCCTTCTCCACCTCCTACACCTCCGCGCCGGTGGGCACATGGCAGTCGGCGGTTCCGGCAGGATATGTCAATCTGACATGGCCACAGGCATTCAACCATCATTCAGTTACCTGGCTGGCGCGCTATCTGTGGGGCAACGCACTTGGCACCGGCAGTTCAACCCGCTCGAGCATCGCCACCACCTGGATCAACAACTTCCGCACCGCAACCAATCAAGCCACCAAGGATATCCAACTGGATACCGTCTGCGATCTGGCGAAAATCGAAGCCCTCGGGGTGCGGGTCTTCACCATCGCTTTCGAGGCTCCGACCCTCGGTCAGGTTGCCTTGCATGCCTGCGCCTCGTCGGACGGCGACTACTTTGCGGTGCAGAACGGCGAGGATGCCGCAGAAATCGGTACAGCTTTCCAGATGATTGCCCGCCAGATCACAACGCTGAAGTTGACCCAATGATCAAATTGTCCAAAGCCATCGCCGGTCGGCTGCGCCTTGCGGCCCGCCGCATGGCGGGACAGGAAGACGGCACTGCCACCATCGAATTCGTGCTGTTCTTTCCGCTGTTCCTGACGGTGTTCATGTCGGCCTTTGAATCCGGCCTGTTGATGACACGGCAGGTGATGCTGGAACGGGCGATGGACCTGTCGATCCGCAATCTGCGGCTGGGGCTGTGGGATGATCCGTTGAACCCGCCAACCGCCGTCATGCTGAAGCAGGAAATCTGCGACTGGGCCACGGTGATCCCCGATTGCATGGATGCGCTGATGATGGAACTGCGCCCGGTCAGCACCGCGACCTGGACACCGCTGGATCCGAACATCACTTGCGTCAATCGCGACGAAGTGATCCAGCCGGTGGTCGAATTCAACGTGGGCGTTGAAAACGAAATGATGCTGGTGCGGGCCTGCGCGGTGTTTGACCCGATCTTCCCCTTGACCGGCATGGGTCTGAACCTGCCGCTTGACCCGTCCGGCGGCTATCAGCTGGCGGCAACCTCGGCCTTTGTGAATGAACCGGATTGATGTCATGACATGCAAGTTCAACCGCCCGATGCGCCGCCGCCTGTCCAGTCTTGGCCGCCTTTCTCGCCTTGGAATGGCCCGCTTTGCGAAGGACCAGACCGGGTCTACCACGGTGGAGGCGGTTCTGATCCTGCCGCTGCTGTTGTGGGCCTATGTGGCGATGTTCGTCTATTTCGACGCGTTCAAGATCCAGAACACCAACCTGCGCGCCGCCTATACGATTGCCGACATGATTTCGCGCCAGACCAACGCCATCGACGCGGGCTATGTGAATGGATTGAACACGGTGTTCGACTATCTGGTGAATATCGACACCAACACCTCGGTGCGGG
This sequence comes from Paracoccaceae bacterium, assembly GCA_043736155.1. GTDB lineage: Bacteria > Pseudomonadota > Alphaproteobacteria > Rhodobacterales > Rhodobacteraceae > JANNRR01. Next base: position 48,768 of record JAYTDA010000313.1, on the reverse strand, counting down.
CTTCATCGGTGTTTTGGGACCCGTTAGCCAATGTCTACCGGGTGCAATGGTCCTATGGCACCAATGCGATGCCGTTGCTGACCAATGCCAATGTCAATGACTATGCCAGCCGTCTGCCAACGATTCCGGCAGGCGATACCCTGATCGTGCTGGAAACCTGGCTCGACTATACCCCCGCGTTTGACGTTGGCGGGTTGCAGGCCCGCACTTTCAAGGAATTCATCGCCACCCGCCCGCGCTTTGTAGCACAGGTGCCGTTCGTCTGAACCGGGGTTGGCTCAGGCCCCAATTCAGGCCCCTATTCAGGCCCCGACCGCCTTGCGCGCCATGTTCCAGATGATCCGTTCAAACCGGTCGCGGCCCAGCTTGCCATCGGGCCGGTAATACTGCCCGACGCCTGACAACATCGCCATCAAGGCCTGCGATGCCACCTGCGGATCGGCAAAGGTGAACAGCTTTTCACCGTGGCCCTGGCGCAAGATCGCCTGCAGTTCCGCTTCATAGCGGCGCAGCAGAGCATCGAACGCCGCCAGATTGTCCGGTTCCAGACTGCGCCGCTCCAACTGGCACAGCTGCACCGCCAACGCATGGTCGATCTGATAGCCGATGTGAAACCGGGCAAAGGCTTCCAGCTGCGCCACCGCCCCTGCGGGCTTTGCCACCCCGTCCCACGCCGCCTGTTGCGCCGCCAGGTGCGCCTGCATCAGGCCGAACAGCAGTGATTGCTTGTCGGACGCATAAAGATACAGCGCCCCGGCCTGAACCCCGACCTCTGCCGCCAGTTGCCGCATCGAGATCGCGGCATAGCCCTGTTCGGCATAAAGCCGCAGCGCCGCGTCGCGGACGCGGGGGCCGGTAACTTCGGAATGGGACCCTGCTGTGCGTGCCATGGCATCGTTTTATCTGAACGAACGTTCAGTTCAAGAGGCTGTCTTTCCCAACCCGCCATTTTACGATAAGTCAAACCCGGAACAAGGCACAGGCAAGAGCAGGATCAGGATCAGGATGACACCCGCCGCACCAGCCAGCACCAACCCAAAACACGGGTTTTCTGCGAAAACTCACCGCCAGCCATGCACCGGCAGTCTTGAATTTTCGCAGAAAATTCGGGGCAATGGCGGGCATCGGGCGCTGTCGTTGCGCCATTCTCCCTGGGGCAAGGGTCACCGATGAAACACCTGTGGCTGTGCGCCCTGATCGCAGCCCCGTTATCCGGCTGCGTCCAGTTTCCCGACCTTGCGTCGCGCGACACACCCCCTGCCCCTGCCTATCCGGCGATTCTGCCGCTGGATGATCTGCTGGCACAGGTGGCTGTCACCGGCCCCTCCCCCGGGGTCGCACTAGCGGCCCGCGCCGCCGCGCTGCAGGCCCGCGCCGATGCGCTCCGGACCCTGCCCTGACGGCTCTGCCCTTTGTTGCATGCCCCGCCGTTAGGCGTTACAGACCCGGCACCTGAACCACCCCCTTTTGCCCGGCCCGGCCCGCCCCGGCGTCACCGCCTGTATCACGGAGTCTCCCATGCCCGATCCCCTGCGTCTTGGTCTTGCCGGTCTGGGCACTGTTGGCACCGGCGTTGTGCGCATTGTGCAGGACCATGCCGCCCTGATCGCCGCCCGCGCCGGGCGCCCCGTGGTGATCACCGCCGTGTCGGCGCGCGATGCCGGCAAGGATCGTGGCGTTGATCTGTCGGCCTATGCCTGGGAACCGGACCCGGTGGCACTGGCCCGCCGCGCCGATGTCGATCTGTTCATCGAAGTGATGGGCGGCGCCGAAGGGCCGGCCCGCGATGCCAGCCTGGCGGCAATCGCCGCCGGCAAACATCTGGTCTCTGCCAACAAGGCGCTGCTGGCGCTGCATGGCCAGGCGATTGCCGAAGCGGCAGAGGCGGCAGATGTCGCCCTGCGGTTCGAGGCGGCGGTGGCGGGTGGCATCCCGGTCATCAAGGCGCTGACCGAAGGGCTGGCGGGCAACCGGATCACCCGCGTCATCGGGGTGATGAACGGCAGCTGCAACTATATCCTGACCCGGATGGAAAACGCCGGTCTGTCCTATGAGGCGGTGTTTGAAGAGGCGCGGGGCTTGGGCTATCTGGAGGCGGACCCCAGCCTTGATGTCGGCGGCATAGATGCCGGGCACAAACTGGCGCTGCTGGCCGCCATCGCCTTTGGCGCCCAGGTCAATTTCGCCGCCGTCGAGCTGGAGGGGATCCAGCGCGTCAGCATCGACGATATCCGCCTGGCCGCCGACATGGGGTACCGCATCAAACTCCTGGGGGTGGCGCAAGTGACCGGGCGCGGGCTGGAACAACGGATGACGCCGTGCCTTGTACCGTCTGACAGCCCGCTCGGCCAACTGGCCGGTGGCACCAACATGGTGGTGCTGGAAGGCGACAGCGTCGGCCAGATCGTGCTGCGCGGCCCGGGTGCCGGGTCCGGCCCGACCGCATCGGCGGTGCTGGCCGATGTGATCGACGTGGCGCGCGGTTTCCGCCTGCCGGCCTTTGGCATCCCCGCCACCGAACTGGCCAACCTGCCCGCCGCCCGTGCCGCCGCCCCGGCGCCGTTTTACCTGCGGATGTCGCTGCTGGACAAACCGGGGGCATTGGCCAAGGTGGCAACCGTGCTGGGCGACGCCGGGGTTTCGATTGACCGGATGCGGCAATATCGCCATGCCGACACCAGCGCCCCGGTGCTGATCGTCACCCACAAGACGACGCGCGATGCGGTCAACCATGCCATTGCAGGCTTTGCCGCCACCGGTGTCGTGGTCGGCGATCCGGTGGCAATAAGGATTGAAAGCGTCTGATCCGGCTGCCATGCCGACACTTTCGCGCCAGCCGGAATGAATCGGCCAGTGCGCGCCGCCGCATGCGGTGCAATGCCCCTGGCTCGGCCTCCCGGTTTCGCCATTTTCTGTTCACAAGTATCCCGGGGTCCGAGGCAGAGCCCCGGCCTTTCCCGATCACAGCCAGGTTGCTGCAACCGGGTGCTTGTGTCCGGCCTTGCCCAACGGTTAGACAGAGCTAGCAAGCGGCAAGGGCCGTGCAATCAGGGATTGGGCCGATGTCGGACAAACTGGAATTTCAGGACCGCCTGCTTTCACTGGGCCTTGCGCGGGTGTCAGAGGCGGCGGCGCTGGCCTCGGCGCGGCTGATCGGGCGCGGCGATGAAAAGGCGGCGGATCAGGCGGCGGTCGATGCGATGCGCCAGCAGCTGAACCTGCTCGATATCGACGGCGTCGTGGTGATCGGCGAAGGCGAACGCGACGAAGCGCCGATGCTGTATATCGGCGAGAAAGTCGGTACCGGCAAAGGCCCGGCGGTCGATATCGCGCTGGACCCGCTGGAAGGCACCACCCTGACCGCCAAGGATATGCCCAATGCGCTGGCGGTGATTGCGATGGGGCCGCGCGGCTCGATGCTGCATGCCCCCGATGTCTATATGGAAAAGCTGGCGATCGGCCCCGGTTACCCGGTGGATACCGTGACGCTTGCGATGTCGCCGACCCAAAGGATCGACGCACTGGCCCGCGCCAAGGGCTGCAAACCGGCGGATCTGACGGTCTGTGTGCTGGAACGCCCGAGGCACGAGGCGATGATTGCCGAACTGCGCGCCACCGGTGCCGCGATCCGGCTGATCACCGATGGCGACGTGGCGGGGGTGATCCATTGTGCCGAGGCGGCCAAGACCGGCATCGACATCTACATGGGCTCCGGTGGTGCCCCCGAAGGCGTGCTGGCGGCGGCGGCGCTGAAATGCATGGGGGGCCAGATCTATGGCCGCCTGATCTTTCGCACCGAGGATGAGGCAACCCGCGCCCGTCGCGCCGGCATCGACAATCTGGACCGGATCTATACCCTTGACGACATGGTGACGGCGGATGTGATCTTTGCCGCCACCGGGGTCACCGATGGCTCGATTCTGGCCGGGATCAAGCGCGAACCGGGCTATTTCACCACCGAAACCATTCTGATGCGGTCAAAAACCGGATCGGTGCGGCGGATGTCGTACCGCAGCCCGGTGAAGTAGGGAGTGGTGATGGAAAGTTCTGCAATGCTGCCGGATACCACCCACCTTGGCGCGGTTGACCTGCGGGTGTGCGACCTGCCAGCGGCGCTGACGGTGTGGCGCGATGCATTGGGCTTGGCGGAGATTGGGCGGGACGCGGAAAGCGTGACACTGGGCTGCGGTGGTCGGGCGCTGGTGGTGCTGCACAGCGGTGCCACGGCACCGGCACCCGGCCCGGTGGTGGGTCTGTTCCATCTGGCGGTGCATGTGCCGACGCGGGTCGACCTGGCCCAGGCTCTGGCGCGGATAGGCGCTGCAGGCCTGCGCCACTCCGGGCAGGACCATCTGTTTTCCGAAGCCCTGTATATCTCCGACCCCGATGGCAATGGCATCGAGATTGCGCTGGATACCCCGGGGCGCGGCACGGTCGTGATGCAGGATGGCGAGCCCCGGGCGCAAACCCTGGATGGCCGACCGCACTCGATGTTGGAGCCGCTGGATCTGGCGGGGCTGCTGGCGGAACTGCCGCCAGACACTCCACCAGTGGCCCATCTGGCCGACGCCTGCATCAACGGCCATATCCATTTCCGCACCGACCGACGCGAGGCGGTGTTTGCCTTTTACCGCGATGTGATCGGCTTTCGACCGGGGATGAATTCGGCGGCATGGCGGTTTTGCGATGTCGGCACCGCGCTGCGCCACCATATGGTCGCCTTCAACACCTGGGGTGGCGAGGGTTTGGCCCATGCGGCTCCCACAGCACCGGGCGTCATCCGCTACAGGGTGCTGGTGCCCGATGCCGAAACGATTGCGGCACTGACACAGCGACTTGCCGCTGCCGGGGTTGCCCATCAAGCCACCAGCACCACGGTTGCCTGCGCCGATCCGCAGGGCAACCAGATAGGGATACAAGTGGGGTAAGGCGGCGGCTTTACCTGTTGCCTGTCAGGCAGTTCAGCTATGCCAAATGACTATTGCGGTAAGTGATGCGCCGGACCCACCTGTTCAGGGTCCTATTTTGCCCGGAATCCAGCGCTTTAGCGCACCGGGCAGTGCCCGACCGCCCCCTGGGCGGGCACTCCGCGATGCCTCCGCATGGAATATCGTCCGGGGGTGCGACACCATCAAGCATTCAACCCCGGCAACCGAGTGCCCACCCGCGGCCAGGCAGCGCCCTCTGTCACGGCAGGTGGAGAGAGGGCTGGTAGCAAGCATTGGTTCCGCCGACCGTCGTCCTGATCTGACGCCCCTTGCACGGCTCTTCCAATTCGATCAGATGACCCCATGACCGCATTCCTCAACGTCGAACAATCGCTGACCGGTCGCCGCTGGATCGGCCCTTCGCCGGATCAGGACCGGGCGGCGGAGGCGATTGCCCAGATCAGCGGGCTGGAGATGCCGCTGGCCCGGGTGCTGGCGTCGCGTGGTGTCGCACCCGAAGCGGCACAGGCCTTTCTGGCGCCGTCGCTGCGCGATCTGTTGCCGGACCCGCTGACCCTGCACGACATGGAAAAGGCGGCGGCGCGGTTTGTGGCGGCGGTGGCTGGGCGCCAGCGCATCGCGGTCTTTGCCGATTATGATGTCGATGGCGGGGCGTCGGCGGCACTGCTGCTGACCTGGCTGCGCAGCGTGGGGCACCGGGCGACGCTGTATATCCCCGACCGGATCGACGAAGGTTATGGCCCGAACGACGCGGCGATGCAGGCGCTGGCAAAGGGCCATGACCTGATCGTCTGTGTCGATTGCGGCACCCTGTCGCATGGCCCGATTGCGGCGGCGGCAGGCACCGATGTGCTGGTGCTGGACCACCACCTGGGTAGTGAAACCCTGCCGCCCGCCTTTGCCGTGGTCAACCCGAACCGGCAGGACGAGACCGGCGATCTGGGGCACCTCTGCGCCGCCGGGGTGGTGTTTTTGCTGTTGGTCGAGGTGAACCGCCAGTTGCGCGCCAAAGGCACCACCGGGCCGGACCTGATGGCGCTGCTCGATCTGGTGGCGCTGGCGACGGTGGCGGATGTCGCTCCGCTGACCGGGGTCAACCGCGCCCTGGTGCGGCAGGGGTTAAAGGTGATGGCGCGGCGCGAACGGGTGGGGCTGGCGGCGCTGGCCGATGTGGCGCGGATCGACCGTGCCCCCACCGCCTATCATCTGGGGTTTCTGCTGGGCCCCCGGGTCAATGCCGGGGGTCGCATCGGCCAGGCCGATTTGGGGGCACGGCTTCTGGCCACCGATGACCCGCACGAGGCGGCGGCGCTGGCCGAACGGCTGGACCTTTTGAACACGGAACGGCGCGGGATCGAGGCGGCGGTACGGCTGGCCGCCGAGGCGCAGGCCGTCGCGCGCTTTACCGGGGGCGCTCTGGTCTGGGCCGCCCAGGATGGCTGGCATCCCGGTGTCGTCGGCATCGTCGCCGCCCGGCTGAAAGAGGCGATGAATCGCCCCGCCGTGGTGATCGGGTTTGACGGCGATGCCGGCAAAGGCTCTGCCCGCTCGGTCAGTGGCGTCGATCTGGGCGCATCGATTGCCCGGCTGGCCGCCGAAGGGCTGATTGAAAAGGGCGGTGGCCACAAGATGGCGGCGGGGCTGAGCCTGACGCGCACCCAACTGGAACCGGCAATGGCGCGGCTGGAGGCGCTGTTGGAACGCCAGGGCGCGGCAGCGATCGGGGCCGCTGATCTGCATCTGCAAGGGGTGATGATGCCCGCCGCCGCCACCACGGCGCTGATTGACCAGATCGAGGCCGCAGGCCCGTTTGGTGCCGCAGCCCCCGCCCCCGGCTTTGCCTTTCCCGCCCAGGCATTGCGTGGCGCACGGCGGATCGGCGAAACCCACCTGCGCCTGACCTTTGGCGACGGGGCCGGGCTGGAAGCCGTGTGTTTTGGTGCCTTTGACGGGCCATTGGGTGAAGCGCTGATGTCGGGCACCGGCCGCTGGCATCTGGCCGGAAAGCTGGAGGTCAACCACTATAACGGCCGCTCCAAACCGCAGTTGCGCCTGACCGATGCCGCCCCGGCGCAGGGCTGACCCCCCTCAGTCGCCCCCTTCAGTCGCCCCGTCAATCGTCCCGCCGCCCGCCCCCGACAGCCTCCACCAGCGCCCCCGCCTTTGTGCAGCCAAAGCCGAAAAAAGCCCTTGCACGCCCCCCCCCTATTGCCTAAGAACCGCCCACACCGAACGTGGCCCGTTCGTCTATCGGTTAGGACACCAGGTTTTCAACCTGGTAAGAGGGGTTCGACTCCCCTACGGGCTGCCATTCATTCCACATAAGATATTGATAAGTTTTCCGGCTTAGCGGAAAAGCGTCCCAACCTGCTTCCCAACCGGCAGATGTGCCGATTTGGAAACACCTGCGGGTCCTTCTGTGCATTCAAGATCGATCCGTAGCGAAAGTGTGCAAGCGCTGCGCCTGTCCGACAGTCGCGCGAACATCCAAAATCAGCCGTCGCTTCCAGATCGACCGCCCGGTGCGCGGCAATCGATTGGAAGCGCCCACCTTTCGCCGCCGCTGCGCCGGCCCGACCTGGAGTCTGTCTGGCGCTGATAGAAGCGCCAGACAGACTCCAGATTCTTGGTGTGCGTGTGTCTTGCGCCAAAACCGGTCACCACCCCGGATCAGGTCCGGAGCAGGCATTTTGTCGGACACGCTAGCGGCCTCGCTTTTACTGGCAAATGATGTCGCTTTGGGGGCCGTGAAACGGAATGCAGGCGGTTGGGTCTTCGCGGATCACCGGACCACCCTGCTGGACCCTGTAGCCCACTGATCAGGCGATCCCGGGGGCCTTGACCCTGCTTTGCCCGGGGCAACCCGCGACGGCCGACCGGGATCAGGGTCAGACCCAGCGCACCACAAGGAGCTGCTGCCCTGACAAGACAATTGCTTTCGCCGCAACCAGACCCTAGCTAGACTGCCTGTGACAGGTCTCGATCTGCCGAGCGGATGACTGTGGGTTATCCCATGGCCAAAGCGGGGCGGACCAGCAGAACTTACCGGAGGAACCACATGCACCCGCATGACACCATGCCCGAACTGGCGTTGGAATGGCACTTGGCGGGCAAAGGCGCTGCACTGGCCACGGTGATCGAAACCTGGGGGTCGGCACCACGCCCGGTTGGCAGCCAACTGGTGATTGCCGGGGATGGCCGGATGATGGGGTCGGTTTCGGGTGGCTGTGTCGAAGGCGCAGTGGTTGAGGAGGCATTGGCGGCACTGGCGGACCGGCAACCAAGGCTGCTGAGCTACGGCGTCAGCGATGACAATGCCTTTGCCGTCGGTCTGGCCTGTGGCGGCACCATCCGCATTCTGGTGGAACCGGTCGGCAGTGGCGGTGTGCCGGTGGCGCTGCTGACCCGGATCACCGAGGCCCGGGCCGACCGGCAGCCGCTGGCCTACTCCGTTGATCTTGGCAGCTACAGCCGCAGTCTGGTCACCGGCGATGCGACCCGGACCGGACCCTTGGCAGCCCGGTTCCGCGCCGATCAGTCAGGGGTCGACGATGGCCGGTTTGTCGCCATCCACAACCCGCCGCTGCGGCTGCTGGTGGTGGGGGCGGTGCATATTGCCCAGGCGCTGCTGCCGATGGCGGTGGCCTGCGGCTATGACTGTACCCTGATCGACCCGCGTGAGGCTTTTGGTGCCGCTGCAAGGTTTCCGGGGCAGATCATCCGGCATGACTGGCCGGATGCGGCGTTGCAGGCGCTGGCCCCCGACGCCAGAACTGCGGTGGTCACCCTGACCCATGACAGCAAACTGGATGACCCGGCGATCCTGGCAACCCTTGCCACCAACGTCTTCTACCTCGGCTGCCTCGGATCGAAACGCACCCATGAAAAGCGGCTGGCGCGGCTGCGCGATGCCGGTGTGACCGAGGCGCAGATCGCCCGGATCCATGCCCCGGTGGGTCTGGCGATCGGGGCGCGGTCGCCTGCCGAAATTGCCCTGTCGATCCTGGCACAGATCACCCAGACCCTGCGGACCGGCGCATGATCTTTGGCCCGACCCGCCTCGCCGCTGCCACCGGCACCATACTGGCCCATTCGGTGCTGACGCCCCAAGGCAAACTGGCCAAGGGCACGGTGCTGGGTGCCGCCGACATTGCCCGGTTGCAGGCAATCGGCCACGACCCGGTGGTGGTGGCGCGGCTGGAACCGGGGGATGTCGGCGAAGATGATGCCGCCGCCCGGCTGGCTGCGGCACTGGTCACCCCCGGCCAGAGCGGCCTGCGCCTGACCCGCCCCCATACCGGGCGGGTCAATCTGGTGGCAACCGCTCCGGGGCTGCTGACGTTTGATCCCGGGGCGGTGCATCGGCTCAACCTGGCGCACCCCTCGATCACTTTGGCGACCCTGCCGCCGCTGGCGCGGCTGGCACCCGGCACCCTGGCTGCCACCGTCAAGATCATCACCTATGGCGTCCCGGGCAACGCGCTTGATCAGGCCGGACAGGCGGCGTCCCGTGCCCGACTGAGCCATCTGCCGGTGCGCACCCCCAGTGCCGGGCTGATCCTGACCCTGTCGCCGGACGACAATGGCAAGCTGGCGGCCAAAGGCCGCGAGTCCGTGGCGACCCGGCTGAAGGCGCTTGGCATACCGCTGACCGAAACCCGCAGGGTGCCGCATGAACAGGCTGCCCTGGCCGAAGCGATCTCGACCAGCAGCGCCGCGTTGATCCTGATCCTGACCGGGGCCGCCACGTCGGACGCCGATGATGTCGCCCCAGCCGCCCTGCGCCAGGCCGGCGGGACGGTCACCCGCTTCGGCATGCCGGTTGATCCCGGCAACCTGCTGTTTTACGGCAGCTTCGGGGCCCGCCCGGTGATCGGCCTGCCGGGCTGTGCCCGCTCTCCTGCGCTGAACGGTGCGGATTGGGTGCTGGAACGGCTGGTCTGCGGCGTCGATGTCACCGATGACATGGTGGCCGGCATGGGGGTTGGCGGCCTGCTCAAGGAAATCCCGATCCGCCCGGCCCCGCGCGAAGGCAAAGCAGGCTGACTGACCCGCCTGTCCGGGGTTTCCATCAACGTCGGACAGATTCTAGAACAGGAAGTCAGCAGCGGTGATTGACCCCACCGTGGTCGTAAACAGCGACAGGACCGGGGCACCGGCACCAAAATCGATGATCGTACTTGTCCCGGACGCCAGAATGGTCACACCGGAATTCAACATATTGGTGAACGATATGAAACCAAAGGCCGTGACATCCAGCAGGTCCTGCCCCCCCAGCGGATCCGCGTCAAAGCCGACGATGATATCGATCGACGCCAGATTCAAGAACACGAACACGTCGTTTTCCGTGCCACCGTCCAGCAAGTTGCTACCGGTTCCCCCAGCCAAAGTGTCACTGCCAGCGCCACCGTACAGCGTGTCATTGCCACCACCGCCCAAGATGCTGTCAAGGTCGTTGCCGCCGTAGAATGTCTCGGCATCGGCGCTGCCGGAAAGGGTGTCATTGCCGACATCGCCAAAAGTCAGCATATCGCCACCCCCGCCGGTGGTGATCAGATCATGGCCGTCGTCACCGTGAATGGTGTCGATGCCAAGACCACCAAACAGAGTGTCATCACCAATACCGCCGGACAGACTGTCGTTGCCATCATCGCCGGTCAGTATATCGTTGCCGGCATTTCCGACGATGTTGTCATTCCCGATCGATCCCGAAAGTGTATCGTTGCCACTGCCGCCCTTGTAGATCATGCGGTCAAAATTGACCGCACTGGATCCGTCCGACCCCACGGGGCCGTTGAGAAAGAAACTCACCCCCAATGCGGTTGCGCTGCGGTCAATCGTCAGGAAGTTGAGGCCGATGCCACCGTTCAGGGTTTCGACACCGGTACCGGGATCAATGAAATCGTCACCCAAACCGCCCAGAATCGCATCATTGCCCAGACCGCCGTACAAAGTGTCATTGCCGCCGCTGCCCAACAGGCTGTCATGATCGTTTCCGCCATAGAATGTTTCGGCATCGGCGCTGCCGTTGATCGTATCGTTGCCAACCTCGCCAAAGCTCTGCATGTCGCCGCCGCCGCCGGTATCGATCCGATCATTGCCGTCGCCGCCAAAAAGCACGTCGACGCCAAGGCCACCCAGCAAGGTGTCATCGCCGATGCCGCCGACCACAGAGTCGTTGCCATCACCTGCGTTCAATACATCATTGCCGGCGTTGCCGTGGATGATATCCCCACCGATTGAGCCCACGATTGTATCATTGCCACTGCCGGCACGATAGATCATGCGGTCGAAATTGGCAGCACTCGATCCATCCGACCCGACCGGGCCGTTGAGAAAAAAGCTGACACCCAGCGATGTCGCGCTGCGGTCAAGGTTCAGGAAATTGATGCCCAATCCGCCATCCAGTTTTTCCACGCCGGTGCCGGGATCGATGTAATCATCGCCGTCACCGCCATAGATCGCGTCATTGCCAAGACCGCCATACAATGTGTCATTGCCAGCCAACCCGATCAGGCGGTCAAGATCGTCGCCGCCATAGATCACATCGGCATCGGCCGAACCAGTGATCGAGTCGTTGCCGGCTTCGCCAAAGGTCTGAAGATCGCCGCCACCGCCGGTACTCACCTGGTCGTTGCCTGCGCCGGCGAAAATGACGTCGGCCCCAAGTCCGCCGGTCATAAAGTCATCACCATCGCCGGCATACAGGGAATCGTTGCCATTGCCGCCGGTCATCCGATCATTGCCAATGCCGCCGGAAAGCAGGTCATCGCCGTCGTCGCCAAGCATGACGTCGTTGCCATCCCGTCCGGTCAGCGTGTCGTTGCCGCTGTTGCCGTCAAGGATATCATTCCACAGGCCGCCAACGATCTGATCGCCAAAGGCCGAACCGTTGAAATCGAGCCGCGCAATGCCCCGCGCGGTCGAACCGTCAGACCCGATCCACGACCCAACCGCCGACACATTGGTCAGCAAGAACGAATAACCAACCAGATCAGTGCGACGGTCGATAATCAATTCGTCATGGTCGGCAACCGCCTCGATCCACAGGCCCGAGAACAGATTGAAGAATCCGCCGAAAACAGTGAACACCCCGCGCAGTGGTTGAATTGAATCCGTGCCGAAACCGCCAACCAGCTTTTCCGGGCCACCGCTGCCGATGATCGTATCGTTGCCAGCTGCACCGTTGATGGTCACCAGCCGGGTACCGGGAGTTTTCGCTATGGTGATGTGGTCGTTGCCACTGCCGAATTCAAAAGCCTCTATTGTTGCAAGTGAATCACCGGATGCCTGCGACGGACCCGTCACCGTCCACAAACCAAGGTTTGGCAGACCGGTTGACGTCAGCGTGACAATCTCGCCAACGGATGCAATATATGCCACAGTGTCGAACCCGGCACCGCCATACATCAAATCGGCCCCATCGCCGCCAATCAGCACATCATCGCCAAGACCGCCATAGGCGAAATCATCGCCGATGCCGCCGATGACAGTGTCATTGCCGTCGCCAGAACTGAACGTGTCGGACCCGGCACCGCCGTTCAGGATGTTGCCGATGGCATTGCCCTGAAACGTGTCGTTGCCACTGCCGCCGGTTGCATTCTCGAATACGACGTTGAAGGCAATCACCACATTGTCAGTCAAGGCGCCAACACTGGAAAACTGGCCCGCAATGAGTGACAGAAACTGATTGGTCGCGTAACCCGAGCAGTCAAGTGTATCGATTCCGCCGCCGTCCCAGATCGCGATCACCGGATCGACATTCAGGGTAAAGTCGAATGCACCGCGACCGGCGGTTGAGTTGAACCCATAGATTGTATCCGTGGCGCGGGTGGTGAGGTCTGCCCCGTACAACGCCTGAATGGCCGCGATGTCATGCAGCAGCGGCGCGGAAGCGCTGGTATAATTGCCGGTGGCACCAAAGCGGTCAATGCCGGGATTGAAGTTTTCCGCGTTGAAATACGACATCACCGTATATTGTCGGGTATCCTGAATATATTCGGCACTGGCAGCGTAGGTCGGGGCTGGAATATCAGAAGCATTGTACGACCCGGGGTGCGAAAGCCCCAATGCATGGCCTATTTCATGAAGGTAGGTCTCAAACCCAAAGCCACCGTAGCTCATATTGGCCGATGCAAGACTGGCCGAGGTTGTGCTCAGCCAGATGTCTTGGGAAATGATTATGTCATTTCCAGAGAGGGACGGTGTAACCTGTGGCGTCGCGTAGGTGGCATTGTTGGTTGTCGTTGATGAATATCCAAAGGTAATGCTGGCAAACGATGACGCCACTTCTGTCATGCTGATTGCAATCAGGTCATCCCAAAGCTCGAAGGCTTCTGCTGCAAAGGAAACCTGAGTGGGGGTGATCGGCGCACCGCCAACCAGTTCCGGGACAAGCGATCCCGGTGCGGGCGAAAGATTCAGGATGGCGTAACTGATGCTCGGGCTCGACCAAAAGCGCGGTCTGCCTTCGAAGGCACCGCCCCACGATGTTTGCAACTGGCTGATGATCTGCGGCAAAGTCATGGACACGGCAGGCATATCGTGAACTCCCTACATATTGGCGCGGAATGCATATCAAACCATGGAGCAACGGAACTGCCGCGACTCAGGTCACAAGGTGATCCATTATCAGCCTAGGATGTTGCAGTTGGCAAATCCAGTCAATAACCGATCACTGGCTTGGGCAACCTATGACCGGTGACACAAGGGCGGCCGGCCGGTTCACCCCTATTGCGCAGTCCCGGTGGGCTGCTGCGCAAGGATCGGGAACCGGACCCGATCTTGTCCTTTCACCGGACCGCTTCAGATGAACGCATCCGGCATCGCGGCTTTCTTGCGCGCCACATAATCCTCCAGCGCCTCGGTCACTGCCACATCCTGCGTCGGGGGCTGATAATCGCCGAGCAGTTTGGCCACCCGTGCTGACGCCAGCGCTTCGGTATCCTTGGCACCGTCTTCGTCCCAGGTCTCGAACGGGCGGTAATCCAGCAGGTCGCTGCGCCAGAACGCCTCTTTGAAATTGGCCTGGGTATGGGCGCTGCCCAGATAGTGCGACCCCGGCCCCACTTCGCGGATCGCGTCCATCGCCAGACCGTTGTCCGACATGTCGATGCCGCGCGCCAGATGGTGCAGAATGCCCAGCTGATCGGCATCCATCACGAACTTTTCGTAACTCGACACCAGCCCGCCTTCCAGCCAGCCACAGGCATGCAGCATGAAATTCACCCCGGCCAGCAGCGCCATGTTCAGGCTGTTGGCGGTTTCATAGGCCGCCTGGGCATCCGGCAGTTTCGATCCGCAGAACGACCCGCCCGACCGATAAGGCAGCCCCATCCGCCGCGCCAGTTGGCCGGCGCCATAGGTCACCAATGACGCTTCCGGGGTGCCAAAGGTCGGGGCACCTGAATTCATGTCGATCGAGGCCACAAACGCGCCAAACACCACCGGCGCGCCTTTGCGCAGCAACTGGCTATAGGCGACCCCGGCCAGTACCTCGGCCAGCACCTGGGTCAGGGTGCCTGCGACCGATACCGGTGCCATGGCGCCGCCGACGATAAAGGGCGAAATCACGCAGGCCTGCCCGGCGCGGGCATAGATCTCCAGCGCGCCCATCATCACACTGTCAAACGTCAACGGCGAGTTGATGTTGATCAGGCTGGTCATCACCACATTCCGGTCGACAAAATCACTGCCAAACAGGATCTTGCTCATTTCCACCGAGTCCGCGGCCCGCGAAGGCTCGGTGACCGACCCCATATAGGGCTTGTCGCTCAGCACCATATGGGCCAGCAACATATCCAGATGCCGCTTGTTCACCGGCACATCGGTCGGTTCACAGACGGTGCCGCCGGAATGGTGCAGCCACTTCGACATATAGCCCAGTTTCACGAAATTCTGGAAATCGGCGATGGTGGCATAGCGGCGGCCACCGGCGGCATCGCGGACAAAGGGCGGGCCGTACACCGGGGCCAGCACCAGCGACCGGCCGCCGATTTCCACGTTGCGTTCCGGGTTGCGCGCATGTTGCACGATCCGCCCCGGTGCGGTTTTGCACAGGGCCCGCGCCAAGCCGCGCGGTATCCGCACCCGGTCGCCCTGCACATCGGCACCGGCGGCTTTCCACAAAGCCAAAGCGCCGGGATTCTCGGGGAAATTCACCCCGATCTCCTCCAGCACGGTATCGGCATTCCATTCGATGATCGCCAGTGCCTCTTCGTTCAGCACCTCAAAGTTCGGGATGTTGCGTTCGATGAACCGCGCGGACTCAAAGCTGACGGCAGAGCGCTCCGCCCGCCGGGTTGCCCCGCCGCCACTGCGCGCCCGCCGCCCCGAAACCTGATCGCTCATCTCTCGCCTCCGTACCCGTTTGCTGCCTTATGCTCTGATCCGTGCGATCATCGCCCCTCAAATGCGGCGCTTGGGCACCAAAAACGACAAGGATCAACGTCGCTTTTGGCTGCACCGGATTGCCGCGAAGGCGCATTGCTTGCCAACATGACATGCCATACCCTTGCCAATCGCCCGCGCCTTGGCTATCGGGCGACATGACCCAGCATGACCGCCTTCTCATCATCGACTTCGGCAGCCAGGTAACGCAGCTGATCGCGCGCCGCCTGCGCGAGCTGAAGGTTTATTGTGAAATCCATCCGTTCAACAAGGTGGATGCGGCGTTTTTGCGCGCCTTTTCCCCCAAAGCGGTGATCCTGTCGGGTGGCCCGGCGTCGGTCTATGCTGACGGTGCGCCGATGCCACCCGCTGCGGTGTTTGAACTGGGTATCCCGATCCTGGGCATCTGCTACGGCCAACAGGTGATGATGCACCTGTTGGGTGGCCGCGTCGAAGGCGGCCATGGCACCGCCGAGTTTGGCCGCGCCTTTGTTACCCCTGAATCCACGCGCCTGCCACTGCTCGATGGCTGGTTTGACCTTGGCCCCGAACAGGTCTGGATGAGCCACGGCGACCATGTATCTGAAATCGCGCCCGGATTTCAGGTCTACGGCACCTCTCCCAATGCGCCCTATGCCATCACAGCTGATCCCGCTCGCCAATTCTACGCGGTGCAGTTCCACCCAGAGGTGCATCACACCCCGAAAGGCGCCACGCTTTACGCCAATTTCGTGCGGCTGGCGGGGTTCACGGGCGACTGGACCATGGGAGCCTTCCGCGAGGAGGCGATTGCCAAAATCCGGGCGCAGGTTGGCGACGGTCGCGTGATCTGCGGTCTGTCGGGCGGTGTGGACTCGTCGGTGGCCGCCGTACTGATCCACCAGGCGATCGGCGACCGGCTGACTTGCGTCTTTGTCGACCACGGGTTGCTGCGGCAAGGCGAAGCGGAACAGGTCGTCACCATGTTCCGCGACCATTACAACATCCCGCTGATTCATGCCGACGAATCCGCGCTGTTTCTGGGCGAACTGACCGGGATCTCTGACCCCGAGGTCAAACGCAAGACCATCGGGCGGCTGTTCATCGATGTATTTCAGACCCATGCCCATGCGGTTGGCGGTGCCAAGTTCCTGGCCCAGGGTACGCTCTATCCCGATGTGATCGAAAGCGTGTCGTTCAGCGGCGGCCCCTCTGTCACCATCAAGTCGCACCATAATGTCGGCGGCCTGCCGGAAAAGATGGGGCTGACGCTGGTGGAACCCTTGCGCGAGCTGTTCAAGGACGAGGTCCGCGCCTTGGGCCGCGAACTGGGTCTGCCGCCCGATTTCATCGCGCGCCACCCGTTCCCCGGCCCCGGTCTGGCGATCCGCTGCCCCGGAGAGATTACCCCGGAAAAGCTGGCGATCCTGCGCCGCGCCGATGCGGTCTATATCGACCAGATCCGCAAACACCGGCTGTATGACGAAATCTGGCAAGCCTTTGCCGCGATCCTGCCGATGCGTACCGTGGGGGTGATGGGCGACCATCGCACCTATGATTATGCGCTGGCCCTGCGTGCGGTGACGAGCGTGGATGGCATGACCGCCGACTACTACCCGTTCACCCACGACTTCCTTGGTGAAACCGCCACCCGGATCATCCAGGAAGTACCGGGGATCAACCGGGTGTTCTATGATTGCACCAGCAAACCGCCGGGCACCATCGAACTGGAATAGGGCGGCGGGTCAGTCCCCTAACCCCGCACCGCCGCCTCGATCTTTGCGACATCGATCTTCTGCATCGGCATCATCGCCGCAAAGGCGCGTTTGGCAACCTCGCCGCCTGCGGCCATCGCCTCGGTCAGAACCCTTGGGGTGATCTGCCACGACAGTCCCCATTTGTCCTTGCACCAGCCACAGTAACTTTCCGCGCCGCCGTTGCCGACGATGGCATTCCAGTAGCGGTCGGTCTCGGCCTGATCCTCGGTGGCGATCTGAAACGAAAAGGCCTCGCTGTGGTGAAACCGCGGGCCGCCGTTCAGCCCCATGCAGGGAATGCCGACCACGGTAAAATCGACGGTCAGCACATCGCCGGCCTTGCCATCGGGGTAATCGCCCGGGGCACGGTGAACCCTGCCCACCGAACTGTCGGGAAAGGTCGCGGCATAAAACCGCGCCGCCGCTTCGGCCCCGCCCTCATACCACAGGCACAGGGTGTTCTTGTTCATCGCAGCCTCCCAAACCAAGGTGCAGGGGTTGTAAAGGTCATAGAAAGTGCCATCGACTTACCGAATCTGACTATTCAGGCACCGGCAGTCAATGCTAATCGGCCTCTTTTGAAAGGGCGTGCGACCCGTAGCCGTCTGGGGAACATGACGCCAACAGTGAAGCGGTGACTTCAGGAAATGCGGTTTCGCAAATCACTCAGACGAGCCAAAAGGTACGACACCGACAGGAGCAGCAACCCGAAAGCCGCCAAATAGGCCGCCGTTTCGGACCAGTAGTCAGACCGTGCCAGAACGCTCAGTACCGCCGCGCCAACGAGTAAGGCCCATGGGATCACGCCACCGACAAGCAGGCAAATCGCGCAGATAGCCCTTTTGCCACCATCAATCATCATTGCCCCCTCTCTGTACGCACAGCGCTTCATAGGCCCATGCCGACGCGACAATTGTTCCACCTAAGATCCAAGACGTACCGGTGGCAAACAAGTACTTCTCCAAGTTTTCCGCGCTCGCGGCAAGCGCCATAAAGGCTACTCCACCACTACAAGCCATTTTCGCCATACATGCGCGCCATGGCGGTATATCCATGGGAGATCACAGATATGAGGTCGAATTGTGGTTTCTTCAACACTATTACTCACATATGATCGTGAAGGAACTGTTACTCACAGCATCGTCCGTTGCCAATAGCAATTTTGACCAACCCCTCACACCTTGCGCAGTGCCAGCACCGCATTCATTCCGCCAAACGCGAACGCATTCGACAGCACCACCGCCACCTTCGCATCCCGTGCCACATTCGGCACCACATCCAGCGCGCATTCCGGGTCAGGTTCTTCATAGCCGATGGTGGGGGCAATCACCCCGTCGCGCAGCGCCATGATGCAGGCCAGCAACTCCACCGCCCCGGTGCCGCCGATCAGATGGCCATGCATCGATTTGGTTGATGAGATCATCAGCCGGTCGGCGTGCGGTCCGAACACATCGGCGACAGCGGCGCATTCGGTCTTGTCATTGGCGGCGGTGCCGGTGCCGTGGGCGTTGATATAGCCGACCTCGTCGCGGCTCACGCCCCCATCACGCAACGCCCCCGCCATCGCCCGTGCCGCCCCCTGTTTCGATGGCATCACGATATCGGCGGCGTCGGATGTCATGGCGAACCCCACCACCTCGGCCATGATCTCGGCCCCCCGGGCGCGGGCATGGTCCCAGGCCTCGAACACGAACACCGCAGCCCCTTCGCCCTGCACCATGCCGTTGCGGTTGGCCGAAAACGGGCGGCAGGCGTCTTTTGACATCACCCGCAGCCCCTCCCAGGCCTTGACGCCACCAAAACACAACATCGATTCCGAGCCGCCGGTGACCATCACCGTGGTCATGCCGGACCGGATCAGGTGAAACGCCTGCCCCATCGCATGGTTGGAACTGGCGCAGGCAGTGGCGACGGTGAAGCTTGGCCCTTTCAGATTGAACTCCATCGACACATGGCTGGCGGCGGCGTTGTTCATCAGCTTCGGCACCACAAAGGGGTGAACCCGGTTCTTGCCCTCTTCATAGACCGAGCGGTAATTCTCGTCCCAGGTGTTGACCCCGCCACCGGCGGTGCCCAGCACCACCCCGGCATCATAGGACAGCGCATCTTCAAAACTCAGGCCAGATTGCGCAACCGCCTGTTTTGCCGCAATCAGGGTGAACTGGGTAAAGCGGTCATACAGCGCGATCTGCTGGCGGTTGAAATGCGCCTCGGCGTCCCAGTTGCGGACCTGACCCCCGATCCTGACCGACAGGCGGTCAACATCGCGGATATCCAGTTCCGATATGCCGCAGCGCCCGTCGCGAAAAGCCTGCAGGGTCTGCGGCACATCATGGCCAAGCGCGTTGATCGTACCTGCGCCAGTGATGACGACACGGCGCATCTCAGCCTTTGGCCCCGGCCACCGGCTTTTCCACAACCGGCTTTTCCGCAATCAGCTTTTCCGCAATCAACTTTTCGACCGCACCGATGATCGTTGCCACCGACGACAGGTCAAAATCGCTTTTGCCCGGTTCATTGGCGTTGAACGGCACCGACACGTCAAACGCCTCTTCAATCGCAAAGATGCTTTCCACCAGCCCGAGGGAATCGATGCCAAGACTTTCCAGCGTGGAGGACAGTTGGACATCCGCCACATCCAGCACCGCCTGTTCGGCGATGATGGCAATCACCTTGTCCCTGATCGCCTGTGACATGCGTGCCCCCTGTTGATGGCGAACCCTAATCCGCACCGGTCAGCTTTGAAACCGCTTTCTGCAACGCAGCAACCTGCTGTGCCAACCGGGGCAACCGCCGCACCGCCTTGTAGCTTTCGACATGGGTCTGCATGTTCACCGCCGGATAGCCCAGCAACACCCGGCCTGCGGCGGCATTGGTAAAGATCTTGGTGGCGCCACCGGCCACCACATCGTCACCAACAAAGATATTGTCATTCACCCCGCATTGCCCGGCCAGCACTACCCGGTCGCCAATCCGCGCCGACCCGGCGATGCCGACCTGGCCGCACAGCAGGCAATCGCGACCGATCTGCACATTATGGCCGATATGCACCAGATTATCCAGCTTGGTGCCATCGCCAATTGTGGTGTCACGCACGGTGCCGCGATCAATCGCGCAATTGGCCCCGAGTTCGACATTATGGCCGATCACCACAGCGCCCAGCGAATGAATGCGTTCCCAGCTTTGCGCCACAATCTCGGAGCGTTGCCCCAGGGTCTCCCGCACCATTTCCACCCCGGATTTCTCCTCGGTGACAAAGGAAAAGCCGTCTGATCCGACCACGGCACCCGGTTGGGCAATGAAATCATCGCCGATCCGCACCCGTGCGCCGATCCGCACCCCGGGCAGGATCAGGGCCCGGTCGCCGATCACCGCGCCTTCGGCAATCGAGACGTGGCTCGCGATCCGCGCCGATGCGCCGATCAAAGCCCCTGCCCCCACCACGACAAACGGGCCGATGGCGGTGCCGGGCCCGATCCGGGCTGTCGGGTCGATCACCGCCAAGGGATGAATACCGGCGGCAATTTGCGGCCCGGGATCGAACACCCGGCTCAGCCCCGCCATGGCAAAGCGCGGGCGCGGCACGAAAATCGCGGCCGCCAGCCCCAAGGCAGTATAGTCTGCCCCCGGCCACAGCACCGCCGCCCGGGCCTTGCCCTGCGCCAGACCGGCGGCATATTTCGGGTCCATCGCCAGCGCCAGATCATCCGGCCCGGCCAAGGCTGGTTCCGCCGCGCGGGCAATCCGCAGACTGCCGTCCCCCTCGAACCGCGCCCCGAGGGCTGCGGCAATCTCTGCGACGGTATGGCTCATCAGGGCCTCGGGTTCGGGCGGTTGGCTGCTTTTATCCCTGAACCGCCCGCAGTTCCACCCCGGCTTTGGACAGCGCTTGAAACAGCATCCCGTCGCGGCCATAGACATCGCGGCGATAGGTCATGCGGCCCTTGGCGGTGGGGAAGGCGGTGAAATAGACCAGATGCACCGGCACCGGCTGTACCAACGACAGCCGGGTTTCCGAACCGGTGTTCAGCGCCCGTTTGAACTCCGCCTCGGGGTCTTCGCTTTGCCGCGCCAGCAGCGCAAAGGCAAAGCCGAACGGGTCGTTCAGCCGGATACAGCCATGGCTGAAAGCCCGCACCTCTTTGGCAAACAGGGATTTTTGCGGGGTGTCGTGCAGATAGATGTTCCATTGGTTCGGGAACATGAATTTGACTAGCCCCAGGGCATTATCATCTGACGGTGCCTGACGCATCGCATAGGGGAAATTGGCGGCGGTATAGGCCCCGAAATTGATCGCAGAGCGCGGCACTGCGCGACCATTGCGGTCAAGGATGGTCAGGTGCCCCGCAGCATTCGGGTTCTGTTTCAGCAGCGGCAGATATTCCTTGGTGGTGATCGACCGTGGCACTGACCAACTGGGGTTCACCACCATGAATTCCATCATGTCGGAAAATTCCGGGCTGCGGGTATCGTCACCATTCTTGCCGACAACGGCCCGGGTTTCAAACGAGACCTTGCCGTCATCGATGATTTTGGCGGTGAAATCGGCCAGGTTGACCCAGATGTGGCGGCGGCCCAGATCAGCCGGCAGCCAGCGAAGCCGTTCCATCGCCACGATCACCAATTGCAGCCGCTCCACCGGTTCGCGGTTAAGCTCCTGCACCGTCGCCGCACCGGCGACACCATCGGCGGTAATGCCGTGATCGACCTGGAACCACTGCATCGCCTTGGTGATGGTTTCCTCATAGCTTTGCACAGCCGACCGGCGCAGATAGCCCATGGCGACCAGCCGGTCGCGCAGCGCCACCACCTGTGGCCCGCTTTGCCCCGGTTCAAACGCCCCGGCATTGACCTTTGGCCCCCAGCCACCTGCCGCCACCAACCGCTCCAGCCGCAGCTTTTCGCGCATCAGATTGCCATAGGCCGCGCTGTTCGGTGGCAGCGCTTTCAGGAAATCCGCCGGAACTGCCGCAGAAAACGCCGCCAGCGTAGCCAGCCGGTCACGGTGCTGCACGTCGCGTTTGATGCTGTCGATCACCTCACCCGGGTTCAGGGCACCGGTCTGGATATCGCGGGCATATTGCAGAAAGGCCGCCGACATCCGCACTTCCAGCAAGCCACGGTCGCGGTCGCTGCGCACCGCGCGGAAGGCATCGACCAAATCCACCACATCATAACGCACCACCGGCAGTCCGTGATCACCCGCCCGCCGCAGCGCCGCCAGAAACGCCGACCGCCGCGCCGCATCGGCTGCCCCGGTCCACAGCGGTGCATAATCGCGGGCGCGGTAAAACGCGGCGATGTCGGTATCCGGTGCCGCCGATTCCGCCACAGCCTGCCGGAAAGCCGGGGTTTCGGCCCCGACCGGCAGCGCCAGCAGCATCAGCGCAACAGCGATTGTCAACAGTTTGGCAACAAAATCGCGCAACCCCGCGCGGGGCAAACAGAGTGTCATGGAATTCCTCGAAACCGGTGGCCGCAGGCACCATGCCACACAATTTGGGCAATACAAGGCCAAGTCTGTTCACAAATGTGGCAGTCGCCCACGAAATCTCGCGGTTCCCGGTGGTTGCGGCACAACAGGCAGCGGGTGGTCTTGCTGCCACATATTTCAGCGAATATTCGCCTATTTTCCGGGATGTCCCCGATGTGTCCGATTTGCCGGGTTGGTCCGGGATTTGACCTGTGCCATAACGATGGAGCACTTGGGGATAAGTGAACAAAATCTGCACAATCGCCGCACGAAAGCGGCAAGTGCATCCGATGGGACAGGCGCAGACCATGACAGAAGACAGTTCAACCGTTGTATCACGGCGGTCGTTGCTGCGGATTTTTGCCGCCACGGCCCTTGTGGCAGCCCCGACCTGTTCCAATGCGTTCGGGTTTCTGCGGGGGGCCGGAGATATACGGCGGATCAGAATGTATTCCGGCCGCACCGGCGAGTCGATCGACACGATCTACTGGCTCGAAGGCGACTATATCCCGGAAGCGTTGACCGAGATCAGCAATTTCACCCGCGACTGGCGCACCGGCACCGTCAAGACCTTTGACCCGCGCACCGTCGATATCATGGCGGCGGCGCACCGGTTGATGGATGTCAACGAAAGCTACATGCTGCTGTCGGGCTACCGGACCCCGCAAACCAACGCGATGCTGCGGTCGAACTCGGGCGGCGTGGCGCGCAATTCGCTGCATCTCAAGGCGCAGGCGGCGGATCTTCGGCTGAAGTCGCGCTCGGTGTCACAGATGGCCAAGGCGGCCGGGGCCTGTTCGGCAGGCGGCGTTGGCCGCTATTCCGGTTCCAACTTCGTTCATATGGATTGTGGCCCGGTCCGGTCCTGGGGCGGCTGATCGCACCCGTTCTGCGCTGACTGCCACCTTGGCCCGCCGGACTGGTGGGCCTTTTCATTTTCGGCAGGTTTCGCCACCAAGATGACCATGGCGACAGGGTCGGCTTTGCCCAGTTCGCCAAGCCGGTACGCCGAGCCGGTACGCCAACCCGGATTCTGGGGCTTTTGAGCATCACCCCCTGTTGCCAAGGCGGTTTTGTCGCCGGTGCCACCCTGCTGGCGGTGCTGTTCGACTGCATCGCCAACGATCGCAAAAGCCGGTAACTGCCGGACCCAGCAGCTACTCCGGCTGCTTCAACCCCCGCTCCAGCGCCGCCGCGAACGCCGCAGCCCAGTCGGGGTGCCAGCGTGACAGCGGCGGGCGGTTTTCGATGATGTCACCGGCGGCCCAGGCGATCCTGATCTCATCCACCCGACGCGACACCGCGTTGTCCGGGCACAGGATGTAGAAGTCGCCCGCCGCCATGCCCTGCAGCAGAAACGCTGTCACCTGATCCGCCGACCATGCCGCGTCGGGTTTGGCACCGGACCCGGTCATGCCGGTATGGGTGAAACCGGGGATCAGCAGATGGGCGCTGATCTGGTTGCCCGGGCTTTGCCGCAGATCATGCGCCAAAGCCTCGGTCACCACCTTGATCCCGGCTTTCGAGATATTGTAGGCGGTATCCCCCGGCGGGCAGGTGATGCCCTGCTTCGATCCGGTACAGATGATGGCTGCTGGCCCGCCCTGCGCCTGCATCACCGGAACAAACGCCTGTATTCCGTTGATAGCCCCCCATAAATTGACATCGAGGATTTGCCGCCACCGCGCCGGATCACCGGACAACTGCCCGCCGCCGCCGATGCCTGCATTGTTCATCAACAGCGCCACATCGCCAAACCGCGCCACTGTGGCATCGCGCAGCGCCGCCAGATCGCCGGGATTGGCGACATTGGTGGCCATCGCCATCACCCCCGCAGCGCCGGTGATCGCGGCAACGCTGTCCTGTGCAGCGGTCAGCGCCGGCCCGTCCAGATCGGCCAGCACCAGCCGCATCCCCTGCCCCGCCAGCGCCCTGGCCGTGGCCAGACCGATGCCACTGGCAGCCCCGGTGATCACAGCAACCCGCCCCGGGCTGATTGCAGGATGGGTCATGGCTTTAACCTCGGCATCAGGTCCACGCCATTGACCCGCCCGGTATGGGTGGCCAGCATCGGTACGAAATCCTGCGGTGCCACGGCATGGGCATGGGCAAAGGCGTTCTTGGCGGCATTGCCCATCGGGTTGGCCACCTCCGCCGCATCCGCCATTGATTCCAGATAGCGCAAATCCTTGAAGGCATTGGCAATGGAAAACTTGTGGGCATCGCGGTTGCCCTCCAGCGTCCATTGCATGAAGGTCTGGTAAAACCCGCAATCCATCCGCCCGCCGCGGATCACACTGTCAAACCGCGCCGGTGAAATGCCGACCCTGGCGCTCAGCGTCAGCGCCTCGGCATAAAGTGCTGCATAACCCAGCGACAGAAAGTTGTTCAGCAATTTCATCCGGTGGCCGTCGCCGGTGATGCCGATATGATGGACGCGCCCGGCCCAGGTGTCCAGCAGCGGCTTCAACCGGGCAAACATCGCGTCACTTGCCCCCACCATCGCATCCAGCGTACCCTCCCACGCCTCTTTCGGGGTGCGGCCCAGCGGTGCATCGACCAGGGTGATGCCCCGGGCTTCCAGTTCCGCCGCCAGCGCCATCGTCGATACCGGATCGGAGGTCGAGCAATCCACGATCACCGAGCCCGCCGCCATGCTGGCCGCCAGCCCCTCCGGCCCGCGAATGATCGCCTCGACCTGCGGTGAGCCGGTGACGCACAGGAACACGACGGAGGAGGTGCTGCCGACCTCTGCCACCGTGCCGACCTCGTGCGCGCCCCGCCCCACCAGATCCTCCACCGGCACCCGGTTGGCGCGGGCCAGAATGGTCAGCGGAAAGCCCTTTTCCACGATGTTTTTGGCAATGCCATGGCCCATGAAGCCCAACCCGATGAAGCCGACGTTTTCCTGTGTCATGGTTCTCCCCTGCCCACTTTGGGCGCATTGTATGGTGTTTTCGGCAAAAATTGCCGCCATTCCGGCAAAACGTCAGCCTTTCGCGCTGACGAAAGCCGGTTCCTGCCGCCACGGATGGTTTTCCCGGAACCCCAGCACGGCTTTCGCCTTTGCATTCGATATCGGCGCTTCGGTTGGCCCCATCGTGCGAGTGACCGGGCTGCCGGGGGCGAACTTCGCCAGCAATTCGGGCGTGGTTTCATTGGCGGTCACAGTGTCATTGACGGCGTTGAACACCTGATAGCCCAGACCATCCCTGGCAATGCACAGATCGACAATCTGCCCCAGATCGCGGACATCGATCGTGCTCCAGGCATTGCGTTTGC
This sequence comes from Paracoccaceae bacterium, assembly GCA_043736155.1. GTDB lineage: Bacteria > Pseudomonadota > Alphaproteobacteria > Rhodobacterales > Rhodobacteraceae > JANNRR01. The sequence continues at coordinate 22,939 of JAYTDA010000313.1, read as the reverse complement.
GCAGGGTCGGATCGGCCAGCCAGCCGTGGAAATTGCCATATTCGTGCGGTTCGATCACATTGCCGATCCGCAGCGCGTAGATGTCGGCGCCAAAGCGCATGGCAAAGGCGCGGGCGGTCTTTTCGTTGACCAGCTTGGACAGGCCGTAGCTGTCCATCGGGTCGCTGTCATAGTCTTCGGTCAGCGGAAAGGCGTGGTAGTCCTTGTCGCCCTCGGCGAAACAAACGCCATAGGTCGTTTCCGAACTGGCGATAATCACCTTGCGCACCCCCAGCTTCATCGCCGCCTCGATCACGTTGTAGGTCGACAGGACATTGGCGGCAAAAGTTGTGTTGTCCGGCACAAGTCCCACCCGTGGCACAGCGGCGAAATGCACCACCGCATCGGGAGCCGACGGCAAGGCGCCATCGCCATAGCGCTCCATCCCGAAGTGGCACGACAGCGCGTTGAAGCACTGGCCGCTGTCGGTCAGATCGGTGATCAGGGTAGTGACACCGGGCAGATCCAGCACCTTGAGATCCAGGTTGAGGATGTCGTGGCTGCGCGCCTGCAGATAGGCCACGGCATGTCGCCCCGCCTTGCCGGAGCCACCGGTGAAAACAATGCGCTTGGCCATGATGTTCCTGCGTTCTTTTTGGGTTGCAGCCTTTCGCTGCTGCGAAAGTGCCTTGGCCCACGATACCAATCAGGCGGGTACGCGCAAGCGGAACCCGCCTGCGCGCCGGCCCGCTTTGACCCGCAGCTTCAGCCCATCACCTTGGTGCCCAGCCCATGCCCCTCCGCCGCCTGCTTAGCCGCCTTGGCATCGCGCAGCGTGGCAACCGAGCGTACATCCAGCCGCGCCGCCCCAGCCCAGTCCCGGGTCTTGACCTTCGGGTTCTTCAACCGCTCCCGCGCCGCCGGAATGGCATCGGCATATTGCGGCAGCCACTGTGCCTGCGCCACCACCATGTCATCGACCATCTGCCAGACCTCTTCCGGGGTACAGATCGCGCCGACCAGCGGGTCATGCAGCACCGCCTGTTTCAACAGGTCCAGATCACCGGTCATCGCCGCCCGCATCCCCATCCGCTGCACGTTGACCGATGCGTTGCAAGTGGCGGCGCAGGCGTCCGGCAGGGTGATGCCTTCAACCATGTTGATGCCGAACCGGTCAACAAAACCGGGGCTTTCGATGATGCAATCGGGCGGCAGATTGCGGATCACGCCGCCGTTTCTCACATTGAAATGGCCGCGATAGGTCCGCCCGGTCTCCAGCGCCTCCAGAATATGACTGGCATGTTCATCGGTGCGTTCATAATCGGCCAGCGACCCGCCGGCCTCCTCCAGAAACTTCGGAAAATCCGCTTCGAACCAGTTCCGGTTTTCGGTGGAATAGCGCAGATAGCCGCCGGTTTCGCCGTGGATCCACTCATCCATCGAAATCCAGTCCATGATCTCGTCGGGCCGCTTGCGGTACCACGGCAGATATTCCGACAGGTGGCCGTTGCTTTCGGTCGAATAGTAGCCAAACCGCTTCAACACATCGATCCGCACCTTTTCCTGGTTGGAAAACGCCGGATGCGCCTCGAACGCCGCGACCAGTTCATCCTTGGAAACCTTGCGGCCATTGTGGCGGATATCCAGATACCAGGTCTGGTGGTTGATGCCGGAACAGATGATATCCACCTCCTCCATCGGCACACCCAGGGCGCGGGCAATCTGGCGGTGACCGTTCTGCACCCCGTGGCACAGGCCGACGGTGCGCACCTGCCCGTGTTCCACCACCGCCCAGGTCATCATCGCCATCGGGTTGGCATAATTGAGCAACAGCGCGTCCGGCTCACACACCTCGCGGATATCCTTGCAGAACTCCATCATCGCCACGATGCCGCGCTGCGCATACAGGATGCCACCGGCACAGATCGTATCGCCGACGCATTGATCGACGCCATATTTCAGCGGAATCCTTATATCGTCGGCAAACGCCTCCAGTCCGCCGATCCGGACGCAGTTCATCACATAGCGTGCCCCCTCCAGCGCGGCACGGCGGTCGGTGGTCGCCGTTACCCGGGTTTTCAGCCGGTTGACGCTGACGATGCGGCGGATGATCTGGGCGATCATGTCCAGATTATGGGCGTTGATATCGGTCAGCGCGATTTCGATATCTTCGAATTCCGGCACTTTCAGGATGTCGGAACACAGCTTCTTGGTGAAGCCGACCGAGCCTGCGCCGATGATGGTGATCTTGAAACTCATGCTGCTGCCTTTTCATGAAGCGATGTCAGGAAAGCGCGGTGACCAAGGCACTGCCCGGCCGCCGCGCGATATTCGGAAATCAGGGTTTTCGCCGCCGTGGCGGGGCGCGGGTCCGCCCCCAGCCGCGCCTTGGCCGCAATGGGGTTCAACAGGCCCAACCCATCCAGCACCGGGGTATAAAGCTGGCCTTCAACATGCGGCAGACCCAAAGGAAAGGCTGCGAAATCCGATGCTTGCGGCATGTTTTTCGCCCAAATACTCAACTTCAGCTTCAATGCTGCAGGATGGCTTTTCGCAACATCGCGCCAGAACGGCGTATCGCGCCGCTCGCTGACATAATGCAGCCGGATGAAATCGCGGAAATCATCCACTTGCCGCGCCGCTGCGGCGTTAAAGGCTTCAGCACCACCATCCTGCCCCAGCAACGTGGCCAGCAGCATCAACTGCACCACGGTGCCGTGGATCGAGGTTGCCTCCAGCGGCTCCAGAAACGAACTGGCCAGCCCCAGCGCCACGCAATTGCCGATCCAGCTTTGGTCCAGCCGCCCGGCATGGATCCGGATGTCGTTGCGGGGGAATATCTCATGGCCCAACGCCCGTTCAATCTCGGCCTTGGCCTGATCCGGGGTGGTATGGGCATCGGAATAGACATAGCCGCAACCATAGCGGCTGGCGGTGGGAATCTTCCACATCCAGCCCGCGCCTTGGGCCCAGGCCAGGGTCAAGGGGTCGATCTCCTCGCCGGGGGCAATGTCGATCCAGAACGGCATCGCGCGGTTGACCGGCAGCACGTCGCCGTAACCGATCCATGTCGCCCCCAGTGCCCCGATCAGGGCACGGCGAAAGCCGGAACAGTCGATGAAGAAATCACCCATCACCTGCTGACCCGATTCCAGCACCAGTGCGGTGATCCCGGCAGCCCCGGTTTCCACCCCGGTCACCTGATCGTCGATCAGCGTCACGGAACCGGCTTTGGTTTTCAGATACTTGCCCGCCAAGGCCTGATCGAAATGAAAGGCATGATGAAACGGCCCGGCGGGGATGAAGCCGCCGGGTCGCAAAGCATAGGGGCTTTTGGCCCCGTCGATCAGGTGTTGGAACAGGTGGGTTTCACCCACCCTGCGCCCCATCGCCACCTGTGCAGCATCAAGGCCACCCGGCATGACACCCGCCACCAGATGCGGGTCGTCAATCGGGCCGTCATAGCTGTGCTCCAGCCGCCGCCAGTCGCGGTGGCGGATACCGAACTTGATGGTGGCCTCTGTCGCCGCCAGAAACTCGAACTCATCCAGACCCAGATGTTTCAGCATCATCCGAAACACCGCCGTGGTGCCTTCACCGACGCCAATGGTGCCGAATTTCGAACTTTCCACCACCGTTATCGCACAAACAGCCCCGGCCCGGCGCGCCGCATCGCCCAGCATCAGCGCCGCCAGCCAACCGGCGGTGCCGCCACCGACAATGACGATACGCGCGGGCCACATCTCAGCCGGCCTTGCGTTGTGGCACCCGCGCCCATTCCGGCAGCCAGTCGCCATGCGCCGCCAGAAGGTCGTGGGTCAGGTCCCATATCTGTTGCAGGTCCAATTCAGCAGCGGTGTGCGGGTCCAGCATCGCGGCGTGGTAGATATGCTCGGGGTTCTCGGTCAGCAGCGCCTGCACCGTCAGATCCTGCACATTGATGTTGGTGCGCATCAGCGCGATCAGCTGCGGCGGAATGTCGGTCACCACCGTCGGTTGCAACCCCATGTGATCGACCAGCGTCGGCACTTCCACGGCACAGCCATCGGGCAGTTGCGGAATGTAACCGCGGTTGCCATGGTTGCCATAGATCACCGACGGCTGGCCGGTGACGACCGAATTGACGATCTGGCTGGCATATTCGTGGCTTTCACTGACTTCGACACTGTTCGCCGTCTTCAGCGCCGCCGCCTCTTTTTTCCAGCGCGCAATCTGTTCGATGCAGCGCACCGGGTATTCATCCAGCGGAATCCCGAATTTCTCGATCAGGTCCGGCCGGTCGCGCTTGATGAACCAGGGCGTGTATTCGGCAAAATGTTCCGACGATTCAGTGACAAAATAGCCCAGCCGGGTCAGCATTTCATAGCGCACCTTGTTCGGGCAGCGCGGGTTCCAGTGCGAGGGTTTCGGGTATCGCCCTTCGCGGTACCCCTGTTTCAATGCCGGATACAGGTCTTTGTAAGACCCGTCAGCCTGCCGGTGTTCAAAGGTCATGTAGAACGCCATGTGATTGATGCCACCGGCGCGATAGCGGATGTCCTCGACTGGAATCTCCAGATCGCGGGCCAGTTCGTAAGCGGTGCCCTGCACCGAATGGCACAGGCCGACCTGGCGAATTTTCGGGTATTTCGCCGCGATTGCCCAGGTGTTGATCGCCATCGGGTTCACATATTGCATCATGATCGCATTGGGGGCGACCTGCATCATGTCTTCACAGATCGACCACAGCACCGGCACGGTGCGGATGCCGCGCATGATGCCGCCGATGCCAAGGGTGTCGGCGATGGTCTGGCGCAGGCCGAACTTTTTCGGCACTTCGAAATCGGTGATGGTGCAGGGATCATAGCCGCCGACCTGAAAGCAGCACACCACGAAATCGCAGCCCTCCAGCGCGCGGCGCTGGTTGGTAAAGGTCTTGATCGTGGCTTTGCTGCCCAGGGTCTGCGCCAGCTTGCCGATGATGGTCTCTGACTCTTCCAGCCGCTCCGGGTTGATGTCCATCAGGCGAAGCTCGGCGGCGGCCAGCGCCGGGCGGCTGAGGATGTCGCCTGCGATGTTCTTGGCAAACACCGCCGATCCGGCGCCGATAAAGGTGACAATGGGGTGGTTGGTCATGCTTGGCCTCATGTTGCGATGTCAAAGGCGGCGCGAACCAGCCTTTTGGTATAGTCGGTTTGCGGGTTTTCCAGTACATCTGCGACTGGCCCCTGTTCGACGATCTGACCGTTCAGCATCACCAGAACCCGGTGACACAGGGCACGGACCACCTTCAGGTCGTGCGAAATGAACAGGTAGCTAAGGCCGCGATCCGCCTGCAGTTTGCGCAGCAGGTCAATGATCTGCGCTTGCACAGAAAGATCCAGCGCCGAGGTCGGTTCATCCAGCAGAATGAACTCCGGTTCCAGCGCGATGGCGCGGGCAATCGCCAGCCGCTGACGCTGGCCACCGGAAAATTCATGCGGGAACCGCATCAGAATGGTGTCAGGCATCCCGGCATCGCGCAGCGCCTTTTTCACCCGGTCCAGCCGGTCGGCGCGGCTGCTGCCGATGCGATTGACGATCAGCCCCTCTTCGATGATCTGGCGCACCGACATCCGGGGGTTCATGCTGGAATAGGGGTCCTGAAACACGATCTGCATCCGGCTGCGAAACGGCTGCAAGCCCTTGCGGGACAACTGGTCGATCCGCTGGCCCTCAAAGCTGACCTGGCCGCCATCGGTCGGGATCAGCCGCATCAGCGCCTGACCAAAGGTGGTTTTTCCCGACCCGGATTCGCCGACCAGCCCCAGAGTCTCGCCGCGTTTCAGCGTCAGCGACAGGCTGTCCACCGCCACCAGTTCGGTCTTCTTCGCCCGGAACGCCCCGCCCTTGCGCAGGGTAAAGCTGACACGCACCTGATCCCCGGTCAGCACCTCATCGGCGCTGCCAGAGATCGGCACCGCCTCGCCTTTGGGTTCCGAGGCCAACAGCCGCCGCGTGTAGGGATGCTGCGGCGCGGTGAAAATCCGTTCAGTCGGGCCGTCTTCGCGCACTTCGCCGTGCTGCATCACATAGACATGCTGGGCAAACTGCCGCACCACCGTCAGATCGTGGGTGATCAGCACCACCGCCATGCCCAGCCGCGCCTTCAACTCATCGATCAGCTGCAATATCTGCGCCTGAACCGTCACATCCAGCGCCGTGGTCGGTTCATCGGCAATCAGCACATCGGGCCGGTTGGCAAGAGCAATGGCAATCATCACCCGCTGTCTTTGCCCGCCCGAAAGCTGGTGCGGATAGGAGCGCAGGCGGCTTTCGGGATCGGGTATCTGCACCTCTTCCAGCAGTTCGCGCGCCCGCGCCATCGCCTGTGCCCGTGTCATGCCCTGATGCAGCCGCAGCACTTCGGCGATTTGCGCGCCGACGGTATAGACCGGGTTCAGCGACGACATCGGTTCCTGAAAGATCATCGAGATTCGGTTGCCGCGCAGCTTGCGCATCGACGCCGCATCCAGATGCGCCATGTCGGCACCGTTATAGAGGATGCGGGTATCCGCCCCGACCCGCGCCCGTTTCGACAGCAGCCGCATCACCGCCCGCGCTGTCACCGATTTTCCAGACCCGGATTCACCCACCAAAGCAATGGTTTGCCCGCGTGCGACCTTGAAGCTGACATTCTTGACCGCCTCGATCACGCCGCCATCGACGCCAAAGCGCACCTGCACATTCCGTGCATCAATCACGATGTCAGACGCTGGTGGCACCAGGTTCACGCTGTCTTTCATCACAACCTCAATAGGGGTCAACGGCATCGCGCAAGCCGTCGCCCAAAGCGTTAAAGGCAAAAACCGTCAGCAGCACAAACCCGACCGGGCTGAGAATCCACGGGTAAGAGCCGATCACCGAAAAGGTGCCGGAGTCTTGCAGCATCAGGCCCCAGGAAATCATCGGCGGCTTCACCGCAAAGCCGAGAAACCCGAGGAAACTTTCCAGAAGCACGATGGTCGGAATCCCCAAGGTCACCGACACGATCACATGGCTCAGCACATTGGGCAGGATATGTCGGCTGATGATGCGCCAGTCGCCCGCCCCCACCGCCTGCGCCGCCCTTACATAGTCGATGCGCCGCATCGCCAGGGTTTTTGACCGCACCTCGCGGCTGAGTTGCGCCCAGCCCAGGCCGACGATCACCGCCACGACAAAGGTCAGGAACAGCCAGGTCGGTGCCGTCACCGGGATCAGGGTTGCAAGAGCCAGGTACAAAGGCAGCTGTGGGAAGGCCAGAATGATCTCGACAAAGCGCTGAAACCACATGTCGAACCGGCCGCCGATATAGCCCGATGCGATGCCCAGCAGGGTGCCGATGATGGTGATCAGCGCCACCGAAATCAGCGAAATGGCCAGCGACACCCGGCTGCCGATGATGCCGCGCGACAGGATATCGCGGCCCAGTTTGTCAGTGCCAAGGATATGCAGCGGCGATCCGTCCTCGACCGCAATCAGATGGCGGCTGGCCGGGATCAGGCCCAGAAACTTGTACTCCCACCCCGGCGCGAAAAACACCAGTTTGCGCGGGTTCTTGTAATCGGGGCCGTTCAGCGGCTGAAAGGTCACCGGGTCCAGTTCATCCGGGCTTTCCACGATGGGAAAGGCGACGGGGCGCAATTGCCAGCCGACCTCCGGCACATGAAAGCCGATCCGGTCCGGCGGGGCAAAGGCAATCGACGGCGCGCGCGGGTTCATCGGGGCGAAAAAGTCGGCAAAGACCGAGATGAAAAGCATCGAGGCCACCAGCACGCCGCCGACCACCCCCGGGATCGAGCGGCGAAACCGCCGCCAGACCAGCGCGCCATAGCTTTGCGATGTGGTGGAGACGGTGGACAGCCGGTCATCGGCGGCTTCACCGGCATGGATCATCGGTTTGCTGTGCGCAGGGGCTGCCATCACGCATCCCCCCCGACCCGGATACGCGGGTCCAGCAGAGCCAGCAGCAGATCGGCGATGATGTTGCCGACAATCAGCGTGGCCCCCAGCACCAGCAGCAGCGACGCGGTGACATAGACATCGCCGATCCCCATCGAGCCGACGATGGCGGGGCCGATGGTGGCCAGGCCGAACACGATCGCCACTTCGATCTCTCCGGTCAGCATGTAGGGCAGCACCACGCCCTGATAGGCGATCAGGGGGTGCAGCGCATTCGGCACCGCATGGCGCATGATGACACTGGCCTCGGACAGCCCTTTGGCACGGGCGGTTTCGACATATTGCATGTTCAGCGTATCCAGCAGATTGGCCCGCATCACCCGCATGTTGTAGGCCAGCCCGCCAATGGTGGCGACGGCGATCACCGGCCAGATATGCTGGATCAGATTGCCGAACTTGGCCCAGTTGAACTGGAACCAGCCCAGCCACATCGGCTGACCACCGTATTTCGACGAATAGAACGAGCCGATTTCCTGCACGTTCAGCTTGTAGGCGAGGATATACAGGATGATCAGCGCCAGCAGAAACCGCGGGATGGTCATGCCTAGGAACGACACAAAGGACAGCAGGGTATCAACCCAGGTATATTGCCGCGTCGCCGCCAGAATGCCAAAGCCGATGCCGAACAGCGACGCCAGAAAATGGCAGGTCAGCGCGATGCCGATGGTGATCGGCAGCCGCGCCATGATCACTTCTGACACCGGTTTGTTATACAGGTACGACTGACCGAAATCGCCCCGGCTGACGATGCCCCAGATCCAGCCCAGATATTGCACCACCATCGGATCGTTCAGCCCATGGCTTTCGCGGTACGCGGCGGCGGCGCGTTCGGCGGCCTCGACCGTGGCGTTGCCCTGGATGATCATGTTGGTGCGGATGAAATCGCCGTAGTCGCCGGGCGGGGCCTGAATGATGGCAAAGGTGATGATGCTCATCACCAGCAGCACGGGGATCGCCTGCATCACGCGGATGACCAGAAATCGCAACATGGATTGAGAGCTTTCTGTAGTCAGAGGGGGCGGGGCACCCAAATTGGCACCGCCAAGCAGGGCACGACAGGCAATAGGAGGGGGCGGGGCACAAGGCCCCGCCCCCGGTGTCGGTTACTCCATCGCGCCAGCGTCGCCCGGCTTGCCCGGCAGCGTTTGCGGATGCAGTTCGGCACCGATCTGCTTGTCGGCTGCCACGAACACCCGCTCGCGGATGATGTTGTCTTCGGCCCAGTTGTACATGAAGATCGGGGCGCCTGCCGGGATGTTCGAGAAGCGCTTGTTGATGATCAGTGCACCCGGATAGGCGGTCAAACCGATGCCGTAGAGGTTTTCGGTATAGAGCTTCTGATAGGTCTTCATCAGCGCCACCCGTTCCGCTGGATCGCGGGTGCCGATGAAGGCGTTGACCGTATCGACCATCTGGGTTTCCCATGGCAGCAAATCCAGCTCTCCCGCTGCATTGGCCTTGTGGTTCCAGGAGGTTGTCGGTCCGGTTGGCGCCAACTGTGCGGTGTTCTGCACAACGGTGATCAGTTCGGTTCCATTGCGCAGGACGATCAGGTCGAACTTGCCGCTGTCACGGGCATTGTCGAAATCCTTGCCCGTCAAGGCATTCAGCGTCACTTTCACCCCGGCATCGGCAAGCATTGCCACCACGCCTTCGGCGAGGTTCTTGTCGGTTTGATAATCAGACTGGGTCAGCAGCGTCATGTTCAGATCGTCGCCACCGGCCAGGTTGACAAAGCCGTTGCCGTCAGTGTCGGTCAGTCCGGCCTTTTCCAGTTCAGCTTTCGCAGAATCTACCGAGAACGGGTAGTAGACCGTGCTGTCCTTGTCATAGAACGAGGTTCCGGCATAGATGCCGCCCGGATAGATCGTGGTGAACGGACCTTTGACCAGGCTGTCGCCCAGCCGCTGCCGGTCCAGCGCATAGCTGATCGCCATGCGGAAATCGGCGTTGCGGTTCAGCTCCCGCACCGCCTGACCCCGGGCATCGGGTTCACCCCAGCCGTTGCCCGACAGGTTCGGAAGCAACGTGTAGCCAATGGTGCGCGGACCAAAGGCCAGCTTGGCCGGACTTGCCGGGTCTGCTGCCTTTTTCAGGCTTTCCACATAGTTTTCAGCCTGTTCCAGGTTGGAAAAGTCACCGGTACCGGCCACAGCCTGCACATCGCGGTCTGCCCAGGTGGACAGGCGATACTGCATTTCGTCGAGGTAGGGCAGTTGCTGGCCGGATTCGTCGACTTTCCAGTAATAGGGGTTGCGGCGCAGCACCACGATATCGTCGGGCCGGTGCTCGACCACAACATGGGCGCCCATGACCGGGAAGTTCATGAAATCGGCCGGAAAGGCATCGTGGAACGAAGCATAGCTTTCGCCGCCATACTTCGGGTGTTTCGGCTTCAGGATATGGCTGGGGCCGGGGCAGAAGTTGCCATAGGCCATGGCATACAGCACCGATTCCGGGAAAGCGGTGCCAAAGGTCATCTTGAAGCTGTATTGGTCGACCACTTCCAGCGTGGCGTCGCCATAGGTCGCCTGTGCCGCACCCATCAGTGGGGTGACTTCGGCATCCATGATGACATCGTTCCAGTAGAACGCGATATCGTCGGTGTCAAAGCCGTCACCATCCGACCATTTGGCGCCCTCGATCAGATGCACCGTCAGGGTCTTGCCATCCTCGGACCATTCCCAGGCCTTTGCCAGGTTCGGCATCGGTTGCAGATCGGTCGGGTTCACGGTGAACAAGGGACCGGTGCGGGTCAGACATTCGACCAGACCAATGTCGATGCCGCCCCAGCCATAGCTCTGCCCGGCCCAGAAGTTCCAGCCTTCGGGACGGCCGCCGATCACATGGCGCATCACATCGCCGTAAACCCCGTTGCCGTCGGGCATGTTGGCGGTCTTGTAGACCATCGGCTCTTTCGGCAGGCGGTCGGCCAGCGCCGGCAGCTTGCCGGTGTTGACGAATTTCTCGGTGACCCATGCCGGTTCCGAATAGGTGGGCAGCGCCATATAGTCGGCGATGTCGGACCGGTTCACGAACACCGGTTCGCCCTGGGCGTCAAACTTCGGCGCGTCGGGCGGTGTGGTCGGGGCCATCATTTCGGCGTGCAGAGCCACCGCCGAAACGCCAAGCATCAGCGCCGCGAACCCGGCGCGTTTCAAACTGTTTTGCATGTGTCCTCCCTTCGGCAGGTTGGGCCTGCCGCGTTTCGGTCAATCCGGTGCCTCCTCGCGCCGGATGATGACCTTGAAGGCAGGATGGGGCCGGACGGGCTTTACAGCAATATCGTTTTCCGACATTCTTTTCCGGAAACTTAAGATCGGGGCAATTCGACGATGGCGGCGCTGCATTCCGGAACGGTTGCCAGGACCGGGCGCGGGCAAAGTCGGCCGGATGCCGGTGTGGCAGCCAAATCCACACGAACCGCCGACGCCGCCCCGTCAACCGAACGGCACTTCTACAACACCACCCGCGCCTTTGGCCGGTTTGGCATCCGGCTGTTCGAACCGCAGGTGATGCCGATGCCGCATTGGCACGGCCATATCGAAGGCAATTTCCTGAAGCATGCCAGCATGCTCTATTCGGTCGATGGGGAGGTGATTGCAGTGCCGGAAGGCCGGCTGGTGCTGTTCTGGGCCGGGGTGCCACATCAGTTGACCGAAGTGATCCCGACCGGCGCCGAAAAGCCTCGGCTGTGCAACGTTTACATGCCGGTCGATGCCTTTCTGTTCATGCCCCATATCGCACAGTTGCAGGTGGCGATGCTGTCGGGCGCCATCGTGCTGTTGCCGGAACAATTGTGCGACGCCGGGATCATCGAGCGCTGGTATGCCGATTACCGGTCGGGCGATTTTGAACGGACCGAAGTGGTGAAAATGGAAATCAACACCATGCTGCGCCGGGCCTTGCTGGGCGATCTGACCTATCTGCGCCAGCCGATGGCGGTGATGGGGCAGGACCGGGCGATGTCTTCGGCCCAGATCCGGCATGTGGTGGCAATGGTGCGCCATATCATGGAACATCTGGGCAGCCCGATGCGCAATGCCGATGTCGCCCGCGTCACCGGGCTGCATCAGAATTATGCGCTGTCGCTGTTCACCCAGGTGATGCGGCTGCCGATGAAGCAGTTCGTGATCCGGATGCGGCTTTTGCGGGCACGGGCGCTGTTGACCGACAGCTCGATGCCGATCACGACGGTGGCCGAAGCCTCGGGCTTTACCTCGATCAGCCAGTTCTATCAGCAGTTCAAGGCATCTTACGGGGTGCCGCCAAACCGGTTGCGCGGAAGTTACATCAACAGGGCGCTGCGCTAGGACAGGCCCCGGGGTGCTTTGCGCCGAAGCCCCCCCGGCCCCTCTCCCGCAGGCGGGAGACGGGCGTCCGGCGGTTCTGATGCTGAAACGGGTTACGCCCCGCCCCTACCCCAGCGCATAGCCCGCGCCACGCACGGTGCGCAGCGGGTCATCACCGCCCATCCGGCACAGCGCCTTGCGCAGCCGCCCGATATGGACATCGACGGTGCGGCTGTCGACATTGATATCACGGCCCCAGACCCGGTCCAGCAGGGCATCGCGGCTCCAGACCCGGCCCGGCTTCTCCATAAAGGTCGCCAGCAGCCGGTATTCGGTCGGGCCAAGGTGCAGCGCATGCGGTCCGCGCGTCACCCGGTGGGTTTCGCCGTCCAGCGTCAGGTCACCCCAGTGCAGCACTTCGCCGGTGGTCGATGGCCGGGTGCGGCGCAGCAAGGCGCGGACCCGTGCCAGCAATTCCGCCACCGAATAGGGTTTGCTGACATAATCGTCGGCCCCGGTTTCAAGCCCCCTGATCCGGTCGACCTCTTCCGACCGGGCCGACAGCATCAGGATCGGCAAACCCCGGGTTTCGGCGCGCATCTTCAGGCGGCGACACACTTCGATGCCTGAAACCTTGGGCAACATCCAGTCCAGCACCATCAGATCGGGTTGCTGTTCTGCCACCAGCAGCAACGCCTCTTCGCCGTCCTGTGCCAGCACGACCCGGAACCCTTCAGCTGCCAGGTTATAGGCCAGCACTTCGCCCTGTGCCGGTTCATCCTCGACCACCAGAACCAAAGGCTGCAGCGCCACCATCAGGTATTGCCGCCCGGTTCACGCGTGCCAAAATCGACATTGTCGACTTTTGGCCGGGTATCATCCGGCATGTGGCCGGTGACCAGATAGATCACCTGTTCGGCAATCGAGGTGATGTGGTCCCCCATCCGTTCGGTGTTCTTGGCGATGAAATGCAGATGCATGCAGGGGGTGATGTTGCGCGGGTCTTCCATCATGTGGGTCAGAAACTGGCGAAACAGCGCATTATAGATCTGATCCACCTCCTGGTCGCGGGCGCGGACATCGGCGGCCAGTTCGACGTTGCGCTGCACATAGGCATCCAGCGCATCCTTCAGCATCAGTTCCACCGCCCGCGCCATCCGCCGCACCGAACCTGCTGCCCCGTCGATCGGGGTCATCTGCGCCAGCACCGTGGCGCGTTTGCCCATGTTCTTGGCATAATCACCGATCCGTTCCAGATTGGCGCTGATCTTCAGCACCGACAGCACGGTGCGCAAATCTCCGGCGGTCGGGGAGCGAATGGCCAGAACCAGCGCCACTTCGGTGTTGATGGTTTCTTCCAGCGCGTCAATCAGGGCGTCATCTTTGCGGACCTGTGCCGCCAGTTCTTCATCGCGGGTTTCCAGCGCCTGTGCGGCATTATGGATCGCGGCTTCGACCAGCCCGCCCATTTTCATGATATGCGCCTGAATAGCCTCCAGATCGCGGTCAAAGGCGGATGCGATATGCAGTTCGTTTGGCATGATCTCTCCCTCAGCCGATCCGGCCGGTGATGTAGCTTTCGGTGCGGGGGTCCTGGGGGGTGGTGAAGATCTGGCCGGTGTCGCCATATTCGACCAGATGGCCCAGATGAAAGAAGGCAGTGCGCTGGCTGACACGGGCGGCCTGCTGCATCGAATGGGTCACGATCACCACCGAAAACTGCGACCGCAACGCGTCGATCAGGTTCTCGATCTGTGCGGTGGCAATCGGGTCCAGCGCCGAACAGGGTTCATCCATCAGCAGCACTTCGGGGTCGGTTGCCACGGCGCGGGCGATGCACAGGCGCTGTTGCTGGCCACCCGACAGGCTGGTGCCGGGCGCAGCCAGACGGTCCTTGACCTCGCCCCACAGCGCGGCACGGCGCAGCGATCGTTCAACGATTTCATCCATATCGGTGCGGCTTTGCGCCAGGCCATGGATGCGGGGGCCATAGGCCACGTTGTCATAGATCGACTTCGGAAACGGATTGGGCTTTTGAAACACCATCCCGACCCTGGCGCGCAACTGCACCGGATCAACGCTCCGGTCATAGATGTCTTCGCCATCCATCCTGATGTCGCCTTCGACCCGGCAAATCGGAATCGTGTCGTTCATCCGGTTCAGACAGCGCAGAAAGGTGGATTTGCCGCAGCCCGACGGTCCGATGAAGGCAGTTACTGTCTTGTCGCGGATATCGACATTCACATCCTTGATGGCGTGGTTTTCGCCATAAAACACCTGGACATTGCGGGCAGAGATCTTGACCTCGTTTACATCCACGTTTCTCTCCACAATTCGCATGTCGTTCATGGCAGGCCCTTGTCAGCAGCGTTGAAACGGGCGGAGCGCCACACTGGCCACCGCAGTCAGCATGGGCAAGGGCGCCAGCAAACAAGAATAGCCTGCAGCGCCGATTTGCCAAGGTGCCCTGTTGCACAGTCGGCATAAAGTGCGGCCTTTGGTCCGGATTTAAGCAGTCGTGGCAATGGTTTTGTGACAGTGGTGTAACAGTTTGATGACAATCGGAGGGAACCATTCGCGCGGATGTCACACAGGGGTCAGACCCGATTGGAAATAACACGCCGCACAATCAGACGATTGGCAGGATCACGCTGAACCGGCTGCCTTTGCCGGGTTCGCTTTCAATCCGCAGCCGGCCGCGGTGACGGGCAATGATGTGTTTCACAATCGCCAACCCCAGCCCGGTGCCGCCCTTTTCACGGCTGCGATGCGAATCGACCCGGTAGAACCGTTCGGTCAGCCGGGGCAGATGCTCGGCGTCGATCCCGTCGCCCCGGTCAATCACCTCGATCACCAGGCAGGGCCGCAACAGGCTGGGGTCGCGCGGTTCGTGGCGCAGATGGATCGACACCACCTTGTCAGGGCCGCCATATTTCACCGCGTTTTCGATCAGGTTCTGCATCACCTGATGGAACTGGTCGGGATCGGCCTGCACCATGGCGGGCCCGGCATCGCCGGTCAGTTCCAGTTCGACCCCCTGCCCCCTGGCCAGCGCCCGCAAGGCGACAATCGAGCTTTGCACCAGCGCCACGGCATCCACCTGCGCCGTCGGGCGCAGCCGTTCCCCGGCTTCGACCCGGCTCAGGCTCAACAGGTCGCTGACCAGCCGGTTCATCCGCCCGGCTTCGCGGGCCATGATCTCCAGAAACCGGGTCTGCGCCGCAGGGTCATGCCGCGCCGCCCCTTGCAGGGTTTCGATGAACCCCAGCAGCGCGGTCAGCGGGGTACGCAATTCATGGCTGACGTTGGCGACGAAATCGCGGCGGATCTGTTCGGCCTGTTCGGCGGCGGTCATGTCTTCCAGACTGATCAGCGCCGCCGGAACCAGCGGATTGACGGTATCGGGCAGCGCACTGGCGCTGAGGCGGAACTGCAGTTCCGAGCCGCCCTGCATCAGGCTCAGCCGGACATCGCTGGCCTGTCCCAGCCGCAACACCCGGTCAATCGCCTCCAGCATCACCGGGTGGCGCAGCACCGTTGCATGGTGGCGCCCCTGGAGCTGAGGGCCAAACAGCAGCCGCGCCAGTTCGTTGCTGGCGGCGATCCGGTGATCGGCACCGATCAGAATGATTGGCAGAGGAATGCCGCCCAGCACGGTTTCAATCTGGTCGCGGTTCATTCCGGCACTGCCCGCTTGCCCACAGCGGCAGATATGTTGCCATTGCGATACGCACCGTAGCACAGCACGGCCCAAAGGCGGCGCTGCGTTTGGTTTCGATCTTGCATCATTATGCGCGTAATGTAACCTGAAGATGTTCGAAGTTTCACGTCTTAAACCTATCGGAGAGTTCGGGCCAGCAGCAAGCAACATTGCAGAACAGTTCAACCATGCCGAAGAACAGGTCAACCAGCAGCGATCAGCCAGACACTGGCCTGAACATTGGCCCAGACACCGGCCTGAACACTGGTAGAATCACTGGCCTGAACACTGGCCGAAACACTGGCCACGCCTCCGGGCAGACCTATGATCACGTGCTGGTCATCAGCAGCGCCACTTCTCTCCAATTGCCAAGACTGGTGCATGAAGGCTCGGTCCTGGTCAATGCCCGGCTGGAAGAAGTGACCGATGACCTGCTGCGCCAGCTTGCCCCCGATTGCGTTCTGACCCCGCTGGTCGGCCTGGAGTGTGATGTGCTGGAAGTGGCGGCGCATCTGACCCGGCTGGGCTATCAGGGGCTGCTGTTGGCTGTCACCGACCCCCTGCTCAACCCGGCTCCGATCAAGGCCGAGATCAGGGCCGCCAATCCCGGATTGCGGTTCGATCTGATCGTGATCCCCCAGGACAGCTGACGAAGCCTGCTGACAGGCACCGGGTCTGGCCCATTCCCCTTGGATCAGGGGTTGGTCTCCGGTGCCCCGCCGCCGGTGTGCCGCCACCTGTCATAGGCCGATAGCGCCCGGGCCCTGCCATCGGCCAAAGCGACCACGGGCGGTGGATATCGGTCGGCGGGGTGCATCGACCAACGCAGCGGAATCGCGTCATAAAACGCAAGGGCATCGGGACCCTTGTGCCGGTGGGCCAGAAAGCGGTTGCGGTAGCTGCCGTCGGCATCGAATTTTTCCGCCTGACCGTCGGGGTTGAACACCCGGAAATAAGGCGCAGCGTCGGGGCCGCAGCCGGCGACCCATTGCCAGCCCATCGCGTTGGAGGCCGGGTCCCAGTCGGTCAGCCAATTGGCAAACCACGCCTGCCCGACCCGCCAGTCGGTCAGCAGATGCTTGGTCAGATAGCTGGCTGCCACCATCCGCGCCCGGTTCTGCACGGTGCCGGTCACCGCCAGTTCGCGCATCGCCGCATCAACCAGTTCCACCCCGGTCCGCCCCTGTTGCCACGCCTGTGCCGCCGGATTGTCCGGCAGCCACGGAAATCCCGCCCAGTCCGGTTTCCACGGCTGATCGGTGATGCCGGGGTAATGGTGGATCAGGTGATAGGCAAATTCGCGCCACACCAGTTCTTTCAGGAATGTCTCTGCCCCCGGTGTGCCACGCAGCAGATGGTCATGCCCCGCAGCCCAGATCTGGCGCGGGCTGATTTCGCCACAGGTCAGGTTTTCCGACAGGCGAGAGGTGGCATCAAGGCCCGGAAAGTCGCGCAATTCCTTGTACCGGCGCAGCTTTTCGGCGATGAATTCCGCCAGCCGGTCCTGCGCCGCTGCCTCTCCCACCCGCTGAAACCGCGCCACCACAGCGGCGCCGCGCTGCATCGCCGCCCCCGTCTGCCAAGCGTCCAGCCGGTCACTCTGCGGCCAGTGCGCCGGGGCTTGCAGGCGGTGCGGCGCCGCCAGGGGTGCCGCAATCTCGCGGCCACGCACCGCAGACCAATAGGGGGTAAAGACCCGGTAGGGGCCGCCTGCGCCGGTTTCCACCGTCCAGGGTTCATGCAGCAGATGGCCGGGATGGCTGGTGGCTGTGATCCCCTGCCCTTTCAAGGCCGCCTTGACTTCACTGTCACGCGCCCGTGCCGCCGGATCATGCAGCCGCGACCAATGCACCGATCCGGCCCCGGTTTCGGCGATGACAGATTGCAACGTCGGCAAAGCCGGACCCCGGCGCAGGATCAGCCGCGACCCGTGATCGGCCAGCGCGCTGGCAAACACCGCCAGCCCCAGCCCCAGCCGCCATTTCGCCGCAGCCCCCAGGCTTTCCACGCTGTCATCATGGATGAACAGCGGGATCAGCCCCTGCCCTTCAGCCAGTGCCGCCAGCAGCGCCGGGTTGTCACTCAGCCGCAGGTCGCGCCGGATCCACCAGATGGCTGGGTGTTGCACCGCTTACCCCGCCTGCAAAACCTGATCCAGCGCCCGGATCAGCCGCTCCACCTCGTCGGCCGAGGTGTAATGCACAAAACTCATCCGCAGCACCCCCTGCTCCGGATCGATCCCCATCGCCGTCAACGGTCGCACGGCATAGAAATCGCCGCCGCCACAGTTGATGCCATGCGCCGCCAACGCACGCGCCACCGGCTCTGCTGCCCTGTCCAGCACCACCGCCACCGTCGGTGCCCGTGCCTGAGCCACCCTTGGCCCGATCAGCCGCAGATCATTGCGCGCCGCCAGATAGTCCAGCAGCGGCTGGGTCCGGGCGATTTCGGCGCCCCGCATCAGGTCATGCATGGCGCGCCCGCGTGTTGCGGGATCAACCTCGGCGCTGAAATGGTGGCGGTAGCTGTCGTCGATATAGTCGGCAATCCCGGCACAGGCGGCGATCTGGGCATGGTCGGGGCCTGCAGGGGTGAACCGTTTATACAGGCTGCCCGCGTTGAAAGAGTGCCCCTGATTGGGCAACACTTCGCCCAAGGGGCGGCGGATCACCATGATGCCCTGATGCGGACCATAGGTCTTGTAGGCGGAAAACAGATAGATGTCAGCACCCAGTGCTGCCACATCGGGCAGACCATGCGGGGCATAGCTGACGCCATCAACGCAGGTCACGGCCCCAGCGGCGTGTACCAGTGCCACGATCTCTGCCACCGGGTTGATTTCCGCGACGACATTGGAGCAATGCGGAAAACACACCAGCTTTACCCCCTGATCCAGCAGGCCGGGCAGCGCCTGCAGCGGCAGATGGCCGGTTTCAGGGTCGATCTGCCATTCCAGCACGCGGATGCCGTCGGCAGCCAGCCGCCGCCAGACCCCGCTGTTGGCCTCATGGTCCTGATTGGTGACCACGATCGCATCGCCCGGTTTCAGCCAGCCGCGAAATGCCTGCGCCAGCACATAGGTATTGGCCGAGGTCGAGGGGCCAAAGCTGACCTCATCGCCATCAACCCCCAGCAGCGCCGCCAGCCGTGCCTGCGCCTCGTCCATTTCCGCCCCGGCCAGTTCGGATACGCCGTATGGGGCATAGGGCTGCACCTTGCGTTGCCGGTAGAACCGGGTCAGCCGGTCCACGACCTGTTTGCAAGGATAGGACCCCCCGGCGTTTTCAAAAAACGCCTGTCCCGCCAGCGATGGTTCGGCAAAGGCGGGAAACTGGGCACGGGTATAGGCAAGGTCAAGCTGGGTCATCGGGGGCCTGTGGCACGGGGGTGAAGCGGCCATGGTAGCCGAGCATCGCGGCGGCGCAACCCCGCAGCAAACGCCCAACCGGGAATTGTGCGCCGACTATTTCAGCTGGGCAGGCAACCGGTGCAGAAATCGGCCGGAAAGTGGTAAAAAGTTATGCATTTCCGCAAGGTAATCAGAATTTGCCCTTGATGAAGCGGCGCACCCCGCCCTAGTTGTCAGGCACACTCACAAGGTTCTCCAGCAAGAGGGATCAGGATGACTATACGCACATTGATTCTGGGCTCTGTCGTCTTTGCGGCGACCAGCCTTTCCAGTGCCGCGCAAGACGCGGAATTGTTGGTATTCGACTGGTCCGGGTTCGAAAACCCGGGCCTTCATACCTCGTATGTGGCGAAACACGGGGCCTTGCCGACCTGGAGCTTTTATGCCGATGATGACGAAGCCTTTCAAAAGGTCTCGTCCGGGTTCAAGCCCGATGTCACCCATCCCTGTGCGCAGATGGTCGGCAAATACCGCGATGCTGGGCTGATCGAACCCTGGGATACCGCGCGGATCCCGGCTTATGCCGATATCGACCCGGCGTTGCTGGCCAGCCCGGTATTTACCGATGACACCGGCAGCTGGTTCCTGCCGACCGACTGGGCCTCGACCGCACTGGCCTACAATGCCGATGAAGTGCCGCCCGAAGATGTGGCGTCGCTGCAGGTCTTTCTTGACCCGAAGTACGAAGGCCGAATTTCCATCGCCGACAACACCGACGACGCCTGGGCACTGGCGCTGCTGGCCACCGGGGTGTCGGACTGGACCGCCCTGACCGAAGAGCAGTTCACCGCCGCCGCCGACTGGATGCGCAAGGCGCATTTCAATGTGCGGGCCTATTGGGCCGATCCGTCGGAACTGGCGCAGCTGATGGCATCGGGTGAGGTGCTGATCGCCTGGTCCTGGCCGGACGCGGTCACGCAGCTGCGCTCCGATGGCTACAACATCGGCTTTCAGCGCGAAGCCGCCGAAGGCTCATCGGCCTTTCTGTGCGGCATGGTCAACATGAAGGACGGCCCAGGCAGCGAAGACAAGCTGTATGACTTCATCAATTCCTGGCTTGAACCCAGTTCTGCCGTCACGCTGCTGAGCGATATCGGCTATGCCTCGTCAGTTCCCGGCAACATGGAACAATTCGCCCCGGAGCTTCTGGCGACTTCCGGTCTCGGCCCGCTGACAGTGCCGGTGTTGAACCAGTTGCCGATCGTCGGCGACATGCGGGGCCGGATGCAGGAAGAGTTTGAAAAGATCAAGGCCGGGTTCTGAGCACCGGTTTCCTGCTGAACGCCGCCCTTGGGCGGCGTTTTTCATTGTTCATCGCAATACCGCGCTGCTGGCAGTGGTTTGGGCCGCTGCCCTGCACCCACTGCCTCGAGGTCCCGGGTCAGGCCCGGGACGGCGTGGGACGCCGGAGGTCACGCCACCCTGTTGGCAACGGCGGTGCCCGGTCGCATCACCGCACGTGACCCCGCGCGCCCAACCGGCGATGGCCCAGAGGGTCTTGCCGGCCAGATTCCGGATGAGACTGGCCCGACCCGACCCGGCCCGCTCCGGCCTGTCGGTCCGGCTATCCCTGGTTCCGGCCAAAGGGACCGGCAGCGCGGATCACACCGATCAGATGGACCAGCATATAGATCTCGACCGCCGCCAGAGCCGTCAAGGTAAAGCTATTGGCATCCGTCCCGCCGTTCAGGATCAGCCCCACCACCACATCGCCCAATTCGATGAAGATCCGTGTCAGCAGCATCAGTGCCAACAACACCGCCGAATTCAGGATCAGGGCAACCACCAGACCGACAACTGACCCCAGAATGCGGACCCCGGTGCTGTAAAGTCCGAATTTTTCCGAATAGCTCTCGATCACAACGCCGGGAAAGAAGCTGCCCGGCATCGCCATGTAGACATAGGCGAAAAAAGTCCCGGCCAACACCAGAATCCAGCCAAACACCCTGGCCCGTGTCGTCACCGTAATCTGCAAGTATTGATTCATGCTGGGTTCCCTCCCGTCGATTGTTTGCGGTCCGACAAGACATCGCTCGGCCTGTGCTTGCCATGACGCGGAATATCAATCAAATGAAACAAACTTTCCTGACTCATGCAAAATGTGCATAGATGAAACCGGATCTCAATCTGCTGGCAGTCTTTGATGCCGTCTTTCGTCACGGCTCGGTGTCGCGTGCGGCTGACCAGCTGGCGCTCAGCCAACCGGCAGTCAGCCATGCACTGGCGCGGCTGCGGCTTCAGTTGGGCGATCCGCTGTTTGTGCGGGCCGGGCGCGGGCTGGTACCGACAGACCGGGCGCGCGCGCTTGCGCCCCAGATCCGCGCCCTGATTGCCGGGGCCGAGGCGCTTATTCAGCCCGAACTCTTTCTGCCGGAAACCTTTGCCGGCACCTTCCGGCTCGCCGCAAGTGATTATGCCGCGCTGACGCTGGTGCCGCCACTGCTCGCCTCGTTGCAAAGGTCGGCACCGCAGGCGCAGGTTCAGGTCTTGCCCGTCGATGCCGGCACCACACGCCGCCTGGAACTGGGCGAGTTGGACTTCAGTTTCTGGGGCACGGTGCCCCCCGGATCCCCATTCCGGTTTTCCCCGCTGTTTGACGATGACTTTCTGGCCGCCGCCGATGCGGCGCATCCGATCTTTGGTTCAGGCCGTCAGCCACCGACCTTCGAGGCCGTCCTTGCCTTCCGCCATGCCGTGATCGCCATGGGTGATCCCGGACGCAGCCCGGTTGACGAGGCGCTGTTGCGGCTTGGCCGGTCGCGCCAGATCGGGTTGGTCACCCCCGGTTTCTCCAGCACGATTGCAGCACTGCAAGGCAGCGACCTGATTGCCTGCCTGCCAAGACGACTGCGCGGGTCGCTGCCGCCCACCTTGCGCTGTTTCGATCTGCCCTTTCTGGTTTCTCGCTTCCGCTATGGCCTGCTGTGGTCCGAAAATAGCGAGCTGCAGCTGCGGCGCCTGTGGCTGCGGGCGCGGGTCCAGGACCTTTTCGGCGAAGCGTCGGTCGGCCAGCCCGCGCCGTGAAGACCGCGCGGTGAAGCCTTGCACCCCCGGGTCGCGCGGCCTATATGTACCCTGTCCGGGGCAACCCGGACTATGGTGATAAACGCGCACGTAATAAGCGGATCGGACCCGGGGGCGGTACCCGGCGACTCCACCAACACTCCCTCATTGGGGGCGGATGGGGTCGAAACAGGATCGACGAACGTCCAAAGGTGTTAGCTTTTGCCCGGCAGGGTGCTACCGTTATCGGCCCAAAATGTACAGTTGCCAATGACAACCGTGCTCCGGCAATGGCTCTGGCTGCGTAAGCAGTTCGAGTCGCCGATCTAAGCCCTTGCGCTTAGCAGCGTAAGGCGGGGCCCGCCGGAGCCTGGCAACAGAATCCGGCACTTACCCCCCGATTTAAAGGCTCCGGAACGCTGCAAAGGCTGCGGAGCCTGGCAACGGTCTCCGGCACTTACCCCCCCGATTTAAGGGCTCCGGTACGCTGCAAAGGCTGCGGAGCCTGGCAACGGACTCCGGCACTTTTCCATTTTATTTCTCCGCCCTTGCCTTTCGTGGAAATACTCCACGGGGGGTCCGGGGGGTGTGAAA
>JAYTDA010000312.1:0-8526 GCA_043736155.1 Paracoccaceae bacterium | reverse complement strand
GGCAAAGCCCCCGGCTTCGCCTGTGCCCCTACTCCGTCCCCTGCACCCCGCCGCCGATCATCCGCGCCACCAGTTCAGGGTCGATCCCGCGGCCCTTGGCATTATCCAGCACCAGCGCATGGATCTCGGGGCTACGCAGCAACAGCGCGCGGAACCGGGCTTCGTCCAGCATCAGCAAGGTGCAGTGCGTCACCGCCCGCACCCAGGCGCGGCGCTTTTTCTGGCCGGTCAACAGCGCCAGTTCGCCATACATCTCGCCAGAACCGATCAGCCGCTTTTGCCCGGCAATATCCATCTCCACCGCCCCCGAGGCGATGAAAAACACCGCATCCGCGCCGTCGCCGCGCCGGATCAGCACATCCCCCGGATCGGCATACAGCGTCACCAACGCCTCGGTCAGGGCGCGGCGGCGCCCGGGTGACAGGCTGGCAAACAGCGCAAACTGCGCCACCATATCGCTTTTCTGCCGCGCCAGATCCAGCTTCGGCCGGGCCGAGGCGCTGCGCCGCCGCACAGCCAGCCGCCGCGCCAACCCGGCATAAAGGTCAGGGCCGATCAGGCCGTCATCCCGGGCGGCGCGCATCTCGCGCTCTTCCAGCGCCAGTTGCGCCTTGCGGATAAAGCCGCGCTCGACCTGTTCGGCATGGCCGGGATATTGCAGCCGCATCCCGGCCAGATCGCGGTCACATTCGTCTTCACGCCGGGTCAGGATGTCATGCAACAGATCGGCGACGCGGCGGCCGTGGATGCGCAGGATCTTGCTGTCGACAAAGCCGTGCAGATCGCGCATCAGCATGCGGCTGACCAGCAGCACCTCGAACCGGTCGGCGACGATGCGCGCCAGCATCCCCGACAACCGGCCCCGCCGGTGCAGCAGCGACGCCAGCCGGTGGCCCCGCCCGTATCCCATGTTCAGCCGTGCGGTGGCGCGGTATTCGGTCCGCCCCCCGACCCGGGTCCGTTCGATCAGCCGCGCCACATCGGCCAGCAGCCGGTCGACCAGCCGCACCGAAATGGCATCGGCGCGGTAGCTTTCCAGCACCATCTCGCGTTCGCGCCCCGCCAGGGTCACCAGCCCCAGCGTCAGCCGGTCGCGGTCCAATATCTGGGCGCTTTCCTCGGCGCGGGCCACCGCCAGATCCAGCCGCTTGGCAAATTCCTTGGCTTCCGACCGCACGATGGCTTTCGACAGCCGGTGGCGTTCGGTGCTGTCTTTCAACTCCTCACGCACGGTTTGAAGCGCCACCGCCACCACCTGATTTTGCAAAGCGGCCTCGATCGGCGACAGCTGGTTGATCCGCAATCCCCGCATCAAGAGCCGCAGGGTGCTGCCCTGTACCAGCAGGGTGAACAGGGTAAAGCCGGTGGCCAGCACGGTGACCAGCCGCTGCGCCGGGTCCGGCAACCCGGGGTTTTCCGAGACCGCCAGCGCCAGCGCCAGCGTCACCGCACCGCGCAGCCCCCCCCACAGCATCACCAGCTTGGACGCCCGCGACACATGCGGCGACAGGTTCAGCGCCGTCAACCCTTCCAGCACACCGAACAGGATGACGGCGCGGGCGGCAAAGGCGGCCAGAATGACCACCCCGACCAGCCCCACTTCGGCCCAGGTCACCCCACCCAGCAGCCGCGGCACCAGCAATGCCGCCAGAATGAACACCAATGACCCGGCCCAGTGCGACAACAGCTCCCAGGTTTCGCGCAGATAGGCCCAGCTGCCCGGTGCCAGCCGCGAGGGCCCGGCAAAGTTGAGCAGCATCCCCGCAGCCACCACCGCAATCACGCCGGAAACGTGAAACACCTGTTCGGCCACGATAAAGGTGCCATAGGGCAAGGCCAGAGACACCGACATCTGCGCCAATTGGTGCCGCCGCAGCCCTTCCATCAGCGCCAGGGTGGCCCCCGCCATGGCAAAACCGGTCAGCAACCCGCCGCCCAGCAGCAGCACAAACGACCCTGCCGCCTGCAGCACCGTCTGTTCCGCTGCACCGGGCAGGATGACCGCGACGAAAAACCCGAACAGCGCGATGGCGGCGGCATCGTTCAGCAGGCTTTCGCCTTCGATCAGCCGGGTCAGCCGTTCCGGTGCACCGATTTCGCGAAACAGCCCCGCTACCACCGAGGGGTCAGTGGTGGCCACCACTGCGCCCAGCAACAGGCAGACCACAAAGGGCTGCGGCACAAACAGGTTCAGCGCCGCGCCAATGAAGACGGTGGAGACCAGCACCGCCACCACCGCCATCGTCAGGATCGGCACCCAGTCATCCAGCATCCGCCGCAGATCCAGCTTCAGGGCGACATGGAACAACAGGGTGGGCAGAAAGACGTACAGGAACACCTGACTGCTGATCGGCAGGGTCAGAATCGAGATCGCCACCGGGTTCAGCACATCGGTCAGTTCGGTGCGCAAGAACCACCCGGCTCCGGCACCGATGACAATGCCGATCAGCGCCAGCAACACCGAAAACGGCATGCGCAGCCGTTCCGCCAGCGGCTGACCGATGCCGATCATGACAAACAACCCGGCAAGGATGCTGAGGAAGACGATCAGGTTCACGGTTTTCTTGGGGTTTCTTGGGGTTACTTTGGCTCGCGGCAGAAGTGCCGCAGCCCAACCTTGCAAACTCACCGCCGGTTGAACAGAGGGAATTGCCCGCATTCCCCCTCAATTTCCGGGTGCCGCGCCGATTTCGCCCCGAAATCGAGCCGGAAAACGCAGTTTTCCGCCTTTTTGCCGGGGCAATGTTACAGGTGTGTCATGCCAACGGTCCCTTGAAGGAGCGCTTCTTGATTGACCAAGGTCGCACGGAAATCCTCTCCCCCTCTGTGGGGAGGGTGAGGGTGGGGGCCTCTCAGGCCGCTGATTATGCGAGGAATTCCATCCTGAACTCAATCGCCTGGGCACCCCCAACCCCGGCGATCCCCAGCAAGGGGGAGGCAGAGCAAGGGACAAATTAACTGACCGTTGGTGTCAGGTAATCACATCCGGTTCGGTGCGTCCGGTATGGGCCCCGATCGCTGCCAGATGATGGGCGGCACGGATCACCGGGGCCAGTGCCGCTTGCGGGTCATGTCCCAGCCCGTCGGGCCCCGGCGCATAGCGTTCCAGATACAGCCGCAGCGTCGCCCCTTCGGTGCCGGTGCCAGACAGGCGCAGCACGATCCGGCTGCCGCCGTCAAAGATGATCCGCACCCCTTGCGCCTTTGACACCGAGCCGTCGACCGGGTCAGTATAGGCGAAATCGTCGGCGGCGACGATCTGCATCCCCTCGACCGACTGCCCGGGCAGCCCCGGTAAAGACGCCCGCAGTGCCGCCATCATCGCATCGGCTTTGGCCACCGGCAGCGCCTCGAAATCATGGCGCGAATAATAGTTGCGGCCATAATCAGCCCAGTGCTGCGCCAAAATCTCCGCCACCGGTTGCTTGCGCACCGCCAGAATGTTCAGCCACAGCAAAATCGCCCACAACCCGTCCTTTTCGCGGACATGATCCGACCCGGTGCCGAAACTTTCCTCGCCACAGATGGTCGCGCGCCCGGCATCCAGCAGGTTGCCAAAGAATTTCCACCCGGTCGGGGTTTCAAACGCTGCAATCCCCAGCCGTTCGGCAACCCGGTCAGCGGCAGCAGAGGTCGGCATCGACCGCGCCACCCCCTTCAGCCCGGCCTTGTAGCCCGGTGCCAGATGCGCATTGGCAGCCAGCACCGCCAGGCTGTCCGAAGGCGAGACATAGATGCCCCGCCCCACCACCATGTTGCGGTCGCCATCGCCATCGGAGGCGGCGCCAAAATCCGGGGCATCCGCCCCGAACATCTCCTCCATCAGCGCCTTGGCCCAGGTGGGGTTGGGGTCGGGATGCATGCCGCCAAAGTCTGGCAACGGGGTGCCGTTGATCACGGTTCCCGCCGCTGCCCCCAGCCGTTTCTCCAGGATTTCCATGGCATAGGGGCCGGTCACCGCACACATGCTGTCCATCCGCATCCGGAACCCAGCCGCAAACATCGCACGGATTGCGGCGAAATCGAACAGGCTTTCCATCAGCGCGGCATAATCGGCCACCGGGTCGACCACATCCACCACCGTCGCCCCCAGATGGTGGCGACCGATCCGGCCCAGATCAACATCCTGCGCCTCGACCATCCGGTATTCGGTCAACACCTTGGTGCGTTCAAACATCGCCTCGGTCACTGCTTCCGGCGCGGGACCCCCATTCGGCATGTTGAACTTCACCCCGAAATCCTCATTCGGCCCACCAGGGTTGTGCGACGCCGACATGATGATGCCACCATCCGTCTTGTTCAGCCTTATCAAATGCGAAGCAGCCGGGGTCGACAGCAACGCCCCCTGCCCCACGATCACCCGTGCCGCGCCATTGGCCGCCGCCATCCGTAAAATGACCTGCGCCGCCCGGTCGTTGAAATAGCGCCCGTCGCCGCCCAGCACGAAACATTTGCCAGCAGCGCCCACCACATCGAAAATCGACTGGACGAAGTTTTCCAGATAGTGCCGCCCGATGAACACCGGGGTTTTCTTGCGCAGACCCGAAGTGCCGGGTTTCTGCCCTTCGATCGGTTGGGTGGCAACGGTGTGAATGGTGGCGGCAGTCATGGCTTTCTCCTCACTCAAACGCCCTGCGGCGTATTGGCAAATACCAGCACCGAACTGGCGGGTGCGGTGATCATCGGGCGGTTATAGGCGGCAGGCCCGATCCGGGGCCGGGTGGTGTCGATCATCAGATGCCATTTGCCTTCGGGCAAGATCACATCGACGGCGGCACCGGCATTCAGCACGGCAAACACCGCGTCTCCCGACGGGGTGCGCGCCACGGCAGAACCACGGATCACCACACCAAGCGCATTAAAGGCGGGGTCGTGCCAGTCGCCGGGGCTTGGGGTGGCGCCATCCGGCCGGCGCCAGGCCAGATCGGGCAAGGCGTCGGTGGGCCGGATCTGGCTGTGCAGAAACCGTTTTTGCCGCAGCACCGGATGGTGGCGGCGCAGCCAGGTGAGACGGCGCACAAAATCCAGCATCGCCTCATCGGCACCTGCCCAGTCGATCCAGCTGGTGGCATTGTCCTGGGCATAGGCATTGTTGTTGCCGCCCTGGCTGTTGCCGATCTCGTCGCCAGCCAGCAGCATCGGCATGCCTTGCGACAGGAACAGCGTGGTCAGCATGTTGCGCTTGCGCTGGGCCCGCGCCGCCAGCACCGCCGGATCGGTCGACGGCCCTTCAACCCCCAGATTGGCAGAGAAATTCTGGTCGGTGCCATCGCGGTTGTCTTCGCCATTGGCGTCATTGTGCTTGATGCTGTAGCTGACCAGATCCTCCAGGGTAAATCCGTCATGTGCGGTGACGAAATTCACCGACGACGTGGCAGCCCGGCGGGAATGGTCGAACTGCCCGGCGGATCCCAGCAGCCGCTCCGTCAGATCGGCGATCATCTGGCCATCGCCGCGCCAGAACCGTCGCACGGTGTCGCGGTACTTGTCGTTCCATTCGGCAAAAGGATGCGGCCAGTTGCCCAGCTGATAGCCGCCCGGCCCCAGATCCCAGGGTTCGGTGATCAGCTTGACCGGCGCCAGCACCGGGTCTTGCCGCACCGCATCCAGGAAACCGCCATTGGGGTCAAACCCGCCGGCTTCGCGCCCGAGCGTGGTGCCAAGATCGAACCGGAAGCCATCGACATGGCAAACCTCGACCCAATAGCGCAACGAATCCATCACCATGCGCAGCACCATCGGATGCGTCAGGTTCAGGGTGTTGCCGGTGCCTGCATCGTTCAGATAATAGCGCCCGCCATCCAGCAGCCGGTAATAGCTGCGGTTGTCGAGGCCGCGAAAGCTGAGCGTCGGCCCCAGTTCGTTGCTTTCGCCGGAATGGTTGTAGACCACATCCAGGATCACCTCGATGCCGGCGGCATGGAACCGCCGCACCATGGTCTGAAATTCCCAGACCGCCGCTTGCGTCAGATAGCGCGGCTCGGGTGCAAAAAACCCGACGGTCTGATAGCCCCAATAGTTCTTCAGCCCCCCCGCCATCAGATAGCGCTCATCGACAAAAGCCTGCACCGGCAGCAATTCCACTGCCGTCACCCCCAGCTTGGTCAGATGCTCGATCACCGGTTCGGATGCCAGGCCGAGGAACGACCCGCGCAACCCCCGCTCCACCCCTGGGTGCTGCGCTGTCATGCCTTTGACATGCGCCTCGTAAATCACCGAGTCCGAGGCGGATATCCGTGGCGGCGCATCCACGCCCCAGTTGAAACTGGGGTCCACCACCACCGATTTCGGCACCGCAAACGCACTGTCGCGGGTATCATAGCTCAGATCGGCGCGCCCCGATCCGACCCGGTAGCCCATCACAGCATCCGACCATTTCAGCCGCCCGTCCAGCTGCTTGGCATAGGGGTCGATCAACAGCTTGTGCGGGTTGAACCGGTGCCCGGCCTCGGGGTGATAGGGACCATGGGCGCGGTAGCCATAGCGGCTGCCGGGGGTGATGCCTGCGACATGGATATGCCAGATGTCGCCGTCGCGGTCGCGCACCGGCAGCCGCGCCAGTTCCTTTCTGCCATCGTCGGAAAACAGGCACAGCTCGATCAGTTCGGCATGGGCGGAGAAAATGGCGAAATTCACCCCTTCGCCGTCAAACGTCGCCCCCATCGGCCAGGGCCGCCCGGCGCTGGTGGAATGCACCCGGCCCGGAACCACCTTGGCGCGCCCGGCCGTCACGCCAGCAGGCTTTCATAAAGTGCTGCATAGGCTGCACTTGATGCGCCCCAGCTGACATCCTGCCGCATCGCCCGCGCCTGCAGCGCCGCCCAGACCCTGGGCTGGGCATACAGATCGCACAACTGCCGCAGCGCCTGCCCAAAGGCCAGCGCATCGGTGGGTTGAAAGCTGATCCCGGTCGCTACCCCCGCCTGCACCGCCGCCGGATTGGCGGTGATGACGGTATCGGCCAACCCGCCGGTCGCTGCCACCACCGGCAGGGTGCCATAGCGCAAGCCGTACATCTGGGTCAGCCCGCAAGGCTCGAACCGGCTGGGCACCAGCACCGCGTCGCCACCGGCGAACATCCGGTGGCTCAGCGCCTCGTCATAGCCGAGCCGCAGGCCGACCCGGTCGGGATAGGTGGTCTGCGCGCTGCGCATCGCCGCTTCCAGGTCCGGCGCACCGGACCCCAGCACCACCAATCCGCCCCCCGCTGCGATGAAATCGGGCAACACGGCGGGCACCAGGTCGATGCCTTTCTGATCGGTCAGACGCGACACGATGATCGCCAAAGGCCCCGGCACTTCCCCCAACCCGAACTCCGCCAGCAAAGCCGCGCGGCTGGCGGCCTTCTGCTTCAGGGTCTTGGCCGAAAACGGCAAGGCTTCAATTTCCGGGTTCCAGACATCGGTATCGACCCCGTTCAGAATGCCATGCACCACAGATGCACGGGCAGCAATCACCCCTTGCAGCCCCATGCCGAACGCCGGCCGCATCAATTCCCGGGCATAGGTCGGGCTGACGGTGGTGATGGCATCGGCGGTGACCAGCCCGGCCTTCAGACTGCTGATCTGGCCGTAATATTCCAAGGACCCGGCATGAAACTCCCATGGCGGCAGGCGCAAGGACCCGATCCGCATCGCCGGTGCCATGCCCTGAAAGGCGATGTTATGCACGGTCAGGACCGACCGGACATCCGTGGCACCGCCAAAGCGCAGATAGGCCGGGCCGAGCCCGCCTTGCCAGTCATGCACATGCAGGATGTCAGGGCGCCAGCCATCACCGAGCCCTTGGCGACAGATCACTGCGGCGGCCCAGCACAGGGCGGCGAACCGCTCCGGGTTGTCGGGAAAATCGCCGCCAGGGCCGGAATAAGGACCACCAGGCCGGTCATAGAGATGCGGGGCTTCCAGCAGCAGCATGTCGGTGCCATCGACGGTCCCGGCCAAGATCCGCGCCGCACCACCGAACAGCCCGGCATCGGACCAGACCTCGTCCGCCCGATCCAGCCGTTCTGCCAAACCACGGTAGGCCGGCATCAGCACCCGCATCTGCCAGCCCTGCCCCGCCAGCGCCTTTGGCAAGGCCCCCACAACATCGGCCAGCCCACCGGTTTTCAGCAGCGGCACGCATTCCGACGCCACCGACAGCACCCTGCCCTTCGTCCCTGCACCGGCCACTTCTTGCCCCTTGTTTTTCGTGAAAATACTCTCGGGGGGTCCAAGGGGGGCAGACAGCCCCCCTTGCCTTTTCCCCGTCAGCCCAGCTTGGCGGCGCGCAGATCCAGCATCGACTGGGTCACCAGCACGATGCCGCTGTCGGTGCGGTTGAACCATTTGGCATCCAGCACCGGATCGTCGCCCACCACCAGCCCTTCCGGGATCACCACACCGCGGTCGATCACGCAATTTTTCAGACTGGCCTTGCGGTGCACCGTCACATAGGGCAGCGCCACCACATGATCGAGGCTGGAATAGGAATGTGTCCGCACCCCGGTGAACAACAGGCTGTTGCGCACTTCTGATCCCGACA